>JACAEV010000118.1 GCA_013388645.1 Syntrophaceae bacterium | reverse complement strand
CAACATCCATTCGCGTTTGACGTTTCCACCCACTTTGGTATCCATTTTTTCAATACTCTTTATTACCAGGGCCTCCTTTAAAATCACTCTCTGCCAGAAATAAGTAACATTATTTTCACATGATAAAGATTGACTTTCAATAAAATATTTCAAAAGAAATATCGGAAGGCCTCTGTATAAGAGGGAGGAATTAAAGGGTTGAGAAAAAGTGGGCACTAATAAATCTGTTTTGAAAGGTCCGTAGAAAATCTATCCTATTTTTTTCTCATCATCTCAAGTTTCTTTCTAAAAGAGAGAGACCTTAACTTCTTTCTTTCCCTCATCCTCTCTTGATTAAATACTTTCCAAAATTCTTTGTAATCTTTGATCCAGAGGAGTTTCTTCATCACTAAACCTTTCTATGATTGTTCTCAGTCTTTCCATATCTACCAGCTCTAATAGGTCGGGGATCACCATCTTGTCTTTCAACCGGAAAGCCATGAGAAGGGAAACGACCAGATATTCCGCAGTGAGGACCTTGGTAGGAATACTTTTCACCCTAATCCTTTTTGCCTTTCTAACTGCCTCATTAATAAATGGGTGCAGTGAACCACGTAGAAAGTGAACAGGCATATCATCAATGATCACATGAGTGCCCCTCATTCTAAAACCTGCCTTTTTGATATAGGTCCGGAAGATGTAAAAATCCTGATCTGACTCTGCAAACACAAAGATATCCAAATCAAGGGTTTTAACTGGTTCAAGATAATAGGCTACTGCATGAGCACCCCCTATGGCATAATCCTTCATCACTCCTGTCTTTTTTAATCTATTCAGCCTCTTAATGACCTTTTCTTCCATACCTACCTCAACGTTGAGTCAGCCCAATAACCCTATTCTATCAAAATAAGGGTTAAGGGCTCAATGAAAAAACCTTATTACTTTTTCTAAACTTGCTTTCTTTTAAATGACTTGGTATCCTTTAATCTATGGATAATAGATACTTCAGAATCGTTGATCATGAAAAAGAAAACATCATTGAGAATATCAAGGTTTGTCTGAAGAACCGATTACCCAGACCCTAATGCAAAGGGTGAGGTTCAGAAACAGATTCGTTCATATTTACGGGGATATTGATAATATAGAACTTTACAGAATTCTTCAAACAAAACTCGATGATCTCAGGCGATTCATAAGAGAATACCGGAATTTCATAGGATTGTCCTAATTAGGATTTGCTGTGAGACAATTAAAAAGGGGTTAGACAATATTTGTCTAACCCCTTGATTTTTTTGGAGGCGGCAACCGGATTTGAACCGGTGAATAACGGTTTTGCAGACCGTCGCCTTACCACTTGGCTATGCCGCCTTCTGGAGCGGGAAACGGGATTTGAACCCGCGACTTCAACCTTGGCAAGGTTGCACTCTACCGCTGAGTTATTCCCGCATAATCCGCAATGATTAAAAATTACAAGATTTGGGCTTTGATGTCAATAGGAAAGACGAAAATGGGAATAATGGAAAAGCGGAATATTGGGATAATGAGAGAAAACGATTTCTATTTAAACAATAATGGATTTTAGAAATTTCCTGAAGTATTCGAACCCGGAGAGGATAGCTAGCCCCATGGCGATCCACAGAAGCACCATTCCGATATTGTAGAAATTAATGTGAGGTGAACCGCCTTTCATGATCACGCAGAAGACAGAAGCAACTTCGAAGACCGTTTTGTACTTTCCCAGAGTGCTTGCCGCAATGACGATCCCCTGCGACACCGCAATCCCCCTCAATCCGGTCACTGCGATTTCCCTTCCAACGATGATGACGACCATCCACACAGGAATCCCTCTTGTCGGAATAAGGGCGATGAGGGCAGTGACGATGAGAAGTTTATCGGCTAGAGGGTCCAGGAACTTTCCAAGCGTTGTGATCATGCCTCTGCGTCGAGCCAAATAACCATCTATATAATCCGTCACCGCAGCTGCCAAGAAGAAAAACGCCGTGAAGATTTGGTAGTCCCGTCCGGGGTTCAGCAACAACAGAATAACAGGAATGGCCAATATCCTGAGAATCGTTATTCCATTAGGGAGGTTGAGTATCTGCTGCCGGTTAAGTTTTTCCATGAGGAGCGATCTGATTTCAAATTGCAGAATGTAGATTGCAGATTGAGAATAGAAAAAATCTAAAATTTAAAATCTTAAATGTGAACCGTTAGGGCCTGTAGGACTGATAATAGCTTAATACTCTCTTGACATAGTCAATCGTTTCTCGATAAGGAGGGATTGAACGGAGCTCACCCACCACGTTTTCCCCGGCATTATAGGCCGCTAAAGAGAGCCGAAGATCATTATCAAAGAGGGAAAGAAGATATTTAAAATAACGGACTCCCCCTTCTATATTTTCTTTAGGGTTAAAGACATTCGAAACATTCATCCGGAATGCTGTCTCAGGCATCAATTGCATCAATCCCCTCGCCCCTTTTCTTGAAACAGCAAAAGGATTAAATCCGGATTCGGCTCGAATGATCGCCTTAATCAAAGCGAAATCCACCTGATATTTTTTTGAAAACTCCGAAATCAGCGAGTCATATTGGTTAGAATCTTTAATAAAAGAAATGGAGGAAGATGGAATATCCTCTCCTACGTCTTCTTTATTTTCCCTAATGTAAAGTTTATACTTGGGGTCTCTTGGACAATTGGTAAAGTGAATGACTCCATTTTCATCCACATACCGATAAATCCCTGCGAAAGCGGCGGGGTCCCAATAGAGGAGACAAAAAAATATCATCAGAGTGATGACGGCCTTCATAGAATTTAAATTCCTTCTGTAAAAATTGGCTAAAAAATTACCATAGATTGTCACTTCTGTCAATCAATTTTGAAGTAAAAAAACTGAAACCTATTTTGAAACCCTTTGATAATAAAAGGTTTATATGAACCAAGATTTAATTATATTATAAAAATTACTGCAAACTTTATGCCGATGAACCAATTTAAAAACCCGACTGCCGCTAAATTGTCTCGGGCCACTGAAGCATTACTTAGAAGGCTCTTTATGTTATTTTCGCTTCCCTTTTAATAAGGTGCTCATTTTTTTCTGAAGATCATCGAGCAGCGTGTAGGCAACAGGAACGATGAAAAGGGTGAGTAAGGTCGAGGCGAACATCCCACCAAAGGTTGCTCTTCCCATCCCTGCCCTGGCTTCACCTCCGGTGCTGTAACCCAATGCAACTGGCAGGACTCCTAAAATAGTGGTCACGGCTGTCATCAGGATGGGCCTTAACCGAATGGGAGCAGCTTGAAGCACAGCCTGATTTCTCTCCACGCCTCTTTCTCTTAAGGTATTCGTGTAATCGACTAAAAGGATAGAATTTTTGACTACCAAAGCCGTCAAAGTAATCATGCCAATCATACTGATAATGGAGATCGTATCGCCTGTCACATAAAGGGCGCCCAATGCTCCAACCATGCTTAAAGGCAAGGCCAGCATGACGGTAAGGGGATGAAGAAAACTATTGAATTGAATGGCCAGAACCATATAGACAATGATAATGGCCTGGAGAAGAGCCAAAATGAGGTATTGGAAGGACTCTTTGAACGCCTCTGCCTGACCCGTGAACCCATGGGAGTAACCGAGGGGTATATACTTTTTCGCCAAAGCCTCCACTTCTCCAATGGCCTCACCTAAGACTTTCCCTCCGGACGTATCTGCATAAATGGTGGCACTTCTCTGTCTGTCCTTCCGGTTGATCAAATTGGGACCAATCCCTTCTTCCACTTTTACGACTTGGGCCAGCTTAATCAAACCTCCTTTTGGTGTTCTAATAGAAATCTGAGAAATATCCTCTGGATTCATTCGCTGATCTCTGATTAATCGGACCCTCACATCGTAGCGTTTTGCCCTTTCGGTATCCTTAAATTTTGAAACTTCCTGACCCCCGACCAATTGCTGGACAGCTCCCGATATCTCACGCACTTGAACTCCTAAATCAGCCGCCTTATTCCGATCGATATGGACCCTCACCTCCGGCTTTGTCAGTTCGAGGTCGGAACTGACATCCACCACACCTGGACTCTTCATCATTTCTTCGACGATCTGGTTGGAAATTGTTTCCAACTTTTCAATTTCAGGCCCTTTGATGTCGAATTGAAGAGGAGCTCCTCTTCTTCCACCCGTTGCAATGGGAGTAATCTCCTCCACATAGGCTTTCAACCCGGGCATCCCCTTTAGTTGTTTTCGCATATCTTCCATGATTTGCTGTTGAGATCGCCTTCTCTCCTTTCGGTCTTTCAAGGAAATGACGACAAAGCCCTTATTGACTTCTTTCCGGTCTCCGATACCGATGGCAACAAAGACCCCTTGTGTCTCAGGGAGAGAAAGAGCCAGGCCTTCCATCATCTGTAATCTTTCATCTGTAAAATGAAGGGTTGACCCCGTAGAGGTCTCTAAGCGAACGATAAACCTTCCCTCGTCCGATTTGGGGACAAACTCCCTTTTGAGATTGATGAGGATTCCGATGCTTCCTAAAAATATTAACACAGAGATCAAAATGACGAGCCAGCGGTGTCTTAAGCAGAATGTCAGGGCACCTTGGTATCGATTCTCGAGCTTTCCATAAGATTGGTCGAAGAAACGGTAGACCTTACCATGCCTCGCTTCTACCTTCAGGTACCGGGAGCAGAGCATGGGGATCAGAATCAAAGCGATCACCAGAGAAGCGATAACAGAGGCAGCCACGGTCACCCCAAATTGATAGAAAAATCGCCCAATGAGCCCTCCCATAAAAGCGACAGGGATGAAGACCGCAGCAATGGAGAAAGTGGCTGCCATGGCGGCAAAGGCAATCTCGGAGGTTCCCTCCTTTGCTGCGGTCATGGGATCTGCCCCCTCTTCCATGTGCCGATAAGTATTTTCAAGGACAATGATGGTATCATCAATCACCACACCCACCATCATCGAAAGAGCAAGCATGGTCATGTAGTTACGGGTAAAACCCATGAGATACATAATGCCGAAACTGGTGATCAAAGAGATAGGGATGGAGATGGCGGTGATCAACGTACTTCGAACACTCAAGAGAAAAATAAACATGACCCCTGCTGCAAGAAGTCCTCCAAAAAAAACATCATACTGGACATCGACAATGGCTTCCTCGATGAATTGAGAGGTGTCCGTAGATATTCGGATATCTATGCCTTGGGGTAGGGATTTTTTGATCTCGGTTAACTTCGCTTTTACGCCACGTGCTACCTCCACCACATTGGCTCCTGAACGGGGAATGACTCCCATTCCCACTGCAGGGATCCGATCAGATCGGGAAATGGTTCGGACCGGTTCGGTCCCATCTTCCGCCCACCCCACATCCTTTAATCGAACAGGGGCTCCATTCTGATAGGTGATAATTAAGTTGTTAAATTCCTCAATGTTTCTCAGTTCCCCCAAATTCCTAATAGTGAACTCCCGATCAACGCTCTCAACCATTCCCCCTGGAAGCTCAATATTTTGGGCGATGAGGGATCTGGAGACATCGTTGGAGGTCAATCGGTGCGCTTCTAACTTATTTCCATCAAGCCAAAGTCTAATTTCCCTTTTTACGAAGCCCCCTAACATAATGGATCCAACGCCTTTGATGGACTCCAGTTGGGGCCTTAAAACCTCATCGGCCAACATCCCCAATCTCTGAAGGGGTTGATTGCCCGTCACGGCAAGCCAGAGAATGGGCCTGGCATTAATATCGAGCTTGTCGATGATCGGGGGATCGATGTCAGTAGGCAACTTCCTCTTTGCCACATCGACCTTTGCCCTGACATCTTGTACGGCTGAGTCAATATCCCGATAGAGTTCAAACTCGACCACAATCTGAGAAAACCCGTAACCGCTCGTCGAAGTGATATGCTTCACGCCTTCGATGGTATTGACCTGTTCTTCGATCGGATCTGTCACATCGGTATCCATGACCTCTGGCGCAGCGCCGAACAGAGTGGTCGTGATCGTAACCATCGGAAAATCAACCTGAGGATAGAGATCGATTCCCACCCGCTGATATCCGAGGATTCCGAAAAAAATGAGTGCCAACGTGATGATGGTGGCAAACACAGGCCGTTTAACAGAAGTATCGGAAAGGAACATACTGACTCCTGATCAACAAAGTGAAATAGTCATTTAGTCGTATGGTCTGAGAGGAGAGATGTCTTAAGACTATCCGACTAATAGACGATGTGACATTCGAATTTTAAATGTCATGCTATTTTTTAACGACCTGGATTTTCATCCCGTGGCTTAACTGTTCCTGGCCGGCGGTGACCACCCACTCTCCTTTTTGAATCCCCTTGAGGATCTCCACCTTTCCATCAAATCGAACGCCTGTCTCCACTTCTTTTCGTTGGGCGATTCCATCTTGTACCGAATAGATGAAAAATTTCCCCTCTTGGCTGAACATCGCGGATTCCGGAATGATCAGGGCAGCCGGATTTCCTCCAGTCTGAAGAAAGACCTCGGCAAAGAACCCCGGTTTCAATCGGTAGTTGGGATTTTGAACCAATGCCTTCATCTTCACATTACGAGTGGCAGGGTCTGCGGTGGAACTGATAAAACGGAGAATGGCAAAATATTTCTCCTCAGAAAAAGCCTTCAAGGTGAACTCAATTTTGCTCCCAACATAGATTTTCCCTACTAAATTTTCAGGGACATAGAATTCGAGTTCGAGAGGATCCATCTGAACAATTTTCATGATCTCATCTTTCGGGGCCACATTGACGTGCTCTCCAAGGGCAGCGATCTTAACATTCATGACACCGTCTATGGGAGACAGGATTTGATGATCCAGAAGATTCTGTTTGGCTAAATTTAATTCTGCCTTTGCCAAAGACAATTTCGCTTCATCCAGTTTCACCTTGAGGGCGAGGTCGTCATAGGTCTGTTGTGGGATGACTTTTGATTCGAGGAGCCTCTGATATCGAATGAGGGTCACTCGGCTCGTCTCTAAGGAGGCCTCCGCCTGTTGGACATTCGCCTCTGCTCTCTCCACCTGAAGCTTGGCATCCACATCATCCAATTGAATCAGAATCTGACCTTTTTTGACCCGATCCCCCTCTTTGACAAAAATCTTATGAATGATCCCCGCCTTTTTAGGACTGATGGTGACATCTTCCATCGTTTTTAAACTACCCACCGCTGAAACGCTATAGGAGACGGGTCTCGGGATCACTTCGACGGCTTCGACTTTCTTTTCATCGGAGAGGGCGGGAGGAGAATTCGAAGAGGTGGGGGAAGGATTCGATCCTTTTGAACCACATCCCCATATCGCAACGCCGAACAATAGGATTACGAACCAGGAATATTTCATATTCATGATACTACTCCTCAAGGGCATCCATTTATCTTTGTTCACTCATCACTCATCACTCGTCACTCGTCACTCAACACCCTTAACTTTTTATGGATACATCCTTCCCATGGAACGCTCTAACTGCGCCTTGGCAATATTGAAATCACTCAAAGCACCATAATAGTTCACTCGAGTCTGTGCCAGTAAGACCACCGCATCGAGGACGTCGGTCTGGGTTGCCACCTGATATTTATATCGTTCCTCATTCATCCTTAAATTTTCCTCCGCCTGCTCAATGGCCGTCTCTGCCACTTTGATATTCTTCTCGGCGACCAGGAGATTGAGATAGTCATTCTTCACTTCCAAAGTAATGGATTCGATGAGCTGTTTTTTTGAATCCTCAGCTTGCATGACCTTGACTTTACTCTCCCCAACTTTTAAAGCGGTATTTCCCCAATTCCAGAGGGTGAACGTTGCCAACGCTTGCACCGTCCATTTTTCGTTTTTCATATCTCCATTGAGATTCGGTTCTTCGGACAATCGAGTATAGTTCCCTGAGAGGCTGAGCGTTGGGAAAAATCCACTTTTTGAAACCTTCACATTTTCCTTTGCCTGTTCGATGACTAATTGGGCAAACTTTATCTCTGACCTCTGTCGGAGTGCTTCTTCAAGAGACTCCTCAAAGCCCATTGGAAAGGGTTGGTACGAAAGAATATCGACGACCTCTACGGGAGTATGAATCTCCCTTCTGAGCAAGATGTTGAAGGATGCCCTGGCGGCAATCAAATCGTTCTCTGCCTTCACCAACCCCTGTCGCGCATTGGCCAGTCGCACTTCGGCCTGGAGGACATCATTTTTGGGAACAATGCCCACTTCAAAAAAGGCTTTGGTCACTTCAAGTTGAGCCTCAAATTGTCTGACCGTTTGTTTGGCCACGTCCAAAAACTTTTCAGCCTTCAAGATATTGAAGTACCCCACCCGCACTTGAAGTACTAAATCGCGTTTAACCGTCTCGACATTCTCTTTCGAAAGATCTACCCCTAATTTCGCTGCACGATAATTTGCTAAATTCAATCCTCCTGTAAAGAGGGGTTGATTCAAAGTCGTATTAAAAAGATAAATATCTCTGCTCATTAAAGGGGTGGTCGTCGTCCCTCCCCCGGGAGACGGAATGGATGTCGTTCCGATGGTGGAGGGTGTGTTATATCGGGTAAAACCATATTGCCCCGTCCACCAAGGAAGGAAATTCGTAATGGCTTCTTTGCGTCTGAATTCCGATCCCACCACTCCCAAGGTGGCAGAATGGAGATTCAGACTTCGTTCCATTGCGATTTTCACGCTCTCTTCCAAGGTAAGAGGTTTTTGAGCTTCCTGTGCGAAAGAAAACCCTGTAAGAATCATCGTCCCTAATATGAATCCGACTAACCCTTTGATTCTCATCGATTTATCTCCTCCTTTCCATACGTTTCGCCCCACCCAAAAAGATTTCCAGAACCGTATCCAACTTTGAAATGAGTGGATAGGTGTCGCGACTGATCAGCCAC
Source organism: Syntrophaceae bacterium (assembly GCA_013388645.1). Taxonomy (GTDB): domain Bacteria; phylum Desulfobacterota; class BSN033; order BSN033; family UBA1163; genus UBA1163. Next base: position 32,840 of record JACAEV010000118.1, on the reverse strand, counting down.
TCGAAGACAAAAGAGTTAACCATCCCCACGAAGGCATGCGCTAAATCCATGGGATCCAAGGGCTTAAACTCCTTGGCTTTAATCCCTTGGTTCATCACCTCAGCGAGGAGATGGATATAGGCAACCATCTTTTCATGAGTCCCTTTACCCAAATCATCTTTGATGGTCCACTCAAAACGGTTTCGTTCTGAAATATAGATTCTAAAAAAATCTCGGTTTCTTTCGACGAAATCAAATTGAAGGCCTAACACTTTTTTGATCCTCTCGATGGAAGAGGTTTTTTGGGACAATTCGGCTTGGACCAGATGGTTGATCTCTTCTATCTTTTCGTCGATGAGGGTGAAATAGAGTTCTTCTTTTGACTTAAAATATTTATACAGTGTCCCTGTCCCAAATTCTGCTTCCTGTGCGATATCGCTCATAGTGGTAGAAAAGAATCCCTTTGCGGCAAACACCTTTTCAGCGGATGAGAGGATCTCCTCACGATGAGCCAGATACTCTCTTTCTTTACGGCCTATTCTTTGTGCTTCCATATTTCTTTTCCTTCTTCGGAATAATTATTCATTTTTTGAATAACAATTCATTTCTAATATAAAAAAATCAAATTGTCAAACCAATAATTTATAAGCGTCCCCTCTCATGATTTTCGCTTTTGAGAAGAGACCAGCAAAGATTCCTGGACGATCGCGGCTAACCCTGATCAAGATTTCTGTGAAAGGGAGATAATCTTTTCACTTATTTCCAACGTATGGCCAATGACCCCTTTAAGAGATTCGATGATGCCTAAATAAATCGGCGAGGATTTGGGGACACAAATTCCCTGGATTAATCTCTCCTCATGTTCTTCAGAATACCCATTTGCAATTTTAAACATCGCCTTTCCCTCCTCTTCGATTCGTTGGGCAAGGAGCTTATTAGAGGTAAGAATCAAATCCGGAAGGTTTTCTAAAAGCCTTCTGGCTTCCTGGAAGACATCATTGATTTCCTTTACAGCCCGATCACTAAAGAGGATATGGTTCTCCGCTTTGATTCTTAACCGGTCCAAAATGCCTTCCATATTGTAAGTCATGCGATCGAAGCTCGAGGTCATCGAGAGATAAGGTTTCGCCCATTCCCTCCCTTTTTCACTCAAGGGGGTCTTTGAAATAACAAAACTGGTTAACTCTGAGGAATAGTGGAGAACCTTATCTTTAATCTCGCTCGCTTCTTGAAAAGATTTTTCGGTAGGTCTTCGAAACCCATCAAAAACCACTTCCAACATCTTGATTAAGCTCTGACACACCAGGACCATCTTCTCCCTTATCTCTTTATCCATTTCCCTCCTCCAATTTTAACAATTCTCAGGTTTAGGTTGAGGCTGAGGTCAAGTAATGCTTATCCTTAACCTTGGCCTTAACCTAAGCCTAAAACAATTTTAGCTGCTCTTTGGATTCCCCCCCTTCTTGCCTCTCGGGGAAAAGATTAATCTTCCCATAAACACCGTCATGCCCGGGAATAATGGAAACCTTTCCTTGTCTCATTCGGACAATTCCTTCCAAGATATTGGGCGGAACAAATGAAGCCAATTCATCAGGAGTAACTTCAAGGAGAATCCTAAATTCGGAACCTCCTCTTTCAACCAATCGTTCATACTCCGACTCCACTGCCTTTGTTCCCACCCGAACCCTTAATGCTTCTGCAATGATTTCTTCTAATGGGATAAGGTGAATGGAAGGGATGGCGTTCTTGGGAATAAACCCCTCTGGACGGTCGGCCAGTTCCTCTACTCGATGCATCACACCCACGGTTAGCTTTTTATGACATTTTGGGCAGAGGTATTGGTTGGCCTTCGTTTGAGAAGGAGAGGTGATCACCCCACAGGGGCGGTGACCATCATAATGATATTTTCCTTCCTCCGGAAAGAATTCAATGGTGAAGAGAAGTCTCTTCCGATCTTTATGTCGAATCGTGTCTGTGATCTCACGATAATCCAAGGAGCAATCGAAGACATTGGCCTCCCTTCCCAATCGGTTTGGGGAATGAGCGTCTGAATTAGAGAGGAGAGTCAAGGAATCCAGGGCTGACCATCTCCAGTTCATTTCGGGATCGGAAGAGAGGCCTGTCTCGATCGCATAGATATAGGGCGACATCTCTCCAAAACACTCCTCAATGGAATCGAACCCTGAATTGGCACCAAAGATCGAAAACCAGGGGGTCCAGGCGTGGGCAGGAATAATCAAACAATCCGTTGAGATGTCTAAAATCATTTTTGCTAATTCTTTTGCAGTGAAACTGAAAATGGGTCTCCCATCTGAAGAGAGTTTACCGAGATTTCCCAATTTAGAACGAATGACCTCTACCACTTCAAAACTGGGAGCAAAAATGAGGTGGTGGATTCGCCTCACCTTTCCGGTCTGGGTATAGATATTACACACCTCGGTCGTCAATATATATTGAACTCCCTGATCTCCCTTTTTCAACTTGAAGAGACCATTCCCCAAAGGTTCTAATTTTGATCGTAGCTCTGCAAAATAAGTCGGATGAGTAAAGTCTCCCGTTCCGAGAAGGGTAATCCCCTTTTTCTTTGCCCAGGGGGCAAGGGTCTCCACCTCCATCTCCTTGCTGGTGGCGCGGCTGAATTTAGAATGGATATGAAAATCAGCGATGAACCTCATATTTAAACTCAAGAATCGCACCCGTGTCCGTCTACCGTGTCCGGAAACACGACACACGAACCGTACCTCTATCATTTATCTCTTGTATCTCATGATGGCCATTCATAGTAAATGCATATTTCCAACCCTCACTCTTCGGAGTCCTTCTCCTTCAGCCACCTCCTGACAGCGGAAAGCAAACTTCCTTGAGGTCACGGGCAAATCTTTAAAAAAGAATTGAGGATAAAATGCCAACAACGCATAAGGGATCTCTGGATTCAGGGAGGCAATCCATTTCGAGATGCCTCTCACTTCTTCCTCATCCATATAACCTGGGATCAGCAGTGTGCTGGCAATTAAAAGAGGTGGTTCGGGTCTCTCTTTCGTCCAAGAGGCGACCTCTTCAAAATTTCTCTTTGTCCTTTCATTGGAGACACCGCAAAGGGCAAAATGGAGGGAATCGTTCCAAGCTTTGATATCGAATTTGATACATCCACCTGAGGTCAGGGAAAGGTCAACCATTTCCTCCAAAAATTTTGGATTCATCGAACCATTGGTCTCCCAACAAATTCGGAGGATTCTACCCTTTGTTTTTTTGATCGCTTTTTTAGAGGCTTGAAGGGCGTGTGGGAGTTGTGGCGTAGGATCTCCACCAAAATAGCAAATGCAACTGGTCTTCTCATCGACGGCTTGAGCCAGCTCGTCAGGAGTGGTTCTCCGAGGATTCCATAGCATTTCTCGATGGTTCCAATTCTGGCAGAAAAGACAATCAAAAGAGCATCCATGGTAAAATACGGCTAAATTTTTAAAGCCATATTCCGGACCGGAGGTAAAAGCAAATTGAGGATATCCTGTTCCTGTCCCGCCCGGACAAACCCAGTCGGCCACGCAATTCGTCGGGAGCGGATCATAATACCAACTCACGTTCCCCTTTTCGGAAGAAGTTCCTTCGAGTACCCCTTCTCTTTGCGTTCTGAGGCCACAATACCCCCATGCCCCTTCTGAAATTTCACATTGATTGACACAGATCTGGCAAGAAATACCAAACTTATTTCGTGGCGGTGAGGGCACTAACTGGAACGGCTCCCGTGAGCGATGGTGAGCCTTCTCAATAAAGGGTCGAAGGGTCTCCTTCCCGGATCTCAAACAATCTATACAGAATGGTAGAGTTTGTGAAAGGAAGCCTTTCTCCTTATTACAATTTTGACATTCACGTTCCCCTTGGGCTCCGATCTTTCTGAAAACCACCCTTCTCCCCCATTCGGAGGCCTCGCCATCGCCCATCATTCTTATCCAAAAAATCTTGGTCCTTTATGGAAAGGGAAGGATAAATGCCTGTTTCTCTCTCAAGCGGTTCATCCAACGACTTTATAGACGATGTCGTGCTCCCTCGCCTTACCCTGAATTTTTACCCCGATATCGGCACCCGGGCCGGCCTCCTGAACATTCTTATTCTCAATCTGCATGGAATCGATCACTTGCGTGACATCCGTCGTATGTCCGACAATGTGAATCGTATCCCCAACTTTTAATGATCCTTCCGACAAGCGGATAGCTGCAACACTAATCTTTCCAAAATATTTGATGATTTCCCCCACTTTCTTCTCTTCCATCTTCTCCTCCTTTTTCAAGATTGAATGTGAACTCCTAATGGCTCCAACCCACGTAACACCTCTTCCATCTGAATTCCATTTAGACACTCAAACTCCGTACAGTGAAAAAATCGTTCTGGGGGGCAGGGAGAACATGGAACCCCCCTTCGAACCACAGCCGTCTTTTCTCCCCGAGGTGACCAGACTTTTTCATCCGTCGGCCCAAAGATCACCAAGGTCGAAAGTCCCATGGCAGCGGCTAAATGAGAGATGCCAGAATCATTACCGATGAAGAACCAGCATCCTTCCATCACGGAGGCTAACTGAAGAAGGGTGAGACCTTTTGCCAAGATAAACGTGGTGGGGTCCATCCCCTCAAAGATCTTTTGAGTTTCTTTCCCTTCAGCCGGTCCGAAGACGATCAGGAATTTTGAACCGAGATGATCCTGGAGCCTATGGGCGAGGCTAAGAAATCGATCTAATGGCCAGACTTTTTTCTTACTTCCGCTTCCCGGATGGAGGACGATCACCTTTGCTCGCTCTTCCGGAGTTACACCCATGCTCTTCCAGAAATCCCTTGCCCATTCTCGATCTGATTCTTTCAAATGGAGTTTCGGATACGGTTCAGAAATGGAAAACCCATACTGTGCCAATTGGGTGAGGAGATAGTCGGTCAAATGAACCCTTTCCTCCCAAGGTGGGAAAGAATGGATAGAAAGAATTTGGCCTTGACAGACTCTTCTCAAATTACTCACCAACGTCCCTCCTCCATCTCTCCCGAAGACGACGACGAGATCAAATCCCTTAAAAAATTGAGATAAACCGACATCCAACGATCCTCCCTGATTAAAGAGAGGGGTCATCCCTCTTCGGTCGATGGAAAGGGTTTCCTCGGCATAAAATCGTTTCTCAACCAACTCCAGAATTCTCGGGTATCCTAAGATCACCGGCTTCGCCTGGGGGAAACTCATGCGAAGCGTTTTGAGAGCGGGCAATGCGAGAATGAAATCCCCTAAAGCCCCTTGATGGATCACCAAGGTGGACTGAACCCCCGATGTCTTTTGGATAGGGGAGGTCGCCATGGTGGTTTTCCTCTTGGTTAGGAAATTCTTTCTAACCGTCTTCGAATATGTTCATCATCTGGGGTGATCTGAAGAATTCTTCGGTATTCCCTTCTCGCCTCTTTCCATTTCTTCTGATCCTCATAGAGAACCCCCAAATTGATTCTCGCAAAGAGGTATTCCGGGTTGATCTGAAGAGCCTTTTTTAATTCAGAGACCGCTTCTCCGTATCGCTTTCGATCGCTGTAAAGAAGAGCTAAGTTGTAATGGAGATCGGCATATCGAGGATTGAGTTGGACGGCTTTTTTCATATAACGGATGGCCTCTGGAGTACGGGACATGAGACCCAGGGCATAACTGAGTTGCGCATACCCCATCCCATAGGTGGGATCGATTTTCAAGGCCTTTCGATATTCCCGAACCGCCCTGGAGTAAGCTCCCTGATAGTAATAGACAGTTCCTAAATTTGCATGGAAAATCATTTCATCAGGTTTTAATCTTGCCGCTTTTCGAAGCTCTTTGACCGCTTGCGCGGATTTCCCTTTCCTGGCCAGACAGAGGCCAATGAAATTGTGATATTGGCCATGGAAGTAATTCGAGGAAATCTTTTTTAAAACCCTTTCCGCCTTAAGATCGAGAATCATCTTCCCTTTCTGCCATGACCCTTTCTTTTGATAAAATTCTCGATAGAAGGGGTGATGTGAAATGACCCTAAAAATTCGAGCCGTGGCTTCTTTCTTCTTTCCAGCTTGAAGAAATAGGATGGCTAAGACATGTTGCAGAAAACCATCCTTCGGAAACCTCCTCGCTTCGGAGAGGAAAATTTTTTTCGCCTCCTCCCATCGTTTCATCTCCAGGTAGAGACACCCCAAGTTGAAATTGGCTTCTCGATACGTTGGGTTCAATCGGAGGGCTTCTAAAAAATGCTTCTCTGCCTTTTTCATTTCCCCCCCGACCATCCATAAAAGACCAAAATGATTTTGGAGATCGGCATAATCGGGGTGGATCTGAACCTCTCTTTCGATCTCACTCAAAATTAGCTGATACGTCGGATCCTCTCTTTTTTTCATCCTCTTTTTCCTTTTTCTCAATTTCGACTGGAACCCATTGCCCTTTATCCTTTCTCCAATTGAGGAACTGAAAAATGACGTCCGTGACGCCTGGGAGGCTTTTGATCTTCTTCTCAAAGACATAGAGCGTCCGGACGACATATTCCCTTTCCTGCTCTTCTTCTCCCACCGCAGGGTGAGAAGCAACCTGGAAAAGTCCACGAAGGTAGACCACACCCTTCACCGTCCCGAAGTCCATCTTTGAATAATTGATGTTGCTACGGATCAACATTTTGCGGAGATGGGATTGAATGATAAAATCTTCTTTCAACATGACCGGCTAATCTTCATCCTCTAATTTTAAAGGGGTGTCCGACTCTTCTTCCAAGGCCCTTTTCACCGCATCTAACAATTCCTCGGGATCATAAGGTTTCTTGATATAGAATCGGGCTCCCATGGCAAATGCCCTCTCCTCTACTTCTTTTTCAGGGCTGCCCGTTAAAAAAATGACCGGAATGGTAAACGTATGGGTGGATCGCTTCAATCTCTGTGCCACGCTAAATCCATCTCCAGCCGGCATTCGGATATCAAGGATGATCAGATCAGGTTTTTCTTTGTGAGCCATGAACACACCCTGTGCCCCATCAAAGGCGGTGACCACATGGTATCCGGCTGCTTGAAGTCGAATTAATAACGCCTTGACGATATCCCGCTCATCGTCCACGATCAGGATCTTTTTCTTCTTTTCCATGGTCACCTCATCCCACCCCTCAATGGATTTGGCCACCCCCTTCTATCTTTTTCGAATAAACCGTTTCCCCCTCGAGCCACGCCAGCATCTCCTCTTTTTTCATTTGAAATGTTCCCATTTCACTTTTTACAATGGGAGAGCCGGTCGGAAAAGTCTCTCTCAAAGGGTTTCGGAATAGCTGATCCTTGGCCAATCGATAGTCCAAGTGAGGTCCGGTGGAAAGGCCAGTCGACCCCACATACCCGATGATCTGTTTCTGTTGAACTCCCACTCCCATCTTAATCCCGGGGCCGTAAGCGGAGAGATGCCCATAATGGGTCGTATACCCGTTCTTATGCCTCAGGATCACCTGCTTTCCGTACCCCCCATTCCATCCGCAAAAGGTGACGGTTCCATCTGCCACCGCCCAAACAGGTGTCCCGAGGGGAGCGGCATAATCGATCCCATAATGGGGACGCACCCCTCCCAGAATAGGATGATTCCGTGCCCGACTGAACGTCGAACTGATCCGATTAAATCGAAGAGGGGCTTTTAAAAAGGGTGCCCTTAGGGAAATCCCCTTTTCATTATAAAAATCATCCCGATACCGTATCCCTCGAATCACTTTTTCACCCCTCCGATACTCCACCGCATGGATCGCCCCGTATTGGATGAACTGGTCTCCTTTATAGACTTTCTCCACTAACAATTTAAATCGATCTCCCTCCCGGACGTCTTTATAAAAATCGATCTCCCACGCCAAAATATCTGCAAAGGCAATGGTCAATCCATCCTGTTCTCCGGCCGCCTCTATGGCCTCAAAGAGGGAAGAACGGATCTCCCCCATCACCTTGACCAGACGGGTCTCTAAAATCACTCCCTTTTTTTTGGCCGTATAGCCTTGCGGATCCCTTTCAATTTCATAGATCTCTGTCGGATTGACCTCATAAATAAACTTCACCAACTCCCCTTTTACATCGGTGATCAACTGGTAAGTTCCGCCTTTGATTTTCTTAAAATTGACCAAGGGTTTTAATTTGGAGATGATCAAATCGATCCATTGGAGCGGGATGTTTTTTTCCAGGAGGGATTTGAAAAGGGTAGACCTTTCCTTGATCCCTCCTTCGATGGTATTCAGGGGAGGGTCTTGAGCAGGCGATGTCTCTAATGGAAAAACCTCCGAGGGAGGGGGGGGAGGAGATGAAGGAGGAAAGAAAAAGAAATAGGTCAAAAGGAAAAGGCCGAAGGGAAAAAACCCGATAAAAAGAAACCACCTCCTTCTCTTTTTTCTGGTCTCGAAAGGCCGCCCTTTGAACGGATTCGGTTTTTTCAAATCGAACGTCATTCTTTATACTCTACGCTCTTCACCGATTAGCCAACCCCTCTTAAATAATGGGCGGCCTCTTCCGGAGGAGTGGGATTGACAAAAAAACCTGTCCCCCATTCAAACCCTTCTCTCAATCCAATCCGCAATCGCGTCTCGATATGCCAGTGATAATGTAATCGATGGAGTCGATCCTGAATCGGAGAAGTATGGAAGGTCAGACTGTAAGGGGGGTCTGAAAGAAGTGTCTCGAAAGAATGAAAGAGGGATTGAATCCCCACAGAAAGATCCTCCATTTCCTCTTCCCCGATGTGATGAAAATCAGAGGCATGAACTTTTGGGATGATCCACGTTTCAAAGGGGTAACGCGAAGCAAAAGGGGAGAAGATTAAAAAATGGACTGTCTCTAAAATAACCCTTTTCTTCATCGATATTTCTTCTTTGATGATATCGCAGAAAATGCAACGTTCCTTGCGTTGGAAGTAATCGGACGCCCCCCAAATCTCTTCATCAATCCTCTTGGGGACGACCGGCATAGCCAAGATATGGGAGTGAGGATGTCGATTGAAGATCCCAGGATAATTTTTCATAATGAGAAATTGCCGGAACCGACGGTCTCTCTCTAAATCGATCAACCTTTCCTTATACGCCAAAAGGATTTTCTTAATCTGTTTGGGCTCCATGGTGGCCAGAGTGGTTTGGTGCGCGGGGTTCTCGACAACGATCTCATGGGCACCAATGGCTTCCATGACGTCATACATCCCCTCTGGCCTTCGGTCAAAGTCCCCTTCGATATGAAAGAAGGGAAATTTATTGGGAATGACTCGAACGGACCATCCCTCTTTTTCCCCTTTTAAAGAAAAAATCTCCCGAGGGGTCATCCCTTCATTGCCCGGGCAGAAAGGACAAGGACCCTCTGGCTCTTGAGGACGATAGGGGGGCTTGAAGGGGAGGTAATCCGATGGACCTTTTGGATGATCAGTGGTGACCACCACCCACATTCGCGTAACGGGCTCTCTTCTCAATTCTGCCATGAAATTCCTCTATGAAAGAAGGGATTGATAAATGTAGGGCCTTCCCCGATGAAAATCGTCCTTTCCCACCATGGGCCCCTCCACTCGCACCACCAACCGCTTCTTATATAGATTAAGAAGTCGGGTTCCGCTCGTGTTCATCTCAATTCCTTCTTCCTCAGATAATTCCCTCAGCGTGAGCTGCCTTCTCTTCATCACCTGGTTCAAGGTGTGGATTAAATAATTGTTCAGGGAACCGATGATTCGCCATCCCTCTGGTCCGATGGTCAAGACAGCTAACTTTTTCCTCTCTAAGGCCACGCCGATGTTCTCGGCCTGAGAGGGATTGAGGTTCTTCAGAATGAGAAACTTTTCTCCATATTCACCACTCCATAGCCGAGAGATCATTTTGGCGACGACCTCATCCGCCCAAGAAAAATCAATGGGCCCCATCCCTGAGAAATCGAGAACGATGCGAAGGGTTCCTTTCTCTTCACTTAAGATCTTCTCAACCGCTTCTCGAATTCGGATACCCCGAGATCGACCGGTCATCTCTCTCGATCCGTTCTTCAGGATTGCGTGGGTCAGCTTCTTTAAGGAAAGGGTCTGCTTATCCATTCTTCTACTTCAATTGATTTAGTTGAACTAATAAACCATAATGGAGATTTTTTGTCAAGTGATTTTTGGGGAAGGGTTTTGGAAGGGGCTTCCATTCCCAGCTGATGAGGTGAGGACCGATGGTCCATGGAGCCCCACGGGCGAAGCCCATGATCTTCTGGGCAGGTGGATAAAAAAACCATTCAATGGAGGGTCGGTTCAGGATCTTTCCGAATTTGAAAAGGCCCTTCACGAGAGTATCGAAGGTCATCGACCAACCGATCCCGGCAACCCTTACAAACGATCAGGGTCATCTCTTCATAGACCTCTCTCTCCAATTCCTTTGGATCACAATGTTGAACCTGCTCAAGGAGCTGATGGAGTTGCTGATCGATCTCTCCGGTGGGTTCCATCAATATTTCATCAAAACCTGAAATCACCTTAATTTGAAACAGGTAAAATAGGCCTCCCGGTCGAAGTTCTTTCCCACATCGAAAACAACTTCTTTGACCTGTCGTTCTTTCTTCAGGGTTTCCTTCTCGGTTCCCTATCCTTCGACGTCTTTTCTCCATTTCGACATCTCCTTCAATGCCCGCTCTGCCAAGAGGAGCCGTTTCGCCCTCCCCTTGCCTCTGCCGGGGAGCGGAGGGAAAAGACCAAAATTGATGTTCATCGGTTGAAAGGGAAATGAAGGGCACTGAGTGATATAATAGATCAATGCACCGATGGCGGTCGACCGGGGGGGGACAACGGTGGACATGCCATTGGCAGACCGATAAGCGTTGATTCCTGATAATAATCCCATAGCGGTGGATTCCATATACCCTTCAACCCCTGTGATCTGTCCAGCAAAAAAGAGGTTCGGACGATGCCTCAACTGGAGGGACGCCTCCAGTAACCGAGGAGAATCGATAAAGGTATTGCGATGGATAGAACCCAACCGAACAAAGGTCGCATGCTCCAGGCCGGGAATCATTCGAAAGACTCTTTTCTGGTCCTCATGCTTTAATCGAGTTTGAAAACCGACCAGATTGTAAAGCGTACCGAATTGATCTTCCTGCCTCAATTGAACCACGGCAAAGGGTTGCCTTCCCGTCTTAGGATCAATAAGGCCAACTGGTTTGAGGGGCCCATAGGCAAGGGTGTCTTTTCCCCGATCTGCCATCTCTTCAATGGGAAGACATCCTTCAAAGAGATACCTTTTTTCAAATGACCGGACCGGCATTCTCTCCGCTCGATTCAGTGCCTCCACAAATTGATGGTACGCTTCTTCATCCATCGGGCAATTGAGGTAGTCCTCTCCCCCTTTTCGATACCGAGAACATCGGAAGACCTTCTGAAAATTGATCGTATCGGCAGCGACGATGGGTGAGATGGCATCGTAAAAAAAAAGATGACGGGACCCCGTCACTGTTTGAATTTCCTTGGCGAAGGTCTCCGAAGTTAAAGGGCCGGTTGCGACAATGGTGATCCCGTCAGGTGGAATAGAAGAAACCTCTTTGCGAATGACATTTACATTGTCCAACCGTTCCAAAATTTGAGTGATCTCTCTTGAAAAATTCTTCCGATCTACAGCTAATGCCCCCCCTGCTGGAACCCGGGTCGCTTTGGCTACTTCTAAGATCAGGGATCCCAACTGACCCATCTCTTCTTTCAAAATTCCTGAGGCATTCTCTATGGATTCTGACTTAAAAGAGTTGCTACAGACCAATTCTGCGAAAAAAGGGGTACGGTGGGAGGGGGAATAGACGTCTGGTTTCATCTCATAGAGAGTCACCTCCCCTCCTCTCTTGGCAATCTGCCAAGCCGCTTCACTGCCGGCCAGCCCTGCGCCGATGATAGCGATGGGTTCCATGACATTCTTATCTTATGAGTTATCCGCTTCTTTTGCAAATTGAAATTTTGACAATCTCATAGAAGATTGGTAGAGTTAAATAAGTTTATGGGGTAATGGATGAGGCTAATTTAGAGATCAATGAAAGGGGCGGAATAAAACGATTTTAAAAAGATGAAGATTGAACTCATCGTCCCAGCCGTTGAAGAAAATGCCCGCATTCCTAACCTTTCCCTCCCGATTCTGGCAGCCCTCTTGCCGAAGGATGCAGACATCTCCTTCACCGATGACCTTCTCACTCCCATCGATGTAGATCAAGACTTAAAACAGGTGGATTTGGTGGGAATAACGGTTTTAACGAAAACCGCTCTGAGGGCCTACGAAATTGCGGACGCCTATCGTAAAAAAGGGATTCCCGTTGTGCTCGGTGGGATCCATCCCACAGCCCTCCCGGAAGAAGCTAAAACCCATGCTGATTCCGTCGTCATAGGCGAGGCTGAAGAGATATGGCCACAGCTCATTGAAGATGCCAAAGGGGGTTATCTGAAGCCCTTTTACCACCAGCCGGGCTACACGGCTTTGTCCAGCCTCCCAATACCTCGGCGAGATATTCTCCCCCGAAGGGGATACCTCCCTGTGGATGTGATTCAAGCCACTCGCGGATGTCCCTATCATTGTGAATTCTGTTCTGTCCAGAAATTCTTTGGAGAGACCTATCGCTTCAGGCCCATTTCAGATGTGGTGGAAGAGGTGCGACGTTTGCGTCATCGATGGGTGATGTTCAATGACGATAATATCATTGGAAATCATCTCTACTCAAAGGAGTTGCTGAACGCCCTCATTCCCTTGAAGAAAAAATGGTTCGGACAAGCCTCCCTATCAGGGCTGAAGGCGATCGAGAATGTGGAATTGTTGGCAAAAAGTGGCTGCACCAGCCTCTTCATCGGGTTTGAATCGCTTTCAAAAAAAAACTTAGTGGCCTCTAAAAAGTTTCAGAACGACCCCTCTGAGTACTGCGAAATCATTGATACCTTGCACCGCCACGGCATTGCCATCTGTGGATCCTTTGTCTTTGGGTTTGACGAGGATGATCCTTCGGTCTTTGAAGAGACGGTTTCTTTCTCCATTCAAACAAAGCTCTTCTTAGCTATCTTTATGATTCTCACTCCTTATCCGGAGACAACCTATTATCATCGCATCAAAAAGGAAGGACGCTTGGTTCAAGATCAATGGTGGTTATTAAAAAACCCGGAGGATTCGGCTCCTCACTTTCTCCCGAAGAAAATGACGAGGCAGGTCCTCCGAGAAGGTTGGAAAAAGGCCTGGAAGGATTTTTATTCCTTCCCTTCCGTCTGGAAACGATTTCATTGGGATTACTCTCCGACCTTAATCAACCGGTTTGTCTATTTCCCTTTCCAATGGATGCAGCATCGATTTACACAGAAAAAAATTCTTGAGGGTAAGCGACGCTATCGGACAGGGTCATTCTGAGTGGCGATACCCACACTCTTTTTTAGGGCAGCGTTGGAGGGTTCCCCCCTTCCCTTGTTTTTCTACCAAGAAGGGAAAACCGCACTGAGGACATTTTTCGGGGATGGGCTTATCCCATAAGGCATAAGTACAACGGGGGTAATGGGTACAGCTGTAAAAGGTTCTTCCCTTACGGGTCCTTCTCTCCACAAGGGTGCCCTGACAGCCCTCCTGAGGACATCGGACGCCGGTGTCTAAAGGCTGAGTCCATTTGCAGGTCGGGTAATTGGAACAGGCGAGAAATCTTCCAAACTTTCCATTCTTGATGACCATCGGACTTCCGCATTTAGTACATTTTGCCTCGGTCTCCCTCTGATTCTCTCCGTTTCCTTCCACTTCCCTTGTAAATCGACATTTAGGATAACTGGAACAGGCCAAGAAGTAACCTCTCTTCCCCCAACGTTTTACCATCTTCGACCCGCACCGCTCACAAGTGGCCTCGGTGGGGATCATTTCTCGTTTTACATCCCTCATGGAGACTTTGGCCATCTCTAAATCTTTTTGGAAAGGGAGATAGAACTCTTTTAATGTTTCGACCCAATCTCTCTCTCCCTCCTCGATCTTATCTAAATTCTCTTCCATTTGAGCGGTGAATTCGACATCGAAGATATCCGGGAAATTGACGACCAGGAGATCGTTCACCACGAATCCCAGTTCAGTTGGGAAAAACTTCCCTTTTTCAAACCCGACGTATCCCTTCTCCTTGATCGTGCTTAAAATGGTTGCATACGTGGACGGTCTACCAATTCCTCGCTCTTCCAGTTCCCGGATAAGCGTGGCTTCGGAGAATCGATAGGGTGGCTGGGTGAAATGCTGTTTTGGTGTAAGGGCTAAGAGCTCCAGGACTTCCCCTTCCGACAAGGGCGGCAGGGCCTTTTCTTGATCTCCATTTTCTCGGTTGTCCTCCCCTTCCGTATAAAGGGCCATGAAACCGGAGAAAACAGGAACCGAGCCTGTTGCGACGAAAATGGCGTCGTCCGCCTTAATCTCTGCCGTCGTCTGTAAAAACTTAGCGGAAGGCATCTGAGAGGCGACGAACCGATCCCAAATCAATTTATAAAGCGCCTTCTGATCTTTGTCTAAAAAATCTTTGATCCGATCGGGTTCAAATTCAATCGAAGTCGGACGAATCGCTTCATGGGCCTCCTGAGCTCCTCGCCGACTTTTGTAGACATTGGGTTTGGGAGGAAGATATGCTTCTCCAAAACGATCTTTAATCCACCTTCTGGCCTGTTGAATTGCTTCCGTAGAGGTTCGAACCGAATCGGTTCTCATGTAGGTGATCAACCCTACCGTACCCATGTTACCGAGATCTACCCCTTCATACAATTTCTGAGCAATCCACATGGTCTTTTGTGCGGGGAACGAAAGTTTTCGAAAGGCCTCCTGCTGAAGCCGACTCGTGATGAAAGGGGGAAGGGGGTGACGCTGTTTTTCTTGCTGGACTATCTTCAAAACAGAATAGGGAACGCTCTCGAGGGATTTCTTAATGGCCAAGGCGTCTACCTCGTTGACCATCTTCACCTTTTTCCCTTTCCATTTGTTCAATTTCGCATCAAAGGAGAGGGAGGAGTCTTTCCCCTTGAGCGTTGCCGTAAGGCTCCAATATTCCTCAGGGACAAAATGTTGAATCTCTCTTTCTCGTTCACAGATGATTCGAACGGCAACCGATTGGACTCGCCCTGCACTCAATCCCCGTCGGACCTTTTCCCAGAGAATGGGACTGACCTGATAGCCGACCAAACGATCTAAGATCCGCCTTGCTTGCTGAGCTTCATATTTGGATTGCTGTAATTTTCCAGGGTGGCGAAGAGCATCCACGACCGCCTTTTGAGTGATCTCATTGAAGAGCACTCGATAGATATTCTTGTTCCCATTCCCAATCTCTTCGGCAATGTGCCATGCAATCGCCTCCCCTTCCCGATCCGGGTCTGGCCCAAGATAAATATTCTTCACCTCTTTACTGGCCTTCTTCAATTCCCGAATGATCTTCCCTTTTCCAGAAATCGTGACATAGAGGGGTTGAAAATTGTTTTCGAGATCCACTCCCAATTCGTCATCCGGAAGGTCTTTGATATGGCCCACCGAAGCCTTGATGAGATATTCTCCCCCTAAAAACTTTTCAAGGGTCTTCACCTTCGCTGGAGATTCGACGACCACTAATCCTTTGGACATCTTCTTCTCTATTCCTCTTTTCTCAGTACTTTTTTCCTCATTCATAACTCATAATTTTTATTTCGTCACATTTTTTTGCTGAAACATTTCCCGGGCCATTGGCAGATCAACCCTTTCAATTCCAAATTCAAAAGAAGACTGGAGACCCTGCCCGGATCCAATTGGCTCTCTCGAATCAGAGCATCGATATGCAATGGAGTATCCCCTAAAAGGTGATAAAGGAGCTTCTCCTCTCCGTCGAGGTCAGGAATGGGCGTTTGGGAGATGACCTCTTTTTCCTTTTCCCATGAAGGGAGTATCTCTTCAAGGATATCTTCGGTGGATTCGACCAGCTTCGCCCCTTCCTTGATCAACCGATTCGTACCACGGCTCCCCTCGGCTCCGACATTTCCAGGAACGGCAAAGACCTCCCTCCCTTGCTCTAAGGCGTACCCAGCGGTGATGAGCGATCCGCTCTCTGAGCTCGCTTGGACAATGACCACACCGATCGAAAGGCCACTGATGATCCGATTTCGTCTCGGGAAATGTCCTCCCTCGGGAGGCGTTCCCATTGGAAATTCGGAAAGGACAGCCCCTTGTTCTATAATTTGGTAAAAGAGATTTCGATTTTCAGAAGGATAAATGACATCGATGCCACAACCCAACACGGCAATCGTCCTTCCCCCTCCTTGAAGGGCACCTTGGTGAGCGACGGAATCGATACCTCTTGCCATCCCGCTGACGATGGTGATTCCATGACGGGCGAGGTCTTGGCCTATTTTTTCGGTGAACCATCTTCCATAGGGAGAGGTCTTCCGGCTTCCGACGAGGGCGATGGCTAATTCATCTCTACTTTTCAATTCTCCTCTCATGTAGAGCAATGCTGGAGGATCGTAAATCTCCTTCAGTCGCTTAGGGTAGTCACTATCTTGAAACGTCATGATCTTCCCGCCCACCTTCTCCAATAAAGAGAGCTCCCGTTTTACCGCTTTTTCAGATGGACCTTTTTGGATTTCCCCCGTCACCTTGGCTCCCAATCCTTCGATTTTTAATAACTCCTTAGCCGGAGCACGAAAGACCGCCTCGGGTGTCCCAAATCGGTCTAAAAGCCGTCTAAAAAGGACGCTTCCAATACCTGGGATAAGGCTTAAAGCGAGCCAATAAAAAATATTTCCGGCCATAAGGGTCCTAAGGGGAGTGATGATCCGCTCACTGAAGTGGGGCGGGATAATAAAAAAGGCTCCGGAGATAAAAGAAAATCCCTAAAGCCTTTCATCAAACTGCATCGCCAAATTCCAAAAAGGATCTGACCCTAATTGGAAAGTCCTATTTTCCTATAACGCCCTCCATCTTCGCCTTGGAATACGGCTGGATCAGGTCTCCTTTTTGCACGGCATCAAAAGATTCGATGATCTTTGCTGTAAAGAAATGGCCATGTTGGTCAATGATCTGGACATTTCCAATGACATTATACCTTCTTCCAACCCTTTTCTCAGTGACCGGATGTTTTATCTCTTCGGAGGCACGGAAGATGGTATATTTATCGCCGATTAAAACGGATCCCGATGTCTTAAAGGCTAAATAGATGATATCGTCTCCAGACATCAGATTCTTGCCTTCCTTGCTCTCTAAAACGACACCGATCCCTTTAAAATCCATATCGCTCATGAACCCAGCAGACCGGATGTCAGGAAATCCAAAAATTTTTTCCTCAACTTTGATGGGTTCAGGTTTCGCCTCTGCAACGATCTCCGGTTTCTTTTCAATCACTGGAGGAGGCTCTTCTTTCTTGATCTCTGGCTCCTTTGCCGCCTCTTTGGGTTTCTCTGCCACCACCTCTTTGGGTTCGGGCTTTGGTTCTTCCTTCTTGATTGGCTCTAACGTGGAGAGACGGATGGGATTTCCAGGATAAATCCAATGGGGATTAGTAATATAGGGATTCCTTTGCCACAGTTTTGGCCAAAGAAAAGGATCTTTCAAAAACTTTGCCGAGATATCCCATAACGTATCCCCTTTTTTGATGGTATACAAATCATCGGATTCTTTTGTCCCTTGTGTAAACCCCGGGAGAATGAAAAGGACAGAGAGCATTAAAATCGTGGCTAAGGAAATACCTATCAATCTTCTCATAATTACCTCCTCCTGTCTGGAAACGAGTTGATGGGCTTCAATAAATAAATTTTTGTTAAAAATTAGCGTTTTATCAATATTTTGTCAAGGAAATTATAAAGCAATATCTATACCAATCCTTAATCTCCCTTCAATAATTACTTAAAAATATTCATCATTTTAATTATTTTTAGAGAGATTTTCGTTGTCCTACGATATCGGGGTGGATAGTTTTTGTTCAATTCCTTCATATTTTTGAACAAATTTTAACCTTTCCATTCAAGCAAAATGGCCGAGGGAATCTATTGGACCGCTAATCAAAATGCTTTGATGTGATACCAAATTGACAGCGAATTACTTTCTATGATAATTATGGCACGAAGTCACGGTTCCTTGAACAGTAGGATAAAAAAACAGGAAATCATCATCTTATTAATCAGTCCATAATTGTATGGACATTTTAGGTAAAATCCCTCCTAACCTCCCTTTGCAAAAGGGAGGAATTGCACCTCTTTGGCAAAGAGGGGTGAGGGGAGATTTTCAGAATCCGATGTCTTTTCAATTATGGACTCCTTAGTAATAACTATCGTAGATTCACTAACAGGGAAACAGCCTGTTTCATTCAAATCGGATGAATGGACTGGATGATGAAAGTTGAAAGGTAGCTGCGACCGATATCGGTTATGCAACCATTGGGGAAATGAATCGATGAGCCTCGTTCGATTGCCTGATGAAACATTAGATACTTTTTTTGATGGGAGGCTCCAAATCGTTCAAACGAAGAAGGGCTATCGATTCTCGGCCGATGCTATCCTCCTCAGTCAATTCATCAAAATTCGCAAAAATGAAAACGTCATCGACCTGGGAACAGGGTGCGGCATTTTACCTTTATTGTTATCCCAAACCACGGAAGCCCGTTCAATAATCGGGGTTGAGATCCAGAAGGGATTGGCTGATTGCGCAAAAAAAAATGTAACATTGAATCGTCTTGAAGATCGGATTTCCATCCTGAGGAAGGACTATCGAGCATTAAGAGACATGTTCCCCCCGGGTTCTTTTAATGTGGTCCTCTCTAATCCGCCTTACCGAAAATATCAGACCGGCCGGATCAATCCCTCCTTGGAAAAAGCCGTCGCCCGTCATGAGATGAAAGGGACACTGGAAGATCTCCTCTCCATCGCTTCCTATCTGCTCCCTCCAAAAGGGAGATGTTATATGATCTTCCCGGCCTTGAGAACCGTCGATCTCTTGGTGGCCTTGAGGCGTGTCAAGTTGGAGCCAAAGCGATTGCAATTCGTGCATCCTTTAGTCAGAGAGGAGGCGAAATGGATTCTTACCGAATCGATCAAGGACAGCGGCGTAGAACTAAAACTCATGAGCCCTCTTTTCCTTCACGGGGAGCATGGTCCCTCGACTTTTTCTTCTTCGGTCGATCGGATCATTTAGCCTGTCTCACGACTCCATTCCATCAGTGAACCCAGCCTTACCATGAAAGATAATATTCCAACCCGTATCCCAAGATTTTCGAAAGCCTTCCTGTCGGGACGATGGAGGGCATAACCCATAACTGGGGGATTACCCTCTTCGGAAAAATATAAAATATTTTTGACAATGTCCGATGAATGGGATATTAATTTTTTGATATGGATTCGATTAGTCGCTCCCAAACCCTCCTGAAAGAACCGATCTCTTCACTTGAAACCGTTCACGAATGCATCGGAGGGGATTTGGAAAAAGTGGATCAAGAGTTCCGGAAGAACTTAGAATCGAGTGTTCCGATCATTTCTGTTATTGGGGAATACCTTCTTTTGAGCGGGGGAAAAAGAATCCGAGCAAAACTCCTCCTCCTTTCGGCCAAATTATGCGGATATGATGGAGATCTTCATATTTCAATGGCCAGCCTTGTTGAATTTATCCATACGGCGACGCTTCTCCACGACGACGTCGTGGACAGAGCGGACTTACGAAGGGGAATGGACTCGGCCAACTCCAAATGGGGGAATGAGGCAAGTGTGTTGGTCGGAGATTTCCTTTTCACCAAATGCTTTTCCCTCCTGGTAAAGAGTGAAAATTGGAAAATCCTTCAGGTCATGTCCAAAGCGACCACCACGATGGCAGAAGGAGAATTGGAGGAATTGATCCGAACGAACGACCTCTCCCTGACAGAGGAGGATTATCTTTCGATCGTCACTCGCAAAACCGCTTCGCTTATCTCCGCTGCCACACAGATCGGCGCCATCCTTGGAAATGTATCAGACGATAAGGAAAAAGCATTGACCGAATTTGGATTGAATGTCGGCATCGCCTTTCAGATCATTGATGACTATCTCGATTATACTTCCAACGAGGAGGCATTTGGCAAAAAGATTGGGATTGACCTCCAGGATGGTAAAATCACCCTTCCCCTCATCTTTGCACTTCGTCGATGTCACCAAGAGGAAGAACGATGGATTCGTCGCATCGTGGAGTCCAAACCCATTTCAAGGGATGACTTTTTCCAAGTGGTGGAGATGATTGAACGATACGGGGGAAACCATTACGCATGGGAGAAGGCAAAGAGATATATCGAAAACGCAACGGCCCATCTTCGTCTCTTCCCTGAATCGAGAGAGAAAAAGGCCCTTTTCGCCTTGGCCAATTACGTCTTGGAAAGAAGACTCTAAGAAAAATCATCAAGACCGATGGTCTCTCAAGTTTGAGGGGATTTCGAATCTTGCGGTTCCTGGTTCAATATGATTTGAGCTTTTGAACCTGTCCTCCCCCGAAGGGGAGGATGGCAAAATCCATTGTCATCGGTTACAATGAAAACCTATTTGATGAAGCACAAAGGAGTAAAAAATGGGAGAAGAATCGAGTTTGGTTCATGTCAACGATAAAAATTTTGCAGCCGAGGTTCTCAATTCGGATCTTCCCGTACTGGTTGATTTCTGGGCCACGTGGTGTGGTCCCTGTCGAAGTATCAGTCCAATGGTTGAAGAACTCGCCAAGGAGTTTTTGGGCAAGGTCAAGGTCACCAAGTTGAATGTGGATGAGAGCCCTTCGACGCCCAGTCAATATGGGGTGAGGGGCATTCCCACGTTGATTCTTTTCAAAGGTGGAAAAGTTCTTGACCAAATTGTGGGTGCAGTTCCAAAGGCTCGCTTAAAGTCCTTGATTGAAAAAGCGCTATAAGGCACTCCCCCGTGACGAATCGATAGAATGAAGATGGGTGCTCATGGTCAACGGTTTTTACTCAGGAGCGCATTGCTCTTCGGTTTATGTTTAGGATGGACATTTTTTCTTCCCCAGTGCGCTCAAGAGAAGAAACCGTTAACCGATTGGGCTTCGGATTTTTCCCTCAAGGCTCTTAATGATCAGGAGATCACTCTCTCCCGTCTTCGAGGGAAAGTGGTGCTCCTCGACTTCTGGGCAACGTGGTGTAGTCCCTGTCGCGAATCGATTCCGCACCTCGTTCAGCTTTATCGGACGTATCGAGAAAACGAGTTTGAGATCATTGGGATGAGTATCGATAAGGGGGGAGAAATGGTGGTCCGCCACTTTGCCAAGTCCATGGAGATCCCTTACCCGATTGTGATGACCCCAGAAGACGTGGCGAGAGCCTATCGAGTGACGTCCATACCAACCCTTTTCCTCATTGATCGGGAAGGGAAAATTCGAGAAAGGATCACCGGATTTAATCTCACGGTGGCTCAACAGATCCATTCCAAAATAGGAGCCATCATCTCCGAGAAACCCTAAACCCCAACGTGTCTGAGGCAACTTTATTTCCTTTTAGACTCCTCGATCAGACGAAGATAGCCTTCCACCACTTTTTGTGGGTTCAATCCGAGGGATTGAGCATAGCCTTTCAAAAAACCTTTGAGGTATACCAAGGCGGGTAGTTTTTCGAGGGCCTCCTCCTCAATCCACTCTAACACCTTTAAGCTGATCTTCGTCTCCTTGGAGATGAGGGGAAGTTCCACGCCCATTCTTTCCCGGATCTGTTTCAGGGTCTTCCCGCGATAAAGTTCCTCATCGGGCTGAAAGGAAATTCCTGTAAAAGATAGGGAGGGTCTTTTTTCTCTGATATCCCCCTGAACCTCTAACGGCTTTTCAGGGAGGGCCCCCCCAACGGATTGGAAGTGAGACTGGTCGTAACTCTTCCGTAATACCCCGTCCATGAGAACCCGATAGGCTTCTTCAATGGCGGATTGTATTTCTTTGACCTCTTCTTCAGAAAAGAGAGAATAAACCGCCAGTGAATCAGCGTGAAACGTCTCTTTGGCATGCTCATACGCTCTCTGGATCTCTTTATCCGAAGCGGTTGGGCTGATCTCCAAGATCTCATAGTAAGTCTGGTCTTTTATCGATTTCATGTCTAAATCGTCGGCGATGACGAACTTTTTAAGGACGGTTCGCTAATTTCGAAGTGATCTCCATGATACATTGAGCCGCCCTGGATCGGGCATTTTCCAGAACCAGGGGCCGACGTCTGCGAATCGAATTGCTCACATCCTGATCATAGACCACATAGCCCAAATAATGAAGGTGAATCCCAAAATATTTTAGGCAGGCGCTTCGAATCGAAAATCCAATCTCAATATCTTTCTTGGAACGGACTTGGTTGAGAATCAGGTTGGGCCGGAAAGCCTCTGCTTCTTCAATGATACGATCCGCCTCGGTTTGATCGATCCGCCTCACCGCTTTGATGAGATCATAAGGGTTTTGGATTCCCATCTCATTCTTCCGATCCATCGCTCCTTCAATGACGGCCTTCACCGAAGGAGAAGACACCATCTGTCTCAACCTCCGATAAAAAGCGCTTTTGAGAAATCGATAGGTGTTTTCCACCGAGGTCGGCTCAGGCGTCACGATCAAAATCCCCCCATCTGACATCAAAAAGAAATCCAAGACACTGACGGAGTTGCCTGCTCCTAAATCCACCAGGATCATGTCGCTCTCCAGGTGTTGAATCGAGCGGACCAGTTTTCGCTTCTGAACACTTTTGGCGTCCATGGCATTTAACAGATCCTGTGCCCCCGTTAAGAGTTGGAGGTTGGGTACAGTGGTGGGGATGAGTACTTCGTGAAGATGGGAAACTCTTCTCTTGATAAAATCAGCGAGGGTGATCGCTGGGGGTGAAATCCCCAGAAACGTATGAAGGTTGGCACCCCCTAAGTCAGCATCAATAAGGATGACCCGAATCCCTAACCGTGAAAGGCAAATCCCAAGATTGGCGGTGATAAAACTCTTCCCGCTTCCTCCCTTGCCCCCTCCGATGGTCCAGATCATCTTCCGATTATTACTCTGAGTCCATCCCACCCGATGACGTCCTATTAAAAATTAATACGACATGCAAATCCATTTAATCCCATATGCCGTCCAAGGTTCCATGGCAGTGACGGCACCTTCCATTCCTGATGTCATTTTGGGTCACCCGAAACCCGACCCGCTCTATCACTTTGCGGTGACAAGAGGGGCAGAACGTATCCTCCCCCTCCTCACCAGGAATATTCCCACAATAGACATATCGAAGTCCTGCCTTGAGGCCGATCTCCCTGGCGTGATGGAGTAAAGAGGGAGATGTCCTTGGCGGGGTCACCATCTTATAAGTAGGATAAAAAGCAGAGAGATGCCAGGGCACCTCCGCCCCTAAAGAAAGGATGAATTGTGCCATCTCTTCCCATTCTTGGTCCGAGTCGTTCCATGTCGGAATCACGAGGGTGGTGATCTCTACCCAGATGCCCATTTCTCTCATCCATTTGAGATTTTCCAAAACCGGCTTCAAGGTGGCCCCACACACTTCTTTATAAAATTTTTCTCGAAAACTTTTTAAATCAACATTCGCTGCATCTAAATAGGGCTGAATCGTCTTCAGCGCCTCCTCGGTCATATAGCCATTGGTGACGAAAATATTTTTTATCCCCTCTTCGTGAGCTTGGCGAGCCGTGTCGTAGGCGTATTCAAAATAGATGGTCGGCTCTGTATACGTATAGGAGATGGAACGGCATCGATATTGTTTTGCCAAAGAAACAATTTTAGAGGGGGCGAGGCTGGAACCTTCGATCCGGCCCTCCTGATCCCTTGGCATTTGTGAGATCTCATAATTTTGACATTGGAGACATCGAAAATTGCAACCAACCGTAGCGATGGAGAAAGAGGTCGATCCAGGAAAGACGTGAAAGAGAGGTTTCTTTTCAATCGGGTCAACGTTGAGGGAGATCGCACGGCCGTAAACAAGGCTGTAAAGCTTTCCCTCCTGGTTTTCCCTGACCCCACAGATCCCTCTTTTAGTAGGAGGGATGACGCATCGATGGTTGCAAAGAATACATTGCACCTTTCCATCCTTTAAGGGATGATAAAGCATGGCTTCTTTCATATCTTCGTTCCTATCTCTGGGCAGAGCGGACCCCGACTCCTGGTCAAGCGGTATTTAAAGATCAAAGTGAGGAAGCTGCTTCAGAACATATTTTCGTATGGCCTGTGGTTTGGGAAAGTCCGAGAGGATCTTTCCATTTCGAATGAAGGGGGTGAGAAGCTCTTTAAATTGACCGCCACATGAACATTTTTTCGATAAAGTGGGAAATGGGCCTCGGCGCTGCTGGAAAGGAATCATTTTATCCTGTAGACATTTCGAGCATCGGAAAACGCTTTTTGAACCTGACATTTTCCCCCTTTTCGCTAAAGGTTTCCCATCTATCTCGACAATATCCATGGCGAAGTCGATCACCCGTGCATTGGTGATGGATGTTCCTACACCATAGGCGTCCACCACAGGGTTCAGAGCGAGGATCCGTCTCTCATCCAATCCTCCGCTGATATAGATCTTGACGTGTCCGAATCCTCTTAAACTCAGCTCCCAGCGAATCTCCTCAATGATCTTCTGAAAATCTCCACGCCTTGAGCTGGGGGTGTCCAGCCGGATCCCAAAGAGTTTCTTTCCGAGGGCTTCAGCGACCCGGATCGCTTCTATCTTTTCGTCATTAAAGGTATCAATGAGGGAAACTCGTTTGATATTGGGATGGATGACCTCATCAAAGGCTTTGGTGGCTTCCACCGTATCTCCCACCATCAAAATCAGAGCATGGGGCATGGTGCCCGAAGGTTCTTCGCCGATTATCTCAGCGTTTTTCACCACCGATACTCCATCACAGCCACCGATGAAGGCGTTACGCTCGATCATGGGAGCGATAATCGGATGGATTCGCCTGGCACCAAAACTAATGACCCTTCGCTCTCCTGCCGCCTTTTTGCAGCGAGCAGCTTTGGTGGCGACTCCTGACGCTTGACAGAGGAGCCCTAACAGTGAGGTTTCAAAAAGACCAAAATCCGTGTACCTCCCTTCGATCTCCATCACGGGTTCGAAAGCTCGAAAGACCGTCCCCTCCTTCATCGCCCTGACACGGACCTTCAGGTCTTTCAGCAATTGCGCGGCCTCTTCAATTCCCGCCAAAACTCCCCACCCATAATCTTCTGGAAAGCGTTTCGCAATAAATTCAGCTTTTACCCTTCTCTCTATTTTCTTTGCTTTGAGGACTTGCATCGTCCTAACGAAATAGATATCCGTTAATTTCCCTTGCTTGATCTCTTCTGGACTGGCGGTAAGGAACATGCCCTCTCTCCCAAAATAGAATTAAATTTCCTTTTATATAACAAAAATTTAACGCCTCTGTCTATAAAAATATTTCCCTTTGTTTATCAAATCATGGCTCGTCCCCGATTTCAAAATAACCTAACTGACTCCATTTTTGCCATTGTCCAAATACCGATGTTTGGCATTTAAATTGCTGATGATTTAATGGAAAGGATAATTCCCTTTTAGACAAAATCCTTAAGATGAAATAAAGGCTGATTTATCCATCATTTCCATCCAATCCCTTGAAGCGGTCGAAGAATCATGGGCAATAAGATTTCATCAATTTTGTTATTGTTGTTCACTTTTGGAATAACCCCCTTTCCAGTTTTTGCAGAATCGGTCAAATTAATAAATCATGAGTCAAATCGAGAAATATTAATAAAAGTGAATAAAAATAAAGTGGTGTTGCAGGAAAAAGGAGTGCTAAAGGGTTTTATTCAAAGATCGAAAAACCTCACACCCGAATTCCAACCTAACCTTTCATGGAAAGACAGGTGGTGGGATTTTGACGATGCGAAATTAAACTTTTTAAAGATCATCGAAGAAAAAAGAAAGAACCGTTTGACAGAAAATTTTGAGAAATTAGATCCCCCCTATTTATTTTCAAAAAATGGCTGGGGAGAAAAAATCTTAAATATTCATAGCCGGGTTGAAGCCAAATCATTCCATTCGAATATGGCCCCGTCTTTCGGTGGCTCATCTCCACCTGACAATAAATACGTTGAGGAAAGAAGAATCCTGGAAACCTTTAAACTTCTCCAATTAAAAAGAGATGAGTTATATAAAGAATTATTCATGGGAATCCGTTTTTCTTTTCACCCCTTGCGCGGGCAAATGTTTTTTGAGATGAACGCCACTCCCTCTCTTGAAAAAGGGTCCGCCCTGACGATCCCCTTTTGAGAAGAGACGCGATCAGGAGCGAAGATGGACAAAGACTATTTTAATATTCTCATCGTCGGTCATACGACTTTCGGGGTCAGGAATCTGAGGATCAAAAAAGAAACATTTAAAATTTTTATCTACCTTCTCGCCTTTTTCCAGTTGGCGGTGATGTTTTGTCTGTGCGATTACATCCAGGTTAGAAAGAAAAACCTTTTTCTAAATCAACTGCGCCATGAGTCCCTCACCCAAAAGGCCCATCTTCAATTATTTGCAACCAGAATTGAAGAATTAGAGAAACGGATGTCCAAATTGAAGGATTACGACCTGAAAATCCGCACCATGGCTAACCTTCAAAGGGGTCAGAACCATACCGCGTTTATCGGAATGGGTGGGGAGCCTTCTTCTGTGATCACGTGGAAACTAAAAGACGAACCCAGAAGAAGTGAATGAGAAAAGAGGCAAAAGGCCAATTCCCCATGAAGCACCGGATGTCAACCCCTCCTCCAATCTGAACCCATACCGAATTGATCCTCCTTTATGACGGTCCTGGCGTGAAACAAGCACTTGGAAATTGAAAAATAAGTAAGTTGGGGTTGATTTTTAATCAATTTTTGTGACAGTATGAAAACTTATGAGGAAAGATGAAGTCCGGGGTTACCTCTATATTCTGACCGGAACTACCCTCTGGGGGATCTCGAGTGTGGTGGCCAAATCCCTATTCATCGTCGGACTCCCTCCGGCTGAACTGGTTCTCATCAGACTGACTCTGGCAACACTCTCCCTTGCTGTCATCCTCTTCTTTTTTGATCGAAAACGGATGGTCATTGCGTTAAAGGACCTCCCTTACTTTATCATCTTAGGTTTTGTGGGAGTGGCAGGAATGCAATTTACTTATTACTATACCATCAGTAAGATCCATGTCGGACCAGCCATTCTGCTCCAATACATCCAACCGGTGTGGGTCTCTCTCTATGCCTTCATTTTTCAAAAAGAACCCATCTCTAAAACCAAAATCGCTGCCCTTTTCCTTGCCGTCACGGGATGCTATTTCGTGGTAGGCGGTTATCAGACCGATCTCTTGCGTCTGAATAAAATCGGGATTATGAGCGGGATCGCTGCCTCCCTTTTCTTTACGTTCTATGCCCTCTTCGGGGAGAGAGGATTGAAGAGGTACGACTCATGGACGCTCATTCTCTATGGTTTTGGATTTGGTGCAGTCCTATATTGGATCCTTTTTTCACCGATCAAAATCTTGACGGCGGATCATTCGTTCAAAATGTGGATCGCCTTTATCTACATCGCCATCTTTTCCACCCTCATTCCTTTTGGCCTCTATTTTAAAGGGATGGAATATATGCGTGCGACCCGAACGAGCATCATCGCTACCTGGGAACCTGTGGTGGCAAGCATCACTGCTTATGTGGTTTTGGGAGAAGTATTGTTTCCTCTGCAGGTGTTAGGGGGCATTGGAGTGATTGCTTCGATTGTATTACTCCAGATGGTCAAGGAGAAAGTAGCCCCTGCTGCCCCGATAGAGATTCGACGGAAAGAATGAAAATAGCGTTTAGATAAAGCGATGATTTACAAGATGCTTGCAGATGGTGTGGTGGTCATCCATTTCCTTTGGATCGTTTTTCTATTCATCGGAGCCATTTGGGGGACCAAAAATAAACCCGTCAAAATCTTCCATCTCGCTGGACTGGCTTTCGCTTTTGTCATTCAGGTACGGGATTGGTACTGCCCGCTCACCCATCTGGAGGTCTGGTTGAGATCGAAACAGGCCTCTTCCCTGACCTATACGGGTTCATTCATCGTCCATTACATAGAACAAATTGTTTATATTGAGCTTTCACGTTTTCTCGTTCTATTGTTCACTATTTTTCTTTGCGGATTCAATTTATGGATCTATCTCAAAAAGAAGAAATGATCTTAACCCTTAACCAAATTTTATAAATAATTAAATAGGGATCATTGAAATACCCTTTCACAGGGTTTAAAATGCAATGGATGGAAGAAATTTCCGATAAGCGGTTGGGAAAAGATCGAAGAGAAAAACCCACCCCTGCTCTGAGCCGATACACTTTCTATGGTCGAAGAAAGGATATCCGAAGAAAGGCGGAACAGCAAAAAGGAGGATATGTCGATCAATATAGTTCGAGTCTGTTCTTCGTCCTGGTCCTCATCGTCGGCCTAAATATCTTAGATGCCTTTTTCACATTGATGATTCTTGACCTGAAAGGTTGGGAGGCGAACCCCGTGGTGCGTTCGGTCATCGATCTTTATGGAACGGAATTTTGGATATGGAAATTTTCCATTGTCTCCGTCTCCATAGCTCTTCTATGCCTTCACAGCCGATTCAGATTTGTGAAAGGGGTCATCCTCATGATCAGCTGCCTATATACGGTCGTCGTGGCTTATCAAATTTTTCTTCTGCTTCATTTGTGACGTCAATGTTTGAGTTGACCGTCCCATCCATCGAGGGAGAAAAAAATGTTAAAAACCTTTGAAAAGCTTGCCGGCATTCCAGGGGGGAGTGGATTTGAAGAAAAGGTGATTGAATGTATGGTCGCAGAATTGAAAAGAAGTCTTCCGGATGTCTCGGTGGACTCGATGGGGAATGTCATTGGAACCATCGGGAAGGGCGAAAAATCGGTCATGGTCTGCGCCCATACCGATGAAGTGGGTCTCCTCGTGAAATACATTGATCCAAAAGGAAATCTTTATTTTGACTTAAATGGAATGATCGACGAAAGAGTGCTTCTCAGCACAAAGGTGGACATTTGTAGCGATAAAGGGATTTATACAGGGGTGGTGGGAGTGAAGAATCGTCATCTTTTGACAGCAGAGGACCTGAAACGCCCGATCAGCCTTTCAGACCTATGGATTGATCTGGGTGCAGGAAGTGCAGAGGAAATCAAGAGGTGGGGGATCGAAATTGGTGATCCCATCGTGTTTCATCCCAATTTTCAAAAAATCGGGAAGGAGACAATCATCAGCAAGGCCATTGATAACCGAGTGGGTTGCGCCATTTTGATTGACCTGGCTGAAAGGATAAAATCGAAGAAAATCGATTATCAATTATTTCTCGTGGCCGCGGTTCAAGAAGAAGTAGGGTCACGAGGTGCGAAGGTAGCCGCTCAAACACTCGAACCCGATATGGCCATTGTCATTGATACGGTTCCTGCTTCTGATCCGATCACCCCACCCCAACAGGCGACGGCGGAATGTGGAAAAGGACCGGTCCTACGGTCCATGGATGTCAACGCCTTGGGATGGGGAACCATTTATTCAAAAAAAATTCGTCAGAGGTTGATTCAAACAGCCCTCCGGAACAACATTCCTCATCAGAAGGATATTTTTCGGACCTGGACGGATGCCTCCACCATTCATACCTCCAAGAGAGGAATCCCATGTGGTGGAATCTATATCCCCCGTCGCTATAGCCATTCGCCAGCGGAATTGGTAAAATGGGCGGATGTTGAGAGAACAGCGGACCTACTCTATTTCTTTTTAAAGAATCTTCGTTCTTCAGATATCGACGATCTCATTCGAAAGGTCTGAATTGACCTTTTTGAAATGAAAAGATCCGAAAGGAAGATCACCAAAAACCTTATCAAGTCGATAAGGCCGGCGGTGGATTTTTCTAAATTCTCATTGTTACTAATCAGTCCATAATTGTATGGACATTGAAGACCAAATCCCTCCTCCCCTCCCTTTTGTAAAGGGAGGAATTACCCCTCTTTGGCAAAGGGGTAAGGGGAGATTTTCAGAACGATATGTCTTTTCAATTATAGACTCCTTAGTAAGTATCAGCGATCGCTGTCCTAATGGAATTTTAGTTCTCACCGAAGTATGACAGAGGTTAAGTTGATAGAGGTGACAAAATTCGCATGATTCGTTTATAATGTCAAAAAAATCGGGAGGCATTCATGTTTGATCAAGAAAAATGCGACTTTTGCGGGAAGTGCCTGGAGTTTTGTCCTTACGTCGATTACAGCCTGGAGCGAGCCCAACAGGAAATGAAGGAACTTGTTGCTGGGCAAACACCTCCCATGGTCGGTCTCTGTGTGACCTGCGCCTCATGCAATCTTATCTGTCCGACACAGGCCAATCCTTTTGACCTGATCAACGATCGCCAGGAGAAGACAGGTGCTTTAGGAATTCCCGAAGAAGCGATGCAAAATTTCGCCAGGCTTCATAGCCTGCCAACCGTGGTCAAAAAAGGTAAAGAAGGCATGCCTGTTTTAAATCTGTGTATCGTTGGGGAGATGGTTCGAGAATCCTTGAACAATCCCCTTTTCGAGGATTTGACCATTGTCGAAGGTGCCAACTATTTCTGTACGGTCGGGTATATCCATCTCGGCAAGCCAAGCTGGATTCAGAAGGAAGCAAAACGATTTATCGATAATCTTGCTGCCCTGGGAGCAAAAGAGGTCATCTGTTTCCATGATGATTGTTACACCATGCTGACCACTCTAGCCCAGGAATATCATTTGAAAGTGCCTTTCCGTCCGATTCACCTTTTTGAATACCTATATCGGGAGTTGCAAAAGAGAAAAGACCATCTCAAGAGAGTTCCGATCCGGGTTGCCTACCAGTCTCCCTGTGCCTCACGCTACACGCAAGGAAAGGATATCTACCTCGATAAAATTTTTGAGCTCCTCGGTGTGGAAAGGCCTGCACGTAAATATGAAAGAATCCATGCGTTATGCTGCGGTGCTCCGCTCATGGCCCGCGATAAGGAACGGGCAGCGTTGGTGAAAAAGTGGAATATCGATGATGCAAAAAGGGTGAAAGTCGATGCCATGGTTTTTCTATGCCCTTTGTGCTATCTCAACCTTCGGAAACTCTGCAAAGAGAATTCGATCAACCCTATTTTAATATCGGATTTATGCAAACCCAGTTAGAAATTTCAACGGGGGATTCCGTTTCCCCCTGGAATCATTCTGAATTGGAACCCAAAAAGAAAGGAAGAGGAAAATGGATCTTTTTACCGCAATGAAGGAGAGGCGAAGCTGTCGTAATTTTCTGCCGGAGTCGATCGATGAGGTCACGGTTGGGAAGATTTTGGAGGCAGGCACCTGGGCACCATCCCCACTCAATAGTCAGCCCTGGGAATTTATTGTCATCACCAACCAGGAAGTGAAGGAAAAGATCTCTTCCGAAGGGGAAAGATGTCGAGCGTGGGCTCTTGAGAAAAGCGGCTGGAAATGGTTGGGGTCTTACTCGCTCGACTTTTTGCGATCAGCACCAGTCATCATCGCCGTGATTGGAGATCCCAAGAAGACGGGCGTGGACCTATATACAGAAGAAGGCCCGATGGGCTATCAGGCCGCCTGCGCAGCGGCTATCCAAAACATGCATCTTGCCGCTTATGCCCTGGGGCTGAGCAGCCTCTGGTATACGTTATTTGACAAGAAAGCCCTCCGAGAGATTCTCGGCATCGTCCCTGAAAAAATGCCCCTGGCGTTGATCTGCCTTGGAAAACCAATAGGTTCGATTCCTCCAACACCTCGGAAAGACTTAAAAGAAAAAACGACTTATATCCGTTGACCATTGTTCGATTTTCGAACGGAGGTGATCAATGAAAAAAAGATGGATTGGGATCATCCTGGTGATGTTAATGGGGTGGAATGTTTCAGTTTACGCGGACCAAACCGCTGAGGAGATCCTCAAGGCAGTCGTGAAGATACGATCGGTCATTCCAAAGGAGGCCCACACAGCGGACACCCTTGGGACAGAACGAGAAGGCAGTGGTGTCGTCATCGATTCAGAAGGTTTGATTCTCACCATTGGCTACCTTATCGTAGAAGCAGAGACCATCGAAGTGACAGGGATTGATGGAAAGACGATCCGTGCCTCATTTGTAGGGTATGACTACAACACGGGTTTCGGTCTTCTAAGAACCGAAAAGCCTCTGGACGTGACACCTCTCAAGCTGGGGCAGTCCTCATCAGTCAAAGTGGGAGATCCTGTACTGATTGCTGGTTACGGGGGAAAAGACGAAGCCGCAGCAGGTCGCGTCATCAGTCGCAAAGAGTTTGCAGGTTATTGGGAATATCTTCTGGATGAGGCCATCTTTACGGCCCCGGCTTATACCAATTTTGGTGGGGCAGCGCTGATCAACCCGGATGGTCATTTGTTAGGAATTGGGTCTTTGTTCAGCCAATTGACCCTCCCTGGACTGGGTTCAATCCCTTGTAATATTTTCGTCCCCATCGATCTTCTTCCCCCAATCCTCTCCGATCTGAAGACGGCGGGCCGTTCTCGCAAGGCACCCAGACCCTGGTTGGGAATCAATGCCGAAGAGGCCCATGGCCGCATTTTTATCACGAAAATTACGTCCGGAGGACCTGCTGAAAAGGCGGGTTTGGTAATCGGTGACCTCATTCTCACTGTGAAGGGGAAGCCCGTTGAAGGGCTTGCAGATTTTTACCGTAAGATTTGGGAAGTGGGTAATGCCGGTGCGGATGTTCCTCTCCGTTTTCTACGTGGAATTCAGATTCGTGAAATTACGATTCGCTCTGCAGATCGTTACCAATTTCTTATGCTGAAACCAAAAAAAATCTGATAAGCTGGATGAGACAGATCCGTTTTGAGAAAAACGGCTCCAAATCGGTATCAGAAGAAGGAGACGTTTATGCCCTATCTAATGAAACAAGGATTTCTTTATGACCTAAACGACTCTTTTGATATCCTCATGGACTATCGTGTCAT
>JACAEV010000012.1 GCA_013388645.1 Syntrophaceae bacterium | reverse complement strand
GTCTGGAAAGGCCATTTTCTGTCATTCCTGCGCATGCAGGAATCCAGTATTTTCATGTAGTTAGAATTCCCTGGATTCCCGTTTTCACGGGAATGACGACTTTTTACGATTCCATCAATTATGGATATTAAGATAAAAAGTGGTACAGGCTTCCAAAAGTCTTAAAATTGAACTGACGTAGTTATTAGAAAATTTCCCCTCACCCCTCTTTACTGAAAAGGGGTAATTCCTCCCTTTGGTAAAGGGAGGTCAGGAGGGGTTTTATAGATGGAGTTTAAGAAACGATTATGAATCCAAGGAGAGTGGTCATTATTGGAGGGGGCCCAGGTGGTTATGTGGCAGCCATTCGCGCTGCTCAATTGGGAGCTAAAATCACTCTGATAGAAAGGGATAAGATAGGAGGGACCTGTCTCAATCGGGGTTGTATCCCAACCAAGGTCCTTCTCCATGATGCCAAAATGCTTCGACAACTGAGAGATTCCTCAATCTTTCGTACCCTTCTTAACGAAAGATTTAATCCCCTCGAACCAATGATGGACCGGAAAAAAAAGGTAGTTCAAGAATTAATTGAAAGGGTTGAAATGCTTCTCGAATCCTATCGAGTGACGGTGCTCCGTGCTCAAGCTGATTTTTTAGAACCAAATCAAATTGTTCTTTTATATAGGAATGGGAAAAAAGAGACCGTCGAAGCGGATGCGATCATCCTGGCACCCGGTTCACAATACAAAACCCTCCCCAACATTGTCCCTGATGGCGAAAAAATCATCACAAGCGATGAGGCATTGGAAATTAAAAAAATCCCCCGTAATATAGTCATTGTGGGTGGAGGATATATTGGCGTCGAATTTGCTACGATATTCAATGCAATGGGATCAAAAGTGACAATTGTTGAAATTTTGGAGAATGTCCTTTCAGGTCTTGAGGATGAAATAGTTCGAAATCTTCGGAGATTCTTAGAAAGGGATGGCATCAAGATTTTGACAAAATCTAAAATTGAAGATCTCCGTTCTGTTGAAGAGGGATTGATATTAACAGTAAATACCCCGCAGGGAATTCAGGAAATTTTGGCAGAAAAGTTGCTTTTGGCTGTCGGAAGGTCGCCCCAGTTAGACCTCGATTTTGGAAAAGCAGAAATTGATGTCTCCCCGGCGGGCATCCGAGTCAACCGCCGGATGGAGACCACTACTCCAAATATTTATGCGATCGGCGATGCAATTGGAGGAACTCTCTTGGCCCATGTGGCCATGGAAGAAGGAGTAGCAGCGGCAGAGAATGCGATGGGAATGGATCAAGAACTTAAGGATCACCCCATTCCTCTCTGCATCTTTACTGATCCAGAAATTGCCTCCGTTGGTCTTACCGAGAAAGAGGCCAAGCAAAAGGGGGGAATCAAGATAGGTCGTTTTCCTTTCCGATCCAATCCAACGGCTGTGATTGCAAGTGAGACCGATGGTCTCATTAAAGTTGTCGTTAGTCGGGAGGATGATCAAATTTTAGGGGTTCATATTATTGGTCATGAAGCCAGTACCCTGATTTCAATCGCTTCTACCCTGATGGAGCAGAATCTCAAGGCTAAGGAGTTTTTTAGGATGATTCAAGCCCACCCGACTACTCCAGAAGCTTTGAAAGAGGCGCTTCTGGATACAGAGGGGTTGGCCATTCATCTTACAAAGCCATTACGAACGAAAGCATAGCACAAAGGGCATAGCACTCCCTCACCCTCCCCCTCTCCCCGTGGGGGAGAGGGAAGGGGGTGAGGGGATTGAGGAGATTAAAATTTTGAGAAAACCTCCCTGGTTAAAGAAACGAATTCCTCCTTTTCAGGATCTTCAAAAGGTAAAGTCAATTCTGGACGAGACAGACCTTCATACCGTCTGCGAGGAAGCCCGATGTCCGAACTTGGGGGAATGTTTTTGCAGTGGAACAGCAACGTTTCTCATCCTGGGAAAGATTTGTACAAGGGATTGCGGTTTTTGTGCTGTGGAACATGGGATTCCTTTCCCACCCGATGCGACAGAACCGCAAAAAGTAGTCCAGGCCATACAGAAAATGGGGCTTCGGTATGTTGTCATCACCTCTGTGACCCGAGATGATCTCCCTGATGGAGGAGCCTCTCTGTTTGCCAAAACGATTCAGGCCATTCGGGCATTGGATCCAAAGATAAAAGTAGAAGTTCTGATCCCCGATTTTCAGGGAGATCCAACTTCTCTCAGGATGGTTCTAAAAGAATGTCCGGACATCCTGAATCACAATATCGAAACCATCGCTCGTCTCTACCTAGAGGTCAGACCTCAAGCAGATTACAGAAGATCGCTTCGTCTATTGAGAGAGTCGAAGGAGAATCACCCACCTGTTTTCACCAAATCAGGTTTTATGCTTGGATTGGGGGAGACTTATGAAGAGGTTTTAGAACTCCTCCGAGACCTGAGAGAAATAGGATGTGATTTCTTAACGATTGGTCAATACCTTCAGCCCCGTCCGGATCGTTTGTCAGTGATAAGATTTGTCCCCCCTGAGGAATTTGAAGAATATAAGAAAATCGGTGAAGAGATGGGTTTTAAAGCCGTTGCCTCCGGTCCCTTTGTCCGGAGTTCTTTTCATGCCTTCGATATGTTCGAAAAAATAAATCAAAATAAAAATATTTAAAATTTCCCTTCACCCTTCCCTTCTCCCCTTTGAAGATATGAAGAGGGTGAAAGGGGAAAACGATGATATGATAGTGGGTGGAAGGAAGGGAAAGAGGATGTACCTAAACAAGTTATTTTGCATTTTCGTCATTTTAATGGTGGGGATAACATCTTGCACCTTAAAGGAGACTCAGCCTCCTCCGGTCATTCAACCTCCATTGCCACTTCCTCCTAAGCCCGCCAGGATTGCCTTAGTCCTCGGTGCAGGTTCATCGAAAGGATTTGCTCATATTGGCGTGTTGAAGATCCTTGAGTCGAATAAAATTCCGATTCACATGATCGTTGGGACGAGCGTTGGGAGTGTAGTCGGAAGCCTCTATGCTTATGGCATTGACGCTTTCTCCCTTCAGAAGTTGGCCATTGCGGTTAATCAGGGAGATATTATTGATCCTCTTCTCATTCCCAACAATGGATTTATCAAAGGCGAAAAACTCGAAGAATTTATTAATAATTCGGTGAATCAGATCTCGATGGAGAAGTTGAAGATTCCTTTTTATGCTGTTGCCACAGATTTAGAAAAAGGCCAAGAAGTTGTTTTTGGAAAGGGCAATACGGGAGCAGCTGTAAGAGCGAGTTGTTCCATTCCGGGTATCTTCAGGCCTGTTAAGATATTCGATAAGATTTATGTTGATGGAGGGGTGGTTAGCCCGGTGGCGGTAGAGGCTGCAAAAAGGTTTGGGGCAGATGTTGTCATTGCAGTGGATATTTCTTCAGGGATTGAACGTACCCAGCGAGAAGGGACGATAGAGACCATTCTACAATCCATCAATATTATGTATTCCAGACTGGGAGCCATTCAGCTTGCCAAGGCAGAGGTGGTCATCAAACCGAAAGTGGGTCATATCGGTTCAGCCGACTTCTCAAAGAGACATGAAGCTATTCTCGAGGGAGAAAAGGCAGCGATTGAGGCTCTTCCGCAAATTATGGCCATACTTAATCAACTCCGACAAGAAGGGAGGTTGGAGTGAATACAAATGGGAAACGGGAAATAGAAAAACCGTAAAGGGAGTTATCTATAGCGGGTCGGCTTAAAAAAGATGTTAGATTTCTTTCTTGTAGGCGTCTCTTCCATGACCTGTTCTTAGGATAAGGACATCATCTCCTAAAATTGCATAAATAACCCTATAATCGCCGGCTCGATATTTACGAAGGCCTCCAAATTGCCCTTTGAGGACAGGATAAGTATCTGCCTTCTCTGAAAGCTCTTTCTCAATTTGACCTACAATATGGCTGGCTTCTGTCCTGGAGAACTTTTTTAGATCA
This sequence comes from Syntrophaceae bacterium, assembly GCA_013388645.1. Lineage (GTDB taxonomy): Bacteria > Desulfobacterota > BSN033 > BSN033 > UBA1163 > UBA1163. Next base: position 3,938 of record JACAEV010000012.1, on the reverse strand, counting down.
CGTTGGACTGACTTTTTGTAAAGGATATTATAAGCCAAGGGACTTCCTCAACTCTTTACCGGAAATAATCGGATCTGTTTTATCATGGAGTCGATCTAAGGCTATCTGAAGGTCTGCATAGTCCTCCATATGGGACTCAAGAGCTTTTTGAATAATATAAGAGCGAGGTCTTTCCGTTTCTTTAGCGATACTGTCTAATCGATCGGCAAGAGCTTTTGGAAGTCTAATCGATATTGCTGTATTCATAAGTGACCTCCTGATATTATTGTATTACATTGTAAGCATAACCATACATAAAGTTAAGTTAATCCCTCCTTTTCCGAACATCAATCTTCCGGTTAACGGTGTAACTCAGGGCTTCAGCCATGATCCATCCCTCCGAGCCAAAAGCCCTCATGGTCGGCGGCAGCCCTGAAGGGCTGAGTTACATATGACAGGAGCAATCGGGCCCCATAACGGAAGGATTACGTTAAAGGTGGTGATTTTCTTGCTTTTAGTTATGAATTAGCATATAATATTATAAATTTCTGTAGAACGAGGCAAAAGACTCAGCCTTCCAACCCATTTCTGCAAGATTTAATCATTACTTGCCTGCAAGTCCTGTTAGATAAGAAGTCCCAACCCTGGAGGTTGGGCGGAAGCTTAGTTGCTTCCCAAAAACATGAGGAGCAGAGCTTGTACAGATCTAACAGGGCAAGTCGTGTGAAATCGTAGAAATTATTGGTTTGGCTTAAAAAGGAAAGGGATAACTCTGTTCGATATCGACTGAGTTATTTAAGGATTAGTGATGAAATTTTCAGAATTAGATTTAAAGCCGGAGATACTTAATGCCCTTGCTGGAATGAATTATCAGGATTTAACACCCATCCAGGAAAAGACCTTCTCTCCTATCCTGAATGGCAGGGATCTTTTGGCTCGGGCAGAGACCGGCTCGGGTAAAACAGCAGCCTGCGGTATTCCCATGGTCCAGATGGTCGATCCTTCACTTAATGCCATCCAGGCCCTCATCCTGGTCCCTACCCGTGAGCTGGCGCTTCAATATGTGGAAGAGATCAATAAAATTTCGAGACTTGCAGGGGTCGCACCTTTTGCCGTTTTTGGCGGATTCTCAATGGAGGTTCAAAAAGCAAAATTGAGCGACCGTGTCCATATCCTTGTGGCCACCCCTGGGCGACTGATCGATTTTTTATATCATACCACGGCGATCGATCTCTCCTGTGTTCGCACGCTTGTTCTGGATGAAGCGGACGAGATGTTGAAGATGGGTTTCATTGAAGATATAGATTTTATCATGTCCTGTCTGATTCATGAGCACCAGACATTATTTTTTGCAGCGACGATGCCCGAAGAGATCGATCGATTAATCAGGACCTATCTGAAAGAACCCGTCAGAGTGGAATTAAATAAGAAACAGGTGACTCCACAGAGTCTGGTTCACCATTTTCAGTATACAAGGCAATGTGATCGGCTCCATGCCCTGATCGAATACCTAAAAAAAGAGGAGATCTCTCAGGCCATCATCTTTTGCAATTCACGACATCATGGCAAGAAACTGATCAGGAAGTTGGAAGGAGAATTTAAATCGATAGAGTACATCCACGGAGGGCTGGAGCAATCGAGGCGGACATCGATCTTCGAGCGTTTTCGCCGAAATGAGATTACCTTCATGGTTGCGACGGACATTGCCGGTCGTGGACTCGACTTCAGTCATGTCAGTCATGTGATTAATTATGACTATCCTTGCGGCCTGGAATCCTATATTAACAGGACAGGAAGGACCGGAAGAATGGGACGGTCAGGCATTGCCATGACCTTTGTGACCGATCAGGAATTGGGGGAATTGAAATACCTGTTTAAGATGAATCGTATTGATCCCGTGTGGCATGGGAACATCCCTGATCTACGGACCATCCAACGGAAAAGGCTCCAAGGGCTGAGGATTCGAGGGTTCAAGAATTATAAAAAAAGGGGGTCACTCGAACCCTTCCTCCCTTTAATCCATTAGTCATCAACAAAACCTCTTGGGTAAGGGTTGGAGGCATGCCCAATTTCCGATTCAATATAACACCATGGTTTATTTATGAAACGTGAAGATTTGCGAAACATTGCTCTGATTGCCCATGTGGATCATGGAAAGACGACCATCATTGATGGCCTGCTCAGGCAGTCAGGTACTTTCCGTTTGAATGAGAAAGTCCAGGATAGGGTGATGGACAATATTGACTTAGAGCGGGAACGGGGTATTACGATCGTCGCAAAGAATACGGCGATCGAATATAAAGGAGTGAAGATCAATATTGTCGATACGCCAGGGCATGCTGATTTCGGTGGAGAGGTGGAAAGGACACTCAAGATGGTTGATGGCGTGCTGCTTCTCGTCGATGCCTCGGAAGGCCCTTTACCCCAGACAAGATTCGTTCTGAAAAAGGCCCTCGAGTTTAATCTTCCTCCCATCCTGGTTATTAACAAGATAGACCGGGCAGATGCGAGAATCCAGGAAGTGTTGAACGAGGTCTACGATCTATTTATTGACCTCGATGCCACGGAGAGACAGCTTGAATTTCCGGTCGTCTACACTAACGCAAAGCTTGGAATTGCGAAACTCCATCCTGATGAGAATGCAGAAGATCTTCGATACTTGTTTGAACTCATCCTCCACGCCGTTCCGCCGCCTGAAGGGGATGAAGAAGGGCCACTGAAGCTCCTGGTGACCAACATTGACTATAACGATTACGTAGGCAGGCTTGCCATAGGGAGGATTTTCTCGGGGTCGGTCAAAGTAGGAAATTGGGTATCGATGATCAACGGCAAAGGAGAACTGATCAAGACCAAAGTGACATCGCTCTATGGATTTCAGGGGCTCGAAAGAGCAGAGATTAAAGAGGGCCGGGCAGGGGATATCGTTGCCCTGGCTGGGATTGAAGGGATTAATATTGGGGATACGATCGCCGATATTGACAATGCGGAGCCTCTTCCGAGGATTGCGGTGGATGAGCCCACGATCTCCATGGTCTTTTCTGTGAATACCTCTCCTTTTGCTGGCCAAGAAGGAGAGTATGTTACATCGAGAACACTGAGGGAGCGGCTTGAGAAGGAACTCTTATATAATGTGTCAATAAAGGTTGACTTTGATTCCACAGACTCTTTCAAGGTGATGGGAAGAGGGGAACTGCAGCTTGCGATCCTGATCGAGATGATCAGAAGGGAAGGCTATGAGCTTTCTGTCTCAATGCCAGAGAGCATTACAAAAAACGTGAACGGCACGCTTCAGGAGCCCATGGAGCATCTTGTCATTGACGTCCCGGAGGAATTCATAGGGGTTGTAACACAGCAGGTCGGAATTCGTAAAGGCAGGATGCAGAAGATGAATAACAATGGCCATGGCAGGGTCCGTCTCGAATTCAGGATCCCATCCAGAGGACTGATCGGCTTTCGTTCTCAGTTTCTCACGGATACAAGGGGGACAGGGCTCTTCAACCACATTTTCGACGGTTATGAAGAATGGCACGGTCCTATTCCACAACGTTCGACCGGGGCCCTGATTGCGGACCGGCCAGGAAAGACGACTACATACGCGCTTTATCACCTTCAGCCCCGAGGGACACTCTTTGTAAGGGAGAACACACCCGTTTACGAAGGGATGGTGGTTGGTGAGAATTCAAGAGAGAGCGATCTCGATGTCAATGTGACCAAGGAGAAGAAACTCACCAATATCAGGGCAGCAGGCTCGGACGAAGCCTTGCAGCTCATTCCTCCTAAGATTCTCAGCCTTGAGCAGGCCATCGAGTTTATCAAAGAAGATGAGCTGGTTGAGGTGACCCCATCCACTGTGCGCATTAGAAAAAAGATCCTCGAATCGAACAAGAGATCCAAATATAGACATTGAGATGGCTCATAACTATTGTTTTAGTTTTAGGGGAAGGTAATTTTAGGGGACG
>JACAEV010000039.1 GCA_013388645.1 Syntrophaceae bacterium | reverse complement strand
TCCGATTCACCCATCTCAATTCAATCGATAAGGAGGATTCTTACATCCATCACATTCGTATGGGTGGGTCCGGTGATCAGAAGATCTCCTAATTGCTTAAAAAATGGATAGGCATTGTTGTCCTGAAGATAGGCCTTGGGATTCATTCCCATTACGTTTGCCCTTTCAACGGTGGTGTGGTCAGCTACTGCCCCTGTGGCGTCCGTGGGGCCATCGGTTCCATCCGTCCCACCGCTCAAAAGGACCACCGTTTCGATTCCACTGATCTCAATGGCTCCTGCCAAGACAAATTCCTGATTTCTGCCACCGAGGCCATGTCCTTTAATCGTTACCGTCGTTTCGCCTCCCGAGAGAATGCAGGCGGGCTTCGGGATTGGATTTCCGCTGGAAACAACTTCTTTTGCAATGGCAGAATGAAATAGGGCAGCCTCTCTGGTTTCGCCAACAATAGAGGATGAGAGAATGAGTGTATTGAAGCCGAGACGTTCGGCCTCTTTTTCTGCCTCACAAAGGGCAAGGATGTTCGAACCAATCAGGCTATTGAAAACTTTCTCGAAGACCACCTCTTTAGGTTTAGGTGTTTCTTCTTTTTTCCCTTCTTTTCCTAACTGGAGATGTTTCTGAATCGAGGGGGAAATTTTGTTGACCAGATCATATTTTTTTATAATCTCCCAAGCCTCTTCAAAGGTAGAGGGGTCAGGAACGGTGGGGCCGGAACCGATGACATCCAATGGGTCTCCTACTACGTCGGACAGGATCAGTCCAATCACCGTAGAGGGATAAGCCCACTTGGCAAGCCATCCCCCTTTGATCTGTGAGATGTGTTTTCGAATCGTATTGATCTCTTTAATATCGGCTCCGCAATCAAGAAGGAGTTGAGTCATATCTTGTTTTTCTTTAAGTTCAATACCATCGGCAGGAAACGGTAAAAGGGCTGAGCCACCCCCAGAGAGGAGAAACAGCACCAGATCTTTTGATCCCGATTGTTTTAACAGGTTCTTGATCTTTTTTGCTCCCTCGAAGCCATTCTGATCAGGAATGGGATGCCCGGCTTCAATCATTTCCGTTTTTTTGAGAGGGAGGCGATGCCCGTATTTTGTGGTGACCAGCCCCTCTGTCAACCACTCCCCAAAAATCTCCTCAATGGCTTTGGCCATTGAGGTTGAAGCCTTTCCAGTACCAACGAGAAATATATGATCAAACGATTTCAAATCAAAAATTTTTTCTGAATTCTCATCCTGTTTAATCCATAGACGATCCTTTTCAATTTGAATTCTATCTCTAAGGATTTTAGATGGCTCGACCGCGGAGAGAGCTGTCGAAAAGATAGCTTTCGCCATCTCCCTCATTTCGCCCAAAGAGAAGGTTTTCAAGACGAAGTTCTCCAGATGTTAGCCCCCGTTTTTCTATTTAGAATCCATGATTGGATTCAAAATCGTCTGGGCAAAATCCTCCGATTCTACGCCGGGGGATTCCACCTTTTCTTCTTCGTAAAAGGTTTCCACTCTTTCAATGATCTTTTCTTTTTTTAATGGAGTCTTTTCTAAGGATTCTTCCAGCCCCATCAACCCTTCTTTTGGATAAAAGGTAAAATCACCTGAAATCGTGATGTCTTCGATTCTTCCTTCAGAGATTTCCTCAGCAGTCCGAATCAGGCCTCCTTTCGCCTTATGGAGACCATAGAAGACTTCCACGCCTTCTCTGATTTTGACCCCTCCTTGAATTCGGGGGGTCTTTTTCAAGAGAAACTCTTCCGAGGTCATCCAGGATTCAAGCTGTTTCATCTTCTCGAGAATTTCCGGTGTCAAGGAAGCAGGCATCAATTTTCCCACGCGTTTTTCAAACCTTTCTTTAAGCACGTTAACCACTTCTTCCCGGGGGGGAAGGGTTCCCAATTCTCTTTTCATCGTGGTCAAATTTTCTTCCATGGTTTTATAAACTTTGTCCCTAAATTTTTCATCGGGGACCTTTAGGATTTTACTCATAGCTTGATAGTCGAAGTCGAGAAGGATCCCGCCTACAAAAACCATGGAATCTCCGATATTCCCTCCTCCCTCTCCGGCAATCTTCCTTCCTGAGGAGGTGATAATGTCATTCACGGCTCGAAATTCCGCTTGAATTCCAAACGTTCGGTAGGTCTCAACAGGAGCCTCAGAAAACCATGGATAAATTTCATGGATGGCTTTTGGAAATCTGGGGTTGTCCTTCTTCCAGATAAGCTGATAGAATATCTGATTTTCGTCCAAATAGGTGGCCCCCCCTCCAACTTCCCTCCGCATGAAAGGAATTCCTGCCTCCCTACAATATTGAAGGTCCACTTCTTGTTGAGCATCTTGGAAATAGCCAATGCTCGCAAGAGGGCTTTTGGGAGAGACGGCGACGAGGGCCTCGATTCCCAGACGGGCCAAGGCGTGAAAGACGAGCATGGATTGTTGGCCTGGAACTTTTCCGAGATCAAAAAAAAGCATATTCTCCTCACTTTCTATTAAACTCTTTTTGTCGATCGGCGACAACCGTCACGGACGATGTGAAGATATGAAGCAGTTTGCTATGGGGGAGGTAGATGAAAAAGAGGAGGCTGGGCACGACATGAAAGTACCAAAGGAAGTTCGCATTGATTTTTATATCTCCGAGGAATTGCGACAAAAAGTAACTTGCAAAAGAGATCCAGTTATTGGCGCTGGGAGGCGTCAAATTGGCAAGATAAATTCGCGCCTGGGAGACCTCAGGGTGGGCGATCCGGTAGCCCGCAATAAAAAAACCGGAAAGTTCGAGAAAAAGGATAAAGAGAAGGGACGTGATATCTTCTTCTTCTGTCCGAAGTTGATCAGGGCGGATGATAAACCGACGGACGATGGCCATGACACAGCCTACGAGAATGAGAAAGCTGAAAAACTCCAGAAAGAAATCGAGGAAAGGACGGATGGCTCCCGTTTCAAAAACATGGGCAAAGGAGACTCCAAATTCCACTAAATACCCTGTTGTAAATCCCTTAATCATATCCACTATAAATGTAGCCACGAATCCAAAGACCAATAGGGTGTGAGCAAGCCAGCGGTAAAAGGATTTGCTAAAGAGTTTTCGATGAAAGATCACTTCGGTGATCAAAATTTGAATATACCAACCCGGCCTTCCCCAAAAACCTCTCCATCCCCTCCTTAGGTAAATCTTAAATTTCTCCCATTTGGTGGCTTTCTCTGCTCCTTGGAGGGTTCCTTCAAGCCATACGCTGATATGGAGGCTCATTCCCCAGAGGAAGAAGATCACTGTAGGGAAAAACATCACGTAAAAAATGAGGTGTTTGTCCATTTGTGTAGTAAATAGTTCGGAGTAATTAGCTCGGAGTTAGGAATTTTTATTTGATATGACTCCGAACTCTGAACTCCGAACTCAAGACTTCATTGTTTTCAGCACAAACTCCGTAATATCCATCGCAACGATTGGGATTTCTTTTCTTCGGGCGGTGGTCAAGATCGTCCGGACGCATTGCTGGCATGCAGTGATCACCGTGTCAGCTCCTGTTGCCTGAATCTGGTTAATCTTTTCTTGAGCCAGTGATGCGGAAAGATCTGGATCGACCATTTCCAAATTACCGCCGCCTCCACAACATTTGCAATGGTCACGGTTATCTGCCATCTCCACTAATTCCACGCCAGGGATTGACCGGAGAATTTCTCTTGGGGCCTCATACACTCCGCTCGCCCTCCCCAAATCACAGGGGTCATGATAAGTCACCTTGATCTTTTTTTCTTTGAATTTGATCTTTCCTTCGTCTATCAGCTTTTTAATGAATTGGGTGGAGTGGAAGAGCTCAACGTCGGTTTTATACTCCTCCATCCAGGTATGATAGCAGGAGGGACAAGCGAAGACCACCCTTTTTACTCCCTTTGATTTCACCATTTCGAGGTTGTGATGGATCAAGGTCTCTGCTTCTTTTTTCATCCCTGCGCCAAGGAGAGGAAAACCACAGCACCACTCTTCTCCTCCGAGGAGCGTAAAATCCACTCCCGCCTTGCTTAGTATTTCAACGAAGGCTAAAGGGATCTTCTGAACCAGAGGGAAAAAGGAAGCCACGCATCCAACAAAAAAGGCGACTTCCGCTTTCTCTTTCTGATATCGATGATCAGGAAGTTCATCCAGAAACTCCAACCATTCTGCCCTTTCTTCGTTTTCGTCCCCGGAGACATTATAGGCCTTCAGGACATTAGCTTTCATTCGCTTGGCGGCCTCCGGAAAATGCCCCATTTCCACTAAGGTCTCACGCAATGCGGTCCAGAGGTGTTTGGCATCGATAGAAACCGGGCAGCTGACGCTACATTCGCCACAGAGGGTGCAGCGATAGACCATCTCAGAAAATTTTTTCAGCTTCTCTTCATCCAGGTTCTTCGGGCCAAAAATTTTAGCCCAAATCCCATATTGGCTTCGAATGAAGGACTTCATGGTCTGAATTTTTCCTCGAGGGTCAATTTCCTCATCCCCCTTCTGAGCGTAAACCGGACAATATTTCAGGCATTCACCACAACGGGTGCAGGCTTCAATTTCGACTAATTGTTTGGGTGATAAGGCTGAGAGCTTCATTGTAATATTCGTTAAAAAGTGTTGCAGTGTTGCAGTGTTGCCGTGTCGCAGTGCTGCTATTCTGGATATTAACCGCAGCACCGAAGCACCGCAGAACGGCAGCCCATATCTTATTTTTTACCGTGTTCAGCAATCTCTACTTTGAGCCACTCCTGAAGGACAGCAGGATCGGTCATGAGATTTTTAAGCTCATCCATGTTATCAGGTTTGATCTTAAACATCCATCCTTTGCCGTAACAATCCTCGTTGATCAACTTGGCTTTCTTTTCTAACTCTTCATTGACTGCCACCAATTCACCGCTCATCACTGCAAATACTTTTCCGAGCCATTTTCCTGATTCAATCTTAGTAAAGCTTTTCCCTTGAACCAGTTTTTTCCCCTCCGGAGGGAGGCCCACGTAAACGATGCTGCCCGCCATCTTCTGTGCATAATCATTCATTCCCATCACCACCAGATCGCCTTCCACTCGAGCCCAAAAATGATTCTTGTCATAATAAAGCCCTTCCGGAAATTCATATCCCTCGATGTTCATCTTGGCACCCCCTTCATTTATAATCGGAATAATGGAAAAAAGGAATGGTGGAATAATGGGGTTGAAAAAATAAAATAATTAGTAACCCAGTATTCCATTGTTCCAATATTCCATTAGCGGTTAGGCTGCTTCTTTCTTTTGTTTTTCTTGTAGCAACTGTGCAATGAATTCCGTAATATTATAGATTTCTATTTTTTGCTTCCTCAACTTAGCATTTCTAAAGTTATGGAGACAGGAAGGACATTCCGTGAGAAGTATTTCAGCCCCTGTCTCTTCAATGATCTGGCTTAAGCGATTTCTCGAAATCTCAATGGAGTCTTCTGGAAAAGATCCTCTGAGGCCTCCCCCTGAGCCACAACACATGGCATTTTCTCTGGTTCGCCTTGGTTCGACGAAGTTGGGAGCGATCTTTCGGATGATCTCCCTTGGCTCATCATAGATGTTGGCATGCCGGCCGAGGTCACAAGGATCATGGTAAGTCACTTTTTTATCGGTCTTTACTCCAAAATCAAAGTCTTTGAGAAATTGAGTGATATGTTTGATTTCCATTCCCAAGTCTTTATAGGAAGGATGTTCTTTAAACACTCGGTAACAATAGGGGCAAGTGGTGATGAGTGTTTTGGCATTCGTTTTCTGGAGCTCCTGAACATTTCGTTGGGCCAACTCCTTCTTGATCGTGTAGCCGACATCCTCCATCACTCCACTGCAGCAGACTTCGTCAATCATAGTGAAGTCAACCTTAAGAAGATCAAGAAGTCGGATCGTCTCTTCCACACTTTCTTCCTCTCGATAAGTTCCTACACAGCCCACAAAAAGGACATAGGTGGCGTTTCCCTTTTGATGGCCCCAGTCATAACGTTCTTCCTCTCCATAGATATTTCCATATTTTTCAATGACCTCACCCATTTTTTTAAAAAGGTTGTCAAAGCCCACTCCCACAAAATCCTTCCGAGCAGCTTTGAACACCTCTTGTGGGTCTACACCAGAAGGGCAGTTAACAGTGCAATTCATGCAGGTGGTGCAGCGGAGGAGAGCCTGAGCCACTCCCTCAGTCACTGGGAGTTTGTCTTCCATGACCTCCTTCAAAAGAATCATTTTTCCTCGAGCATTGGTAATGGGTCTTTTGGTTAAGTCAAAGATAGGACAAACGGCTCGACAAAAGCCACAACGAGAACATTGTGTAATTGCCTTACGCTGTTTCTCATCAAATTGAATTTTGTTGGTCATTGACTCTCCTATATTAAGGATTCAAGGATTCCAGGGGTCAAGGGTTCAAGTATTTTTCTAAAATGTCTCATTTTAATAAATGCACTTGAACCCAAGAATCCTCGACCCCTAGAGCTCTTTCTTTTTAGTCCAGTGCTCTTTTTCCAGGGTTCATAATATTGTTAGGATCTAACGTCCTTTTGATCTGCTTCATCAATGCCATCTCTACAGGATCGTGTTCCAATGTCATATAGTTTGCTTTGGAGAGGCCGATGCCATGTTCACCCGTGAGGGTTCCATTAAGAGAAATGGCAAGTTTGAATAGGTCCTCTTCTACTTTTTCCATCTTTTCCACCTGTTCAGGATGATATTCATCATAGAGTATCTGAGGATGAAGGTTACCATCACCTGCATGCCCATAGGTGGCAACGACCAGACCGTGTCTTTGTGCAATCTCCTGAATCCCTACCAGGAGGTTTGGAATTTTAGAGATGGGCACGGTGACATCATCCAACACAAAGCTGTTGCTCGCACGGGCGAGGGTCGCATAAGAGGACTTGCGGGCTTTCCAGAGGTTGAGACGATCCTTTTCATCCTTGGCTGTTTTGATCGTGATGGGATTATTTTCTTTGAAAACACGAAGGACCACTTCCATTTGGGCTTCCACCTCTTCCCAGGTAAAGCCATCTGTCTCTGTCAGGATCATCGCCTCGGCATCAGGGAGATCAATGTCTGTGTTCTCTTTCACGGATTTAAGAGTGACTTTATCAAGAATTTCCATGACGCTCGGCAATACCCCGCTGGTCATTGTCTGGAAGATCGCTTTTCCTGCATCCTCCAATTTAGCAAAAGTGGCGACAGCCGTCATGGCATGGCGGGGAAGGGGATTAATTTTTAAGGTCACCTCAGTGATCACTCCCAGAGTCCCTTCTGCTCCAATGAAAAGTTTGGCCAGATCGTAACCTGAGACACATTTCATCGTATAGGAGCCAGTGTGCATAATCGCTCCAGTGGGGAGGACAACCTGAAGTCCAAGAACATAGTCTCGTGTAGTTCCATACTTGGCTCCTTTGATTCCACCGGCATTGGTGGCGACATTTCCTCCAATGGTGGAGACGGAACTGCTTGCAGGGTCTGGAGGGAAAACGAAGCCATGCTTTGCCAATTCTCTATTCAGATCATCACAGACTACCCCAGCCTGAACATGGGCGTAACGGTTCTCGATGCTGATCTCGAGAATTCGATTCATCCGTGAGAGATCCATGACGATTCCACCTTTGATCGGAATGACCCCTCCACTGAGGCTGGTGCCTGCTCCTCGAGGAACAATAGGAACTTTATATTCGTTAGCAAACCTGACAATTTCAACTACTTGCTCAGTGGTTTCAGGCCAGACCACTCCATCCGGACGATGAACATTCATCGATGCATCATAGCTGTAAGGAACCAATTCCTCTATCTGATCGGTAAAATGTTCCTGACCAACGATCTCAATTAGTTTCTGTTTTTCTTGCATATTTTAGGGACTCCTTATTTATTATCGAACCTGGGACTAATTTCCTATGATGTACCCGTTACGCACACGAAAAATAAAAATGGTCTTTAGGTTAAGGCTATGAAGCCCGTTTGGTTTACGGGCGAGGGTCTCAATCATTTCCTCTTTTTATTTCTTCTGATTTGTTGAAGCCTTCACCTCTAACTCAACAAAATTCAGATGTTCAAGGGTTCTCTCTCTGGCTTTTTCAGGGGAATGGGTTTTAATGGCCATGAATATTTTATAATGTTGATCAATTAATTTCTTGACCTTGGTTCGATCTCTAAACATCCTTGCCATCGATTCCCTGAGAAGCTCATAAATGGTGCACATCACGTGCGTTTGAATAGTGTTGTGGGTTGCCTGAGCAATGCCTAAATGAAAGTCAGCATCCTGCTTTTCCCAGGATCGTCCCATTTCAAAGGCTTTCCTCATCTCCTCAATGATTTTCTCCAATTGTTTAATATCTTCTTCCGTGGCTCTTTCGGCAGCATGAAAAGCTCCCCAAGTCTCTATGGCTTTTCTCACCTCAATCAGATCGAAAATCTTTTGGGTATCCGCCTTGATGATCAGAGAAATTGGATTTTCCATACTCTCTGAGGCAACGGATTTGACGAAAGTCCTTTTTCCTCTGACTTCTAAAAATCCCATTGTGACGAGTGCATTAAGTGCTTCTCTGAGGGAGGGCCGGCTAACATCGAACTCACGGATGAGTTCACGTTCCGGAGGGAGTCGGTCACCGGGCATTAACTTCCCTTGGCTGATGAGATTTCTGATCTGATCGACAATCTCATCGGAAACCTTGACATGTTTGATGGGCTTGAACATCATCTTGGCCTAATGGTCTTACCATCTTTATTTTTATGATAATTCTATTTTTTTGTCAAGCTAAAAGTGGAACCCAAGGTAACCCCTCCCTTTCCCTTAGCTAAATTGGGTAGGGGAGGCTTTAGCCTCCCATTTTTAGGTGACTAAAGTCGCCCTTACCCAGTGAGGGATTATAATCTAAGTAAACGTGTTTTGGAATCTATGCATTCAAGAGGTTCTAAAAAGGATTGAGGAGATTGGGTGGGGTTTTTCCGTTGAGGGCAGCGACTAAGTTTTGAGCCGCCAACATGGCCATCTTAACACGAGTGTTTCTGGAAGAGCTTGCAATATGGGGGGAGAGCACCACATTTTTTAATTCAAGAAAATGAGGATTTAATTTGGGTTCGTTCTCAAAGACATCCAAGCCTGCTCCGGCAATCGTCCCTTTACGGAGTGCATCGATTAACGCTGAATCATCCACCACACCCCCTCGAGAAGCATTGATAAGGATAGAGGTGGGTTTCATCTGCTCTAACTCTCGTTCTCCAATGAGGTGATAGGTTGCAGGGGAATAGGGGACATGGATGGTCACGATGTCAGCCTGTGCAAGCAACTCTTCTTTGGAGACATAATTTGCGTGGCAAGCTTTTTCAATCTCTGGAGGCACTTCCTGAATATCATGATAAATAATCTTCATCTCAAAACCAATCGCACGCTTTGCTACGACTTGGCCGATGCGTCCAAATCCAAAGATACCGAGGGTTGCGTGATGGACATCCAGTCCAAGAAATTGTTTTAACTTCCAGCCATCCCATTGGCCATTCCGCAAATATGCTTCAGCTTCGGTTAACCGGCGGGCGGTAGCGAGGATCAAAGCCCAGGTAAAATCTCCGGTGGTATCATCAAGCACCCCTGGCGTGTTGGTCGCCATGACCCTGGCTTTGGTGCAGGCATCAAGGTCGATATTGTTATAGCCTACGGCGATATTACAGACGGCTTTCAGATTTGGACAACGTGATAGGAGGGTAGCGTCGATTTTGTCTGACAAAGTGATCAAAGCCCCCTCTTTGTCATAGAGTTTTTCAGAGAGAGTGTTAGAATCCATCGGGATATCCGATGGGTTCGATGTCACTTCAAAATATTGAGAGAGGTAATTCAGAACCTCATCAAAGACTTCTCGAGTGACAAGCACTTTCGGTTTCATCAGTGATCCCCTATTGGAGAGCTTCTCTGCTTGCATTAGGGATGAAAATAAGATTTCGCTAAAAGGCCGAAGGCCTTTAAAAGAATTTCTCATACATTATCATAATCTCAGTTCGAATTCAAAGAATTATCAATCAAAGAGGAAGAAATAATTTTGGTCTGACCATTTGAATTTTTTTATTGACAAGGCCTTGATCATCTGTTATAAAGTGACCGAATACAGACCAAGCAGGATTTTAATTCAGCAGCTGTTAGGAGGGAATTATGGCTCGATTGTATGAATACCAAGGAAAACAATTACTGAAGACAGCGAAAGTGCCTATTCCTCAAGGGGAGGTTGCAGCCACTCCGCAGGAGGCACGTAAGATAGCGGAGAAGATTGGAAAACCCGTCGCCATCAAATCGCAGGTTTGGGCCGGAGGTCGTGGAAAAGCAGGGGGAATTAAATTTGCGAATAACCCCGAAGAAGCGGAAAAAGTGGCGAAAGACATCCTCGGGATGGAGATCAAGAATCTAAAGGTAGAGAAGGTGCTCGTTGAAGAGAAACTCGACGTTGATAAGGAATACTATGTTGGCGTGATTATCGATGCATCGAGGGAGGTGAAGGCACCGGTAGTCATGTTCAGTACAGAAGGTGGAATGGACATTGAATCCGTACCTTCTGACAAAATCGCCCAGGTGACCGTTGATGTCCTGCGCGGGTTCCGCCTCTATGATGCCCTCAATCTATGTGTGAAATTGAAAGTCTCGACAAAAGTTCTTCCCTCTATTGCTCAAGCCATCATGGGTTTATACCAGACGTTTAAAGGATACAATTGCCGGACATCAGAGATTAACCCTCTGATCCAGACGAAAGATGGGAGGATCATTGCTGGAGATTGTCGTATGGCAATAGATGACTCGTCTGTTTTCCGACACCCTGAATTGGGCATTGAGGTTGCCCGTGAAGCGCCCACCCCTCCAACTGAATTTGACAAGATTGCATGGTGGATTGAGGAAGGAGATCTTCGGGGGACCTGTTATATTGCTCAAATGGCTCCGGATAAAAAAGGATTGGGTTACGTCGGCTACCATGGAATTGGTGGTGGAGGTGCCATTTTGGGTGTGGACGCCCTCAATCGCCAAGGGCTCAAGATTGCTAATTATGCAGATACGAGTGGAAATCCTACCGCAGCGAAGGTTTATCGTGCTGCCAAGGTGATTCTCTCTCAACCGGATATAGAAGGATATATGCTGGGTGGTTTTATTGTGGCGAATCAAGAGCAATGGCATCACGCCCACGGTGTGGTGAAGGCCCTGAGGGAGGAACTTCCCAAAAGACCCGGTTTTCCTTGTGTGATTTTGCTTTGCGGAAATAAGGAAAAAGAATCGATGGAGATTCTAAAAGAGGGAACAGCGGATTTACAGAAACAAAACCCAATCGAGATTTATGGAAGTGATAAAGTTTACGAGACGGAGTTTCTGGCAAAACGGATGAGAGCCCTGGTGGATGAATATCGAAAGAAGAGAGGCATAAAGGCATAGTGTACTGTCTTAGAAATGACTTTATGCCTCTTGTCATTCCGGACTTGATGCGGAATCCAGGGTTTCCTGTGCAAACAGGAACCCAGTTTCTTTGTTTATAGATCCCTGCTTCCGCAGGGACGACGTCTGGATTCCCGCTTTTGCGGGCATGACAACTCTTAAGATCGTTAAGGAGGAATAACCATGCAGTTCGAAGAGAGGACGATTAAAATTATCATTGACGATAGTAAATGTATCGATTGCAAAACCCATGCGTGTGCCGCAGGATGCAAGCAATTCGATCGAGGCATTTTGATCATTAAGGATGGAAAGCCCGCCCTTGCTGGAGATGTGGAATATGCGAAACGAACAGGCACAGAGTGTCTGGCATGTGAGTATGAATGCTGGTTTAGAGGGAATAAGGCGATTACCATCGAAGCTCCGATTCCTGGATTGGAAGAGTATAAAAGAAAGCATGGGGTGGTATAAATCTCAAATGACAAATAAATCGTGACCGTGTCGCGTGTCACGTGCTTGCCCACCGAAGGCTGTTTCGGCATGCAGGCGTATCCAGACACGAATAACGGACAAGGACACGTTATATGGAGGCAAAGCGATGGCGATTTTGATTGAAAAGAATACGACAGTATTGGTTCAGGGCATCACGGGAAGAGAAGGATCGGCGCGAGCCGCATTTATGAAAGGCTATGGGACGAAAGTCGTCGCGGGAGTAACCCCTGGAAGAGGCGGAGAGGAAGTTTCAGGAATCCCTGTCTTCAATACAGTTGAAGAGGCGGTCAAGGCCAAGGGTCCCATTGATGCCAGCGTCACTTTTGTTCCAGGACCAGGGCTAAAGGAGGCTGTCTATGAGGCCCTGGATGGTGGAATTAAATTCATCGTGATGCCAGTCGAACGTGTTCCCCTCTATGATATTCTTGAGATGTTAGCTTATGGTAAACAAAAAGGGGCAAAGTTGTTGGGACCAGGGTCCATCGGCATCATCAGTCCAGGCGTCGCTGCTGCAGGTTGGCTTGGAGGAACCCCTGAGTTTGCAAAAAGAGTATTTGTGCCTGGTCCTGTGGGTGTGATTTCAAGAAGCGGTGGACAATCGGGAACAGTGCCCTGGGCGATTCAACAGGCAGGCCTCGGGGTGAGCACGGTGTTACATGTTGGGACCGAACCGGTTTTAGGGATGTCCTTCAGCGATATCTTGCCTCTTTTTGAGAAAGATCAAGATACAAAGGCTGTCGCTATTTTCGGTGAGATTGGCGGGCCCTATGAGGAAGAAGCCGCAGAGGCTGTTAGGAAGAAGGAGTTTACAAAACCCTTAGTTGTATATGTAGCAGGTGCATGGGCTCCGGAAGGGATGCGATTTTCTCACGCCAGCAGCATTATTGAAAGGGGAAAGGGGTCGGCAAAGGATAAGATTAAATCCTTGAAAGAGGCCGGGGTTCATGTGGTGGATCGACCAGATGAAATCGCTCCTACCCTCAAAAGGTTGTTAGGGGTCTAAAAGGTGAAGGTCACGATGCCCGTTTCGTTAGAAGGTTATGTTTTTCGTATTTAGAAATCCTTTAACCGTAACCCTTAGACCATAAACGATACGGGCCTCTTTACCCTAACCTAAATTGTTTTGAATTCAAAAATTAAATAGGAGGTGCATTATGACAGTCATGAGATCGGTTTTTTACATTCCGGGAAATAATGAAAAGATGATTTCCAAGGCTCCTGAGACGCCAGCAGACATCATTACCTTAGACCTGGAGGATTCGGTTCCCCCTGCTGAGAAACCAAAAGCCCGTGAAATGACCAGAGAAAATTTGAAGTTTGCGGGATCAGGCGGATCTACCGTTTATGCCCGCATCAACAACTGGGAAACATTGATGACCAATGACGATCTTGAAGCCATTGTTTATGAGGGGCTTTCAGGAGTTTGCCTGGCGAAGTGTGGTGGCCCAGACCATGTTCAACGTCTCGACTGGAAGCTTGAAGAATTGGAGCGAAGAAGAGGACTCAAAGTTGGAACCATCGCCATTCAGCTTCTTATCGAAACGGCTAAAGGGGTCATTAATGCTTACCCTTCAGCCATTGCCAGCAAAAGGGTCAATTCCCTGATTTTCGGTGCTGTTGATTATACGAAAGATATGAGGGTTAAGCTGACCATTGAGGGAGATGAACAATTTTATGCCCGGGCCCATACGGCTGTGGCTGCCCGAGCGGCAGGCTGCATTGCTATAGATTGTCCTTTTGTTGCTTTTAAAGATACAGAGGCCTTTGAAAAGAACACCCGCTTTGGCCGACAGTTAGGGTACGAAGGAAGAATGCTCATTCATCCCAGCCAGATCGAACCCGCCCATCGAATCTACACCCCGTCGCCGGAAGATGTGGAATGGGCTAAGGGTGTAGTCAAGGTCTTTGAAGAAGAGGGGATTGCTAAAGGCGCAGCAGCCGTTTCCTATATGGGAAAAATGGTGGATACTCCAGTCTATGATAATGCCAGGACGATTCTTGCCATTATGGAAGAAATATCTGCTTTTGACGCAAAGCGGAAAAAATAAAAAAAGGGGACAGGCTACTTTTTTTATGAAGATAGACTGAAAACAATAAAAAAGTAGCCTGTCCCCTTTTTTAATAAGGCTTAAATCATGCGTATTATTATTGTTGGGCAAGGCCCCTTTGGTGAGAAAGTATTAGAAGCCTTCATTCAGAGGGGGGAGGAGGTCGTTGGGGTTTTTTCTCCTCCGGGAAACAGAGGGGAGGCGATGGGAGCCTTAGCAGAAAAATCAAGGATTCCCTCCTTTCGTCCAAATTTGATGAAAGATCCTGAGGTCTATGACACTTATGTGAACCTGCGTCCAGAACTTGCGATTTTGGCATTTGTCACCGATATTCTCCCTGAGAAATTACTCGGAGTGCCCTCACTTGGAACCATCTGCTATCATCCTTCTATTTTACCGAGACATCGAGGCGCCAGTGCCATCAACTGGGCGATCATCCAAGGTGATAGCCGAACAGGTTTGACCATTCTTTGGGTAGAGAAGGGGATCGATACAGGCCCTATCTTGCTACAGAAAGAGATAGAGATTCAGCCCGATGAAACGACAGGCGCTGTTTACTTCAACAAACTCTTTCCAATGGGGATTGATGCCATTCTTGAAGCTGTTGAATTAATCAAGATGGGGAAGGCACCGCGGATTCCGCAGGATGAATCTAAAGCGACTTATGAACCTCCTTGTGATGATCGGGTGGCATCGGTGAACTTTGAAAAGCCAGCCAAAGACATTTACAATTTAATTAGGGGATGTGATCCTCAGCCGGGGGCTTATACGATATTCAAAGGGAAGAAGATAAGATTTTATGATGCGAAAATGTTCCCCTCTGCGATTGAAAAGCAACCTGGTGAAATCATCTTCATCGATAAGGAAGCTCTTCAATTTGCAGTGAAGGGAGGAGCCATACAGGTTGGCAAATTTAGAGTGGATAAAGGGGAAAAGATAGGACCGATTGAGCTTGCCCAATTAGTTGATCTAAAAATAGGTGATCGATTTGGATAACGAACATGGAATACTGGAATAATGGAAGACTGGAATATTGGTTAAAGAAGAAATGCGGTTTTACATTACTCCATAATTCCACTATTCCTTCATTCCTAAATAGTTTAAAGGAGGACTCATGGAACATGAAAAGCTGATCGAAGAGATGACAAAGATTGTAGGGAAAGAGAATGTTTTATCTTCGGAGACTGATTTATTGCTTTATGGTTACGATGCCTCGCTTTTCCGAGGAAGACCCGATTGCATTGTTCTTCCTAATTCAACTGAGGAAGTTTCCAAAATTGTCAAGTTCGCACACCAATCAGGGATCCATGTGATTGGTCGAGGGTCAGGGACAAACCTGAGTGGAGGGACGATTCCAACCCAGGGCGGCATCATCATTCATTTTTCGAGGATGAATCGAATCCTCGAGATCGATATTGAAAATCAAAGGGTTGTCGTGGAGCCAGGGGTTTTTACACTCGCCTTGAAAAACGCATTAGCCCGCTACGGATATGTTTATCAACCAGACCCGGCAAGCGAAAAAGTTTCCACTTTCGGGGGGAATTTCGGAGAAAACTCTGGAGGTCCTCACTGCCTGAAATATGGAGTGACCACGAATCATATCTTAGGGGCTGAAGTGGTTCTCTATAATGGTGATGTCATTCAGGTGGGTGGCAAAACACTGGATAATCCAGGATACGATTTAACAGGCGTTCTGGTGGGGTCAGAAGGAACCTTGGGGATGGCTACCAAGTTGATTCTTCGAATCATGCCAAAACCTGAGGCAGTAAAGACCATGCTGGCGATCTATAATAGCTTAGAGGATGCAGGGAGAACAGTCTCCGCTATCATCGGCGACGGGATTGTTCCTGCGACGCTTGAGATGTTAGACAAACTGACCATTAAGGCCGTTGAGGAGTCGGTACACGCAGGTTTCCCTTTGGATGCTGAAGCGGTTCTATTAATTGAGCTCGATGGGCTGAAGGATGGAATGGAGCGGTTGGCAGAAAGGATCATCGAAATTTGTAAGAAAAATAATGCTCGTGAGGTGAAAGCCGCCAAAACAGAGGCAGAGAGGATGCAACTCTGGGCAGGTCGAAAGGGTGCATTCGGGGCCATTGCCAGACTTCGACCCAATTATTTGGTTTGTGATGGGACAGTTCCCAGAACAAAGCTTCCTGAAGTTCTTACCAAAGTCATGGAGGTAGGGAAAAAGTATGACCTAGCCATCGCAAACGTATTTCATGCGGGGGATGGAAACCTCCATCCACTCATCCTTTTTGATGAGAGAAATGAAGAAGAGTTGAGAAAAGTTCATCTGGCAGGCTCCGAAATTATGAAATTGTGTGCCGATGCAGGGGGGACGATTAGTGGGGAGCACGGGATTGGCACGGAGAAAAAGAAGGAAATGTTTTTTGTCTTTACCCCTCAAGATATCGGCGGCATGAAAAAGGTAAAAATGGCTTTCGATCCAGAAGATGTCTACAATCCGGGAAAGGTGTTACCGGAAGTCGAAAAGACACCAAGCGCTTAGATGGGAATAGTCAATGGGTTAAGGCTACGAAGCCCGTTTTGTTTATAGTCTAAGGGTTACGGCTAAGAGATTTTAAAAGACGAACAACATAACCCAACAACGGAACGGGCATCCTAACCCTAACCTTTAAAATAAAGACCTTTTTCTTCAATTTAAAAGGAGATTTTGTATGTCCAAGATGGATAAACTTTTTTCTAAATTAAAAGAGATTGTAGGAGAAGCCAATGTAATCCAAGATCTGGATCAGTTGAAGGGTTACACTATAGACGGGAAGAAACCGAGATTCATTGTCTTTCCCGGAAAGATTGAGGAAGTTTCAAGGGTCGTTGCCCTTGCCAATCAACAGCATCTCCATATCATCCCAAGAGGAAATGGAACCAAAATGGAGATGGGTGGAATCCCAAAGAAGATGGATATCCTCCTTTCCACCAGGCGGCTCAATCGGATTACGGATAATGACTGCGAAAATTTAACCCTCTCTGCAGAATGCGGAATAACCCTGAATGAGGTCCAAAAAAGTTTGGCGAAAATAGGAAAAGGATATTTTCTACCTCTTGACCCCCCCTTTACGGAGAAGGCCACCTTGGGTGGGATTATTGCGACCAATTCCAGCGGTCCCAAAAGGCTGCTATACGGAACGGCAAGGGATTTAATCATCGGGACCAAGTCGGTCTTTCCAAACGGAGATATTGTGGTGTCAGGCGGAAAGACAGTGAAAAATGTCTCCGGTTATGACATGTGTAAACTCTTAATCGGGTCTCATGGGACACTGGGAGTCCTATGCGAAATGACCTTTAAACTCCTTCCTCTCCCTGAAAAAGAAGCCACCTTAATGCTCTCTTTTGCGAAACTGGAAGATGCAAATGGGTTTGCTCATCAGGTGAGAAGCTCCCAACTCATTCCCTCAGCCATGGAAATCCTCAATGCCAAAGCGATCCAACACATGAGATATTCCATGACCATCCATTCAGACTTGAATTATATGGTTGCTGTCGCGTTAGAAGGGGTCACCGAAAGCATTGACAGGCAGATTGCCGAGATGAAGGAGATGGGGAAAAAATATGGGGTGTTTGACGCAATGTCCCTCGATTCCGGGAAACATTTAGCGTTTTGGAATGCCCTAAGGGACTTCTCGTTAGGATTGGCAGAACATTATCCGAACGTGGTCTCACTCAAATCAAACTTTTTAATCTCAAGATGCGGAGAGATACTTAGAAGTTACGAAACCATTACCGAAGAATCCGGAACGGATTGTGCCTACATCTGTCATGCTGGGAATGGAATTCTCTATACCTACCTCCTGACAGGAAAGAGTTTAAAATCTAAACTCGATACTATCGTTGAACTCATTGGAAGACTAACAACTGAGGCGGTGAAGAATGAAGGCAATCTTGTTGTCGAGTCATCTCCTCTTTCGATCAAAAAGAAAGTGGATGTATGGGGACAATCGAGAAGTGATCATCTGGTCGTGCGACGATTGAAAGAACAGATAGATCCGGCAGGAATCTTCAATGTCGGACGTTTCGTAGGAGGAATCTGAATTTCCGTGAGAGCGTAAGGCGCAAGTCCTAATTTCCATTTTTTGTGTTGCGGTGTTGCAGTGCTGCGGTTTTGGACTTAACGGCAGCACGGCAGAACGGCAGGACAATAATGGAGGGCTTCAATATTGGGATAGATAGTCTAAATAGGAGTGAATGATGAAACAGGAAGAATTGAAAACTTTACTTTATGACGAGATCGCTAAATGTAATCGTTGTGGTTTTTGTCTGGCGCACTGCCCGGTTTATACCGTCATGGGAAGAGAGTGGGCCACTCCAAGAGGTAAAAACGCTCTTGTCCGAGCCATCATTGAAGGGAAGATCGGTTGGACTCCCGAGATCGAGGAAACCCTTTTCCGATGCACAGGGTGCAGGCTTTGTACACAGACCTGTTTTCCTGCGGTGGAGACGAATCAGGGAGTTCTCGCGGGAAGGGAATGTCTGGTAGACCGAAAACAGTATCCAAAAATCGTAGATCGTGTGTCAGAAGCTCTGGAAAATAATTTTAATATTTCGGATGAACCGAATGAGGAACGTATTGCCTGGGTGGAATTCATTAAAAATGCACCGGAAAATATGTACCAGAAAGAAAAGGCGAAGGTCCTCTATTTTGTGGGTTGTGTGGCTTCCTTTTTCCCTCTCGTTCAGAAAATTCCTCAGGCTTTTGTCCAAATCTTAGATAAAGGTAATGTTGATTTTACCACTCTTGGAGGAGAGGAATGGTGTTGTGGTTTTCCGCTCATCCAGATGGGGATGCCCGATAAGATGCAAAAACTGATCGAACACAACCAGGAGAAAGTCAAGCAGCTTGGTGCTGAGACGGTCGTCTTTGCTTGTCCATCGTGCTATCATACCTGGAAGGAGAAATACAAGATTGATGCTGAGATGCTCCATTCAACTCAATTCATGGAAAGGTTGATTAATGAAGGGAAGATCAAGTTTAATAAGGGTTTTAACAAAACCGTAACCTATCATGATCCATGCGATTTAGGAAGAAATAGTAAGGTGTTTGATCCGCCAAGAAATATTTTAAAGGCCATTCCCGGTCTTAAGTTAGTGGAGATGGCAAATAATCGACAGCTCTGTATCTGCTGTGGAGGTGGGGGAGACCTCGAGATGATCGACCCCGGACTCTCCGCCGCCATTGCTGAGAGGAAGATTCAAGAGATTCAGGATACAGGGGCGGAGGTGGTGGTGACTTCCTGCCAGCAATGTATCCGAACCATCTCAGGTTATGCCAGAAAAAAGGAGATTGATCTGAAGGTGATGGATATTACAGAGGTGGTTTTAGAAGCGATGGGGTCTTAGGTTTTTTTGGGGTCAAAGGGGAAAAACCATTCCTTGACAAGAAAAAGTAAATTATATTAATGTTGAATGGTTAAAGAATTTTCTAATTTTTTAGGTCTTGATAAGTGGTGAATTCCATTACGGAAGGAGGTGAATTCCCGAATAAGGGGGATTAGGAAAAAAGGAAACCCCGTAACTCTAGTGTACTGTTTCAAAAAAACTTTACACATTCTGTCATTCCGGACTTGATCCGGAATCCAGTGTTTTCATTCTGGATTCCTGCTTTCGCAGGAATGACAACTCTTAGTATCATTGTAAGGTGATTACTGTAAC
>JACAEV010000075.1 GCA_013388645.1 Syntrophaceae bacterium | reverse complement strand
GATGTTCTGCGTATTTTGAAAAAGGGCAAGGGGAAGGGCAGGACTCCCAAACTCCCCAAGAATTGATTTCAAGAGGCAGGGCCGAATATGGCCCTGCCTCTTTTGATTTGTTTATTAACAAGCAATCTCTTCCCAAATTATCTCAGTATAATTATTTTCCCAACCCAAACTATCAACAAATTCTTACTCACCAGCGATCGATCACTTTAAGTGACATTTTTTAGTCATATGGTAATTTATGTAACCTTTATCCAGGGCTAAAGTTAATAATTGGTTTATTCATAATTAAAGAACTTCATAGAAATCAAGATATTGCCTGAATCTTTGCAGGGTGATCAGAATGGCAAAGAAATTGCAAATAATTTGATGGATTTATGGTAGGGGAGGACTTCAATCTTTTCAGATTCTTAGATAACATACTGAATATTTTCAATCCTCATTGCAACTGCTTCATTTAATAAATATTTTTGGAGGAGATATGATTTCTTTTAAGAAGAAAAGGTTATTATCATCAGGGGTCAAAATATTCCTCGTACTCTTGGCTAGTGCTGGATTATTTTTTTTAGAATCACCGGCCATTTCGCAGGAATCCTTGGCACCATTAAATCCAGATTTTTTAGAGCACTTTCAAAAACTCCAGAGCTCGGCCACTCAAAAAATTGCAGGGGATGGATATTCATTAGGATTTATCCCTTCACCTCTCAATCTTTCTCACCTTTCAGAACAACCTTTCATTGAAGAAAAAGGATTATTTGCTGCTCCATCATTTTATGATTTACGTAATTTAGGAAAACTAACTCCCGTGAGAAATCAGGGAAGCTGTGGCAGTTGCTGGTCATTTGCTACATATGGTTCTCTCGAATCGAACCTCCTTCCTTCTGAGGCGTGGAATTTTTCTGAAAACCATCTTAAGAATACTCATGGATTTGATGTAGGCCATTGTGACGGTGGGAATGAGCAAATGTCAACCGCTTATTTATCAAGGTGGAGTGGTCCTGTTAATGAGGAAGATGATCCCTATAATCCTTCCTCAAATATTTCTCCATCCGGGCTAACCGCAAGAAAACACCTCCAGGAAGTTCTGATCGTCCCAGACCGCTCAGGCTCCTTGGATAACGAAAACATCAAACAGGCAATCATGACTTATGGAGCGGTAATGACTTCCATGTATTATAGTAGCAGTTACTACAATACTTCGTATAAAACTTATTATTATAACGGTGGAAGCACCGCCAATCATGCGGTGGCGATCGTAGGTTGGGATGACTATTTTGATAGAAATAAATTTTCTTCCATTCCGTCAGGAGATGGTGCCTTTATAATTAAGAATAGTTGGGGAACAGAGTGGGGAGAAAGTGGTTATTTTTATATCTCCTATTATGATACCAAGATTGGTAAATATAATTATATATTTAACGGTGCCGAATCAACAACTCGATACACCCACGCATATCAATATGACCCGCTGGGGTGGATAGCGGGCATGGGTTATAAAAGTAATACAGCATGGTTTGCGAATGTCTTCACTGCTGTTGCAAGTGAAGCTCTTTCCGGAGTCAGTTTTTACTCCGCATCGTCCAACTCATCCTACGAATTATATATTTATACGAATGTCACTTCAGGTCCGACGGCTGGCACACTTTCAGGAAGTCAAACAGGCACGATACTGTCTGCAGGGTATCACACCATCACCCTCAATCTCCCTATTTCACTAACTTCGGATCAAAAGTTTTCTATCGTCGTGAAGCTAACCACCCCGGGGTATAACTATCCTATCCCCATAGAAATGCCCATTGCAGGTTATTCCAGCCAAGCCACAGCCAATCCAGGAGAGAGCTATATAAGCAGTAGCGGTAGCAGTTGGACGGACCTTACATTCAGTTCCGGTTGTGGAGAGTGTAATGTGTGTCTGAAGGCATTCACTTCAACGACTGATATCGCACCACCCACCCCTAATCCCACGACCTGGGCCACACCTCCCTATCAAACCGGAACCTCTTCCATTTCAATGGTTGCCAGTACAGCAACCGATCCTACTGCGCCTGTTCAATACTATTTTAACTTTGCAGGGAGCCCCACTGGAGGCATTGGCGGAGTGGATTCCGGATGGCGATCCAGCCCATCCTATTCCAACTCAGGACTTCAGGCAAACCATCAATATGGATATCGGGTCAAGGCGAGGGATGGATTTCTCAATGAAACCAGTTATTCTTCCCCGACCTTATTTATTTACACTGCGATTGAAATTCCCGCAGGAATAAGTTTCGGGACATTGTCAGCGACAAGTATTCAGGTACAGTCGAGTAATACCCCTTCAGGATTAAGTAATGGAAATTCGG
Source organism: Syntrophaceae bacterium (assembly GCA_013388645.1). Classification (GTDB taxonomy): domain Bacteria; phylum Desulfobacterota; class BSN033; order BSN033; family UBA1163; genus UBA1163. Next base: position 18,514 of record JACAEV010000075.1, on the reverse strand, counting down.
GTCTTCTAATAGAAAACAACACTAAAGGGACCAATTCTGGGTGGAAGCGGGATAATAACCTCTGGACGAACAGTTCTCTTTCGCCCAATACGAATTACAGTTTTCGGGCCAAGGCGAGAAACGGAGATTCCATAGAAACAGTTTATTCACCGACTGTTTCCAAATATACCTTAGCCAACTCACCGGGTTCCGCATCTTTCTCAAATGTGACTCAGCATTGCATCCGTGCCAATTGGACGAACAATAGTAATCCTGATTGGACAGAATATTTTTCTGAAAATATAACCACTGGGACCAATTCCGGGTGGATCATCAGTACCTATTGGGATAGTTGTGGGTTGTCGTGTGGAACTTCTTATAGTTTCAGAGTCAAAGCCAGGAATGGAGAGGGGATTGAGACGGCATGGACTTCTCTTGGTAGTCGGTCAACCTCAGCTTGTTCACCTCCCCTTTCACCGACCGGAGTTCAGGCGAGTGACGGAACGTATCTCGATAAGGTACAGATCAACTGGACGGCTTCTTCGGAAGCAACCTCCTACACGGTCTATCGGGCCACATCAAGGAGAGGAACCAAAGTTGCCATCGGCACAACCTCCAGTACCAGTTATGAAGATACAACCGCCTCAGTGATGGTGACTTATTATTACTATGTAAAAGCATCTAATGCTTATGGCATGAGTAGTTACAGTCCCTATGATACAGGCTATCGATCTGATGGAAGGCCCCCTGTGCCAATAAATGTTCAGGCGAGTGACGGCACTTCTTTGGATAAGGTACAAATCACCTGGACAGCCTCATTACGGGCGACCTCTTATACGATCTATCGTGCCACTTCGAAATGGGGAGTCAAGACAGCATTGGGGACGACCTCTACGACCACCTATGATGATACCACTGCTTCCACTGGGAAGACTTATTATTACTATGTCACGGCCTCTAATTCTTATGGCACCAGTGGTTATAGCGCCTACGACACCGGTTATCGGTAATTTCTTATTTAAGGGAACCTCTCTAATAATTCCTAATTCGTCACTCCCGCCCCGTATCAAGTACGGGGTAAACTCCAGCGGAAGTCCAGTCATTTCAAAAGTTTATGGATTCCTGCTTCCGCAGGAATGACATTTTTAGAGGTTGCCTTAAGGGATAGTTTCACTTCTGTCAGGAAACAGTCATTTTAAATTTGAATGATCTCTCCTTCTATCTTCTCTCCAAGGTAGAGAATTCCCAAGGTGGGCTTATGAATAAAGGTGCGAGTAGGGCTTCCTGGGTTGAACAAATAAATATTTTTCACCTGATGATTTGCCGGAGTATGGGTATGGCCATAAACGATGGCATCCACCTCTTCAAATTCTTTTCTAATTCGCGATTCTATCCCGAAAGGGGAGCCTCCTCCATGAATCAACCCAATTTTAAATCCCTGTAACTCAACCACCCTCTTCTCAGGGAATGCTTTTCCAATATCTCGAGAATCCATATTTCCACAAACGGCAATCAGCTCTTTTTGGCTTGAGAGATAATCTGCAATGCTTCTGTCCACAAAATCACCTGCGTGAAAAATCTTATCCACCTCCTTAAAATGGAATTCAATGATTTTCTTGAAATCAGGCCCAGGTTCTCTCAAGTGAGTATCAGAAATCACACCGATCTTCATCATATCCTTCTCAAGAAATTTCCCTTCATTTAGCATCCAACCCTCTCAATTTTTTCACAGCTTCCCTCCATAGAAAACATTTTCATATTACTGGGAATCCTTTGATCCCTACTGAGTAAGAAAATGGAAGAAAAGACCATTAAACACGGTAAAAAGGCAATATAAAATCTTATACAAATTCAGATGCTATAGTATCTTATGGTTCAAACGGTTTTTGCAAGCAATTTTTTTGATGGGTTTCCTATTTTCGGTCCATTTAGGTTATAATAAATTGTATGCACATTGGAAGGAAGAAGAAGGCTCTTGTTCACATTGCAAAGGAAGATCTCCATTTAGATGAAGAATCCTATCGCCAGATTCTTAAAGGGGTGGCAGGGGTCGATAGTTCAGCTGAATTGAACAGAGAGGGCTTTGAGAAGGTGATGAAACGTTTTCAAGAGATGGGATTCAAAGGTCTTCTTCCGTTTTCCTATCATGCCGTCCCAAAGGGTCGTCTGATCCCTTCGGATAGTCCACAAGGCATGGAAGCCATTACCCCAAGCCAACAGGATTTCATGGCTTATTTATTAGAAAAATTAAAATGGAACGAAGGGCAGATCCAGGCCTTTTGTCAGCGAATCATTAAAAAACCCGAAGCCATGACGAAGAGAGATGGGCAAAAGATCATCATCGGTTTAATGGCCATCCTAAGAAAAAAAGCTATACCAAAGAGGAGACGCTCATGAAAAAATATTGGAAAATCGGCTTAGTGGCTGTCCCGCTCGCCTCTTTCGTTCTATTTGCCATTAGTCACGAACCCCCTTCCCCTTTTATTGAAATGGAGGTAAAGGGAGTGAAGGTGGATTCCATCGGACAAAGTCCGGTTGTTTTCCTCGCTGACAAAGAGGAAAAAAAGGTGCTTCCCATCTGGATCGGCCTTCTGGAGGCAAATGCCATAGACAAAGAACTAAAAAACATCACCTCTCCAAGACCCATGACCCATGATCTCCTCCACTCGATACTGACTCAGGCTCAAGTCAAAGTGAAAGAAATAAAAATTGTAGATTTAAAGGATCACACCTACTATGCAACGCTTTATCTCAAATTGACGAAAGGGGTGATTGAGGTGGATGCTCGTCCCAGCGATGCCATCATCCTGGCATTAAAATCGAAGGTCCCAATTTTTGTTTCCGCCAAGATTGTGGATGAACAGGCGATCCTTCTTCCTCCCAAGAGTGCTTTTGGCGAGCGATATGGAATGCGTATACAGGAACTCACTCCTTCCCTCGCTTCTCATTTTCATTTCAAGGGGAAAAAGGGAGTATTGGTGGCGGAGGTTCTCCCCGGAAGTGTCTCAGAGACCTCCGGAATAAAAGCTGGAGACGTCCTGACTCAGGTCAATTCGAAAGAAATGGAAGGTGTTCAAGATTTTGAGGAGATCTTCGATTCGCTCGAGGCAGGCGATAAGGTTAAAATTTTTCTTTTTAGAGAGGGTAAATTTCAAGAAATCGATCTATTTCTAAGGCCTTAATTGAGCTGGCGTTTGATAATGGGGATCTTGAAGAATTGGACCCCTTCCTCTTTGAGGATAATCTCTTCTTCTGTGGTGGCCGTCCCTTTGATATTCTTTTTTTCTGCTTCTCCGTAATGGATTTTGATAGCCTCCTTGTAAAAATCGGCCCCCACATCTTCAAAATGCTTATCCAAATAATCATGGATCAATTGGAGCGCTTGATAGGGATCCATTCCTTCTTTCGCCTTCTCCCCTCTCCTTTTTATTCCAAAGGGAGAAAAGGCTTTTTCTATATGATGGTCATCACAAATAGGGCAGGTGAGAATCCCTGCCTCTTTCTGCTCTTCGAAAGAGGCGTTGTCTTTAAACCAACACTCAAATTTGTGGCCATTTCCACAAAAAAGGTCAAAAGCAATCATCTTTTTCCCCTTTGCTATTAATTTAACACGTTTCAATCTATCTTGACAAGTTCATTTTGTCCGCCGATGGTAATGTCAATTGTTTTGTGTCAGCAAAAGAAATGGGGTACTTGTTTCCTGTTTAAGATTTTCATAGGTAAAGACGGAAAACATGATTCGATTCATCGGTTGCGGAAAGATAGAAGTTATTTTAAAATTTTAATAAATGAAAGGAGGAGCCCATGCGGAAAAAAACTTTCCCCAAATGGATGTTACTTTCTTTATTTTTTCTGTTTCTTTTTCTCCATTCCAATGGCGAAGCCGCCAAAAAAATTGAGTTGATCGGACGGGAGACACTCAATTTCACCTTGCCATCCACTGAGGATCGATTGATCAACTATGCGGAAGAATATTATGGAAAGCATCACTTAATAATTACATTCTTCCCAGCCGCCTTTACGCCCATCTGAACGGGAGAGATGGAGGGCCATCAGAGGAATCTTTACCTCTATGAGCGCTTCAACGCCCGGGTCCTGGGCGTCAGTCGAGACGACATCGTTACTCTGAAATATTTTGCCAAAAGTCTTGATCTAACCTTTCCTTTGATTTCTAATGTCACGGCCTTTCTTGGTGTCAGCATGGATGTCCAGCCTGAAGGGAGGCCTATTTTTGGCAGACGGACGGTTATCATTGATAAGAAAGGGGTGATCCGCTATGTAAGGGATGGTTCCCCTGACTATAAAGATATTCTCCTCTTTCTCAAAAAATTGAGTCAGGAAGATCGATCAGATCCGGCCAAGGGAGGAAAACCATGAAGAGAAAAACACTGACGATTTTAAGCCTGATATTGGTAGTCACTTGGGTTATGGGATGTGCCACCATGAACCCTCCCCAAAAAGTTCCTTATCGACTGTCTCCTCAAGGAACGGTCATCTGGGAGGATGAATTTGAGTTTTTACCCCCATCCCCGGATTGGAAATTATTGCGGGTGGAGGTGGGTGAAAATGATATTAATTTTGGGTTCATGAAATCAGACCCAGGACCATTCCCTTCCCTGACAACATTTGCTTATGATGAGGAACCTTTTGGTTGTGCGACGAGGTTCGAACAAAGGGAAAAAGAATTTTTTAAACGATTCCTCTTTAATGCTATTCTCCAGTTTCAAATCCTGGAAAGGAAGAATATCCGGGTCGTAGGTGGGGAAGGAGTGGCGGTCACCGTGGAAGGGAAAGATCCGGTGAAAAAAGAGAAAGTGAGAGCCAAAGTCGTTTTTGGGAAACGCGGGGAAAGGATCATTGGATTCTATATTACCCAATGGAGGCCGATGGATGGAACTTATGATCTCTCCGCCTTTGAGATTTTCGATCAATTTGTCAATTCGTTTAAATTTTTAAAAAAATCGTTTTATGAAAGCCTCTAATTTAAGGGAACCTCTAATAATTCCTAATTCGTCACTCCCGCCCCGTATCAGGTACGGGATAAGCTCCAGCGGGAGTCCAGTAATTTCAAAAGGTTATGGATTTCTGCTTCCGCAGGAATGACATTTTTGAGGTTGCCTTAAGTTAATGGGTTAATAAGTTATTAGGTTATTCAGGAGAAGGGTGAGATATCATTTCTCACCCTTTTTTAATGAGTGCCGTCAGGAAGATACAAAGGAGGAACCCAGTCAACGAAACGATAAAGGTCAGCTGGAACGTACCCGTTAAATCCTTTAAATACCCTCCAGAGATCGTTCCTAAAAATTGTCCAATGCCGTGGATCAAAGTGACCCCACCGTAGATAAAAGCTTTTTTGTCAAATACCTGATCCCCGATGGCTGCTGCGATGATGGTGACCGTACCTAAAAAAGTGGCTCCAAAGAAAAATGCAGAAAGGCCAAGAAAGAAAGGCTGATGCAATAGGAGAGGAAGGAGGACAGAAAAGGCGATGATCCCATTGTCCCAGAGCAACGCTTTTCGTCTTCCTAAGCGGTCCGAGAGGAATCCCCAGATCAAACCACTCCCCATGCACATCCAGCCAAAAAGGGCCCAAATATTCCCAGCAATTTTTTCTGGTAATTGAATTTCTTCGACCATATAAGCGACGAAGTAGGTCGCATAGATGTTATAAGCGAATCCAAAGACGAAATAGATGAAAAAGATTCCTTTGAGGGGGATCCCACTTTCTTCTTTTGAAATGGGGATCCATTTTTTATCTCCATACCTATTGGGAAGGGGGGGCGCCATCGAAATTGGTTTTTCTCTCAACAATATCCAACCGGTGATGGCAACTCCGAATGTAATGAGGGCCAAAAGGAACCAGCAATGTCTCCATGCCTCTTTTCCCAAATTTGAGAGAAGGAAAGGGAGCAAAAGCCCTGTGACAATAATGCCAAGACCTGTCCCACCTGTTACCAGGCCAAGGGCTCTTCCTAATCGTTGCTCTTCAAACCATGCCATGGGCAAGGTGGTCATGGAAATATGAGCTCCTGCTCCCCCTGCCCCCATCGCAAAAGTGAAGAAGAGCAGAGGAATGAAGCCTGATAATTTGCTGATGAAGAACATAGAAAGCGATCCACATAGCAGAGAGGCAATGACGATCCTTTTGGGACCGAACCGCGTGGCCAACATTCCACCGACCAAGGAGAAGATGAGGTAGCCCAGCATCATCGCTCCGCTCAAGAGGCCCATCTCGATATAGTTGAATCCGAGTGATCCTCTCATGTTTGGAATGAGCATGGGATAAGCAAATCGACCGAACCCCAATCCCGTCATTTTGACCAGAATACCCACCCCAACGATGATCCAGCCGTAATAGATTTTTTGCATTGCTTAAACGTTAACCCTGTCCTATTGACGATGTCAACTCTTTTTGGTATGGATAGGTTAGATTTCAACGGGGAGGTGAAACAATGAAAATAAATGTCCAGAAATCCATTTTAGAAATAGTTCAAGGCGATATCACTCAACAGGAGACAGAGGCGATTGGGAATGCGGCGAACGCTGCGCTGGCAGGAGGAGGTGGTGTGGATGGTGCGATCCACCGGACAGGTGGACCCACTCTGATGGCGGAATTGAAAGCGAAATATAAAGGTTGCCCAACTGGGTCAGCCGTAATCACAGGTGGAGGAAATCTCAAGGCGAAATATGTCATCCATGCTGTGGGCCCGAGATATTCAGGGTCACCCAAAGACCCTGAACTTCTATCGAGCGCTTATCGAAAGAGTTTGGAGTTATGCACACAGAATAAAATTTCTTCGATTGCTTTCCCTTCCATCAGCACAGGGATTTATGGATATCCAGTCGAGGAGGCTTCCCGTATCGCTTTGAAGACCGTCATGGATTATCTCAAGGAACACCCCGAAATCAAAATGGTCCGATTCGTCCTCTTCGATTCAAATACGTTGAAGGTTTATCAAGAGGCCCTCACCGAACTGACCAACGCATTTTGAAATTTCATCATCTATCATAATGAAAATCCTCCTCATTCAGCCGCCCATTCAGGATTTCTACAGGACTTCCAGCCGGACGCAGCCCATTGGGTTGACCTATCTTGCTGCTTCCTTAGAAGCATGGGGTCACGAGGTGGAGATACTCGATTGCCAGACAGAAAAGAAAAGGGTTGTCCCAATTCCCCCTGAGCTTTCTTACCTCCAGGATTTTTATCCTTTCAATGATCACAGTCCATTCAAACTCTATACCGGCTATTACCATTTCGGGATGGGCTGGGAAGAGATAAAGAAAAAAGTTCAGGATTCAAAGGCTGAGGTCTTTGGGATCAGCTCTTCTTTTACCCCTTATCATCAAGAAGCATTGGAGATGGCTCGGCTCATCAAAGAATGGGACCCAACGAAAATAGTGGTGATGGGGGGCGCCCATATCAGTTGTGATCCAACAGGCGTTCTGCAAAGCCCGCTTGTTGATTATGTCATTACAGGGGAAGGGGAGTTCCGTTTTCCGCACCTGTTGAAAAAAATTGAAGCAAAAGGAAAAGGAACGATTCATGATATGGATGGGTTGGGGTGTCGAGAGGGCGATAAGATAAAAATCTATCCTCACCGAACTTTTATTAACGATCTCGATTCCATTCCTTCTCCTGCCAGGGATCTGCTTGATCTGGACCGCTATCGGGTGAAAAAGAAACGATCCACGATGATCATTACAAGCCGGGGGTGTCCACACGGATGCACCTACTGTTCCGCTCATCTGATTATGGGAACCTCTTTTAGGTCCCGGACCCCGGAGGCCATACTTCAAGAGATGGAGGAATGCCAAAAACAATATGGCATCGAGGTGTTTGATATCGAAGATGATAATTTCACTTGGGATCGAGAGCGTGCCAAGAGATGGTTAAATTTGGTGATCGAGCACTTTGGGGAGGGAAGATTGGAACTTTCTGCAATGAATGGGATCTCGTTCGCTTCTCTGGATGGAGACCTTTTGAAACTCATGAAAAGATCAGGGTTTAATACAATCAATCTTTCCTACGTCAGTATCGATCCCTCAACAAACGAAAGAACGAGAAGGCCTAAGGCAAAGATGGAGTTCGATCAGATTCTAAAAGAGGCACAGCAGATCGGTCTTAACGTAATCGCTTATGCCCTCCTGGGGATTCCCGGCCAAACCATAGAGGAGATGGTCGATACCCTCATCGACTTGATGAAGAAAAAGGTCCTCATCGGTCCCAGTATCTATTACCCCACTCTTAACACCCCTCTTTTTGAGAGATGTAAAAAAGAGGGGGTTCTCCCTCCCCACCTTTCCCAGTGGCGGTCAAGTGCTTTTCCCATCGAGACGAAGGAATTTTATCGGCTTGACTTGTTGACGCTCCTCCGTCTGGCGAGGGTCATTAATTTTATTAAGGGAAAGATGGATGCAGAAACGTTCGAAGAGGGTTTGACGTGGGAAGAACTTTTTAAGCGAATGAGTGAAAAGGGGAAGGTCCAAGAGGACGAAGCGGTTTGGGTCAATTTACTTTTATTGCTTTTTAATGAAAGGTCGTTCTTTAGTCTAAGAAAGGATTTCAATAGAAAGATGTCCTTTGTCAGAGAGAAAAGTTCTAAGAAAATCCTGGATTATTTCTTTGAGAAGGCCTGGAAGACTCCAACGATGAAAAGTTTAAATGTCAAAAGGTGAATGGGACGACTATTTTTTTGGCATGTAAACGGTTGGGACAGTGCTATTCCATGTCCAGCTCACAGAACCATCGGCATTTTCAGAGGGAACCAGAGAGAGAGTTTGGCCATCTACGGTTCCATCAATATTCGCAAGCGTCGCTTGAATGGTCCCCGTTGCAGGATCAATCTGCGCTGTGCTGATTCTTGTTATCGCCCCGATTCCAACCCCTAAGGAGCTTTGAATGGCTGCTGTATCAGGGCAGTTAGGCCAAGCGACACCGACCAGACTTAAATCTTGACGGTAGGCCATCAAGGCCGTTGCAATATACCTCATTGCATTGACGGCTTCAGCCATCCTTGCTTTAATCACATGTTGTTTATATATCGGGATGGCAACCGCTGCCAGGATTCCAATGATGGCGATGACGATCAATAGTTCAATTAATGTAAACCCTTTTCTGTTCTTTGTTTTAAACCACATGGCATCGCCCCCATTATTTTTAACCGTGACCACTAAAAGCTGAAATAATAAGACTGCAATAAAAATGCCGCCACGGATCCACAGCTTTTCAAAGAAAGTGGGGGAAAGTTGTGTAAAATCTAATCAAATATTTATTTCCTATTTTTATTAAAGAAAAAAATTAATATGACATTAAGTTCAGTCGGTCAACAAATTTTGGCAATAAATGCAATTGATGACATTCCTTTCGAATCTGCTGGCTTGATCATTCGTTATTGAAGGAGGGCTCATCATTTCATTATTGTATTGCATTACTCTTCAAGAAAATGGTATGGATAGGCAAGAGATTAAGAACATGAAGAATTGCTTTCTAGAGGTTAAAATAAATCATTGCTGAGGAAGGGACTTTCAATGATGACTTCCATCTATCTTGTCCGCCATGGTCAAACCGCATGGAATAAAGAGGAGATCTTCCGCGGAAGAACCGATGTCCCACTCGATGAGACCGGACGAAGGCAAGCAGAGTTAGTGGCCGAATATTTCAAGGGGAAAGAAGTCCATCGGATATATTCGAGCCCTCTATCCCGAGCATGGGAGACGGCCAATAAGATTGCTCAGCTTCAAAACTTAAACGTTGAACCCCTCGGTGAAATCGTCGATCTCAGCTTTGGAGATTGGGAAGGGCATTCCCACAAAGAGATTAAGAAAACTGACGAAGAAACCTATCGAATGTGGAGGGAAGAGCCCCATCGGGTCAAGCTTCCAGGGGGAGAAAGTTTAGATGACGTCAGGAAAAGGGCAATGGCCTCACTGGAGGAGGTGATCCGAAACCATTTTGGAGAGAATCTGATTCTGGTTTCCCATCGTGTCGTCAATAAGGTTCTGATTTGCGGGATTTTGGGTTTGGATAATTCTCACTTCTGGCAGATCACTCAGGATACAGCAGCGATCAACTTGATTCAATTCAAAAATGGGAAATATATTTTATCCTTCATGAACGAGACCTGTCATCTTAAGCCTTTGGAGAAGGAATTGGTGAAGGTTGACTTTTAATGGATTGAAATGGAGGTTATAATTAATTTGTTGGAATGATGGAATAGTGGAATAATGGGTAAAAAAAAGTCATTCTGTATTTGTGAATTCCACACCCCCTTATTCCAATCTTTCTTTGGTCGCAACCTATGATTGAGATTCGATTCCATGGAAGGGGCGGTCAGGGAGCTCAGGTGGCTTCCAAGGTACTTGCCGTTGCTTTTTTCCATGAAAATTATTATGTCCAGTCCTTCCCTGCCTTTGGAGTGGAAAGGCGTGGAGCACCTGTGATGGCCTTCTTGAGAGTGGACCAGCGACCGATTTATCTGAGGGTCAATATCTACGAACCCGATCATCTTGTCGTTCTTGATCCCACGCTGATCGGTGCGATCGATGTCACCTCAGGCCTGAAACAGAATGGGTGGATCATCATCAATTCACATCAGCCTCCCGAAGAATTTCGCCATCTGAAAGGTTTCCGAACGGCGACTGTTGATGCCACCTCCATCGCCATCCGAAATGGTCTGGGTTCACGAACGAACCCCATTGTCAATACGGCGATCTTAGGGGCCTTCTCAAGAGTTACAGGCCTGGTGGGGATTGATTCCGTGGCCCTCTCCATTCGCGAGGAAGTGCCCGGAAAGAAGAATGAGAACGCCAAGGCAGCGAGAGAAGCCTTTGAGGAAGTGAGGGTTTAAGGGTCAGGGTTAAGATGCCTGTATCGTCAACATAAAATTAACATTTGTCGTTGTAGTAATTCGTTTCGGAATTCGTATGTAAATGCTGGATGCTGGACAATCGAGAATCCCTTTTCGAGCTTCGAATTTCGATACGAGCATGGTCACCGAAAACCTATTTTATAATGATTACCGAATGACAAAACAGGCTTCGTAGCCCTGACCCAAAGACCTATGGACTTCACGAACCAGAAGGATCGATAAGATGTCCAAACAGTTCCAATTTAAGGGTGCTTCGGATATGCCGATGATCCCTATTTCCTTAGGAGATATGGATTGGAATAAGACGGGGGCATGGAGGGCGCAGCGTCCTTTTTATGAAGATAAGACTCCCCCCTGCAATGCTGCCTGTCCAGCGGGGAATGATATCGTTGCATTTATTCAGAAGATTATGCAAGAAGATTTTGAAGGGGCATGGCAGGTGATCAAGGAGGAGAATCCCTTTCCAGGAGTCTGTGGCAGAGTCTGTTTCCATCCCTGCGAATCGAAATGTAATCGAGGGAATTATGACGCGCCGATTGCTATCCATGCCTTAGAAAGATTCGTCTCAGATTTTGTTGCGAACTTGAATCAGAAGATAGGAAAATCATCAGGCCCAAAAAAGGGGAAGGTGGCGATTATCGGATCCGGGCCTGCAGGGATGAGTTGCGCATATCATTTGGCTAAGCTTGAATATGAGGTTACCGTTTTTGAATCTACCTCCTCGACAGGGGGGATCTTAAGGATGGGGATTCCTTCGTATCGATTGCCGAAGAAGGTTCTGGACAGAGAGATTTCAAATATTGAGGCATTGGGTGTGGTGATTCGGACAGGGGTTTCCTTGGGTCAACATTTGACATACGATGACTTAAAAGATTATCGAGCCATTTTTATTGCCACAGGAGCCCATCGAAGCAGAAGCCTCCATATTCCCGGTGAGAAATCGAAGAGGGTTTTGAGTGGCCTTGATCTCCTGAAAAAGATTAACTTAGAAAGAAAATTAAAGTTAGGAGATAAAGTTGCCATCATCGGGGGAGGGAATACAGCGATCGATGTGGCGCGATCCGTTATCCGACTGGGAAAGAAGGTCACTCTTCTTTACCGTCGTTCAAGAGAGGAGATGCCTGCCTTCAAAGATGAGATTGAAGAAGCGCTGGAAGAAGGGGTGAAGATAAGATATCTGGTCAATCCGATTCGCATTGGGCAAAAAGATGGTCTGAAACGTCTGGAATGTCTTCGGATGGAGTTAGGAGAGAAAGATGAGAGTGGCCGGAGGAAACCTGTTCCGATATCCCACTCCAATTTTTTCGTGGAAGCAGATCATGTGATCATCGCAGCAGGGGAGGAAGTGGATGTATCCTTTCTTCCGAAAGGGATGGAGAATAAAGAAGGGATCGTTCTGACACAGAGAGATGGAAGCACAGGGATCAAAGGAGTCTTTGCGGGAGGGGATCTCACGTCAATGCAGCGAACCGTGGCCCATGCCATAGGTTCGGGCAAAAAGGCAGCGCTGGCAATGGATTGCTACCTCCAGGGCAAAAATATGGAGGAAACGATCCGTCGAATTCTGATAGGAGAGGGGCCATCCCTCTCAATCCTCAGATATCTCCATCCTGAAGCCAGACCGATGAATTCTCATGTCGTCACCTTTGAAGAATTGAATATGGACTATTTTGAGCCTTCCGAAAGGATTAGGGAGTCGAAAGCTCCGCTTAAGAAAAGGGTTAGGGAATTTGGGGAGGTGACCTCCACCCTCACAGAGACCATGGCACATGAAGAAGCAGAGAGGTGTTTTAGCTGTGGGACCTGTAATGAATGTGAGAACTGTTATGTCTTTTGCCCGGATGCTTCCATCCTCAAAACAGAAAACGTTTTCTCCCATCAGGTGGACTACGATTTTTGTAAAGGCTGTGGAATCTGTTTTTCTGAATGTCCCCGAGGAGCCATTTCCTTGAAAGAGGAGGAGAGATGAAAAGGGTGATTACAGGAAATCAAGCCGTGGCCTACGGAGTGATCTTGAGCCGTGTTGATGTCATCTCCGCTTACCCGATTACCCCCCAAACGACGATTGTCGAAGAACTTTCAGAGCTCATTGCGAATGGCCGCTTAAACACTCGATTCTTAAAAGTGGAATCCGAACATTCTGCCATGGCCGCGTTGATTGGAGCTGCCACTGGTGGGGTCCGATGCTTCACGGCCACCTCCTCTCACGGATTGGCTTACATGCATGAGATGCTCCATTGGGCCTCCGGTGCCCGTCTTCCAATCGTACTGGTGAACGTGAATCGGGCCATCGGACCCCCCTGGAACATCTGGAGCGATCAGAGCGATTCCCTCTCGCAACGGGATACAGGATGGATTCAACTTTATTGTGAAAATAATCAAGAAGTCCTCGATACCATTCTTCAGGCATATCGAGTTGCGGAATCGGTCAAATTGCCTGTGATGGTCGTGCTCGATGCTTATGTCCTTTCCCATACCTCTGAACCCGTCGAGATTCCCACGATGGAAGAAGTGGACGCCTTTTTACCAGCCTACTGTCCAGATTATCCGATCGACATTCAGGAGCCAATGGCCTTTTCTGTGATCACGACTCCCGAATATTTTTTAGAGTTCCGATATAAGATACAAAAAGCAATGGAAGAAGTTCCCGAGGTGGCGAAAAAAGTGAATGATGAATTCAGATCCAGATTCGGTCGTGGTTACGCTGCGATTGAAAGATACGGCGAGGGGGAAGCCGAGGTTCTACTAGTGACCTCTGGCACGGTCACCAGCACTTCAAGAACCGTCGTCCAGAAATTAAAGGGAAATGGAACAAAGATTGGAGGAATGAAAATTAAACGGTTTCGACCTTTCCCTTTCGAAGAGATTTATGAAGAAATAAGAGGAGTAAGAAAGTTAGCTGTCATTGACCGAAACCTCTCAGCAGGGGTAGGAGGTATTTTTGCTCAGGAATTGAAGGCATCGTTATATTCCAGAGAGGAGAGGCCCGAGATTTTTAGTTTCATTTCGGGACTAGGCGGGAGGGACATTACACCCAACTTGATTGAAGAAGCGATCCAATATACGGTGGAGCATCCGAGACCTGAAGAAGAGATTTTGTGGTTGGGCCTTAAGAAATGAACAGGGAGCCGTCAGGAGTAAGCAGTAGGCCGTGATAAACAGGATTATAAGGAAGGGGTCTTGAGATGAGAAAAATGGAAATCCCTCTTTCGGAAAATTTAGGCCACGGTCATCTGGCCTGCGCTGGGTGCGGGGCAGCCGTGAGTATGCGCCTTACCCTCAAAGCCCTTGGTGAGAAGACCGTCATGGTCTTTCCAGCTTCTTGCTGGTCCATCGTCCCAGGGTTCTGGCCCTACTCCAGTTTTCGAATTCCAGTCATTCATGCGGGTTTTGTGACAGGCGGGGCTACCGCCTCAGGGGTCAGAGCTGCCTTGGATGTGCGGGGCGATCATGAGTCTGTGGTAACCGTATGGGCGGGGGATGGTGGGACCTTTGACATCGGGCTTCAAGCCCTTTCCGGTGCTGCAGAGAGAAACGAAGACTTCATTTATATTTGTAATGATAACGAAGGTTATATGAATACGGGTACACAACGGAGTTCAGCCACCCCTTTGTTCGCTTGGACCACCACGACCCCCGTCATGCAACCCAAAGAGAATCCGAAGAAAGATATCATGGCGATCATGGCCGATCATCATATCCCCTATGCGGCGACGGCAACAATTGCTTATCCAGAAGACTTATTAAGAAAGATAGACAAAGCAAAGAGAATCCGGGGAACCCGCTTCATCCATCTCCTTTCACCCTGCCCCCCGGGCTGGAGAATCCCGTCAGAACTCACTATCAAAATTTCGAGACTCGCTGTCCGGTCAAGGGTCTTTCCTCTTTATGAAATAGAGAATGGGAACACCTATACCCTTCAGGAAGAATCTCATGTCGTTCCTGTAAAAGAATATTTAAAAATGCAAGGCCGCTTCAGCCATCTTAGCGATTCCGAAGTGGAAGTGATTCAAAAAAATGTGGAAAGAAGTTGGGAAAGGCTGCTGAAAAAAGCCGAAGCCTAAAATTTGAAAGAAGCAATCGGATCAGGAACGTCAGAAGTTTCAGATTTTAACAATTCCTCAATTTTTATTTTAAGTTTATCCCTTATTTTTCGAAATACCGCCAATCTTTCTTCAGCGGTTCCACTCACTGCCGCCGGATCTTCGAAAGACCAATGGTATCGTTCTCCTGCTCCCGGGAAATTTGGACAGAATTGAGCGGCATCATCACAAAGGGTTATTATATAATTGAATTTTTTTTTGACAAATCGATCGATAGATTTTGAAGTCTGTTTGGAAATATCGATTCCGATCTCCTCCATGGCCCGAATGGCAAGGGGATGAACAAAAGAGGGAAAGATCCCTCCGCTCTGAACCTTCCAATCCTTAGAACCGAGAATCCTCAACAACCCCTCAGCCATTTGGCTGCGAGCCGAATTTGCTGTGCAGACAAAAAGGACTTTTTTAACCTTTGCCACTCTTTACCTTTTCTTTTGATGGGCTTGAGGAGGGTAGGTGGCTTCGATGACACTTCTCATCCCACCCCGAACATTAAATTCTCCTATGATCGTTGCCCGAATGGGTTTGGAGGCCTTGACGAAATCCTTGAGGATTCGATTCACCGCATTTTCATAGAAGATCCCTAAGTTCCGATAGGCAAGGATATACATTTTCAGGGATTTTAATTCAATGCACCATTTATTTGGAATGTAACGGATGGTGATTGTCCCGAAATCCGGCAATCCGGATTTCGGACAGATTGAAGTGTATTCTGGAATAGAGATAGTGATCTCATAGTTCTTAAATTGATTTTTAAAGCATTCCATTTTGGGAAGAGGGGTATTCACACCTGAACGAGCGTGCTGGTTGGTATATTCTTTCATACATCTTACCTTTTTGGGAACCATCATAATTCAAAATAGTGTGATAATCAATAAAAAATCTTCGATGCCATTCAATCGAAACTCCTCTGTGGATCTCCACGGCCTCCGTATTGACTTCCATCAACCTGTCTGTTAGGTTCTTAACGAGGCCAAGGTCTTTTTCAAAATAATTCATCAATAATGGAGCGAGTAGCGACGAAAATATCATTCTCTTTTTTAGAAAACAACACCGTTGGTTGCTTCACTTAGCTCACTATCAGGTAAAGCAGGGGACTGAATCAAAGCAATCATAAAAGCAGGACATGGAATTAATAAACGAATTTATCGATATCTTATTGCATCTTGATAAACACCTCGATTTGGTCATTCGAAACTATGGCTTTTGGACATATGGTATTTTCTTTTTAATCATTTTTTTAGAGACGGGGTTAGTGGTGACCCCTTTCCTTCCAGGGGATTCCCTTCTTTTTGCAGCAGGTGCCTTTGCTGCTTTGGGCTCATTAGATACGAAGTGGTTAATTTTTCTTCTCTCGGTTGCTGCCATTGCAGGAGATACTGTGAATTACTGGATCGGGAATATGCTTGGTCCAAAAGTGTTTCGGAAGGAGAAATCACGTTTCTTCAATAAGGAGTACCTTTACCGTACTCACCAATTCTATGAAAAATATGGAGGGAAGACGATCATTATCGCTCGATTTATTCCTATCATACGCACCTTTGCACCCTTTGTAGCAGGTATTGGAAGCATGACCTATAGGCGGTTCATCGCCTATAACATTATAGGCGGAGTGGGTTGGGTTCTGATTTTTGTTCTTGGAGGTTATTTCTTTGGTAACATTCCCTTCGTTAGACAGAACTTTTCCTTAGTGGTCGCTGTCATTATTTTTCTCTCCATTCTCCCAGGCATCCTTGAATTTTTTCGTAACCGAAAAGGTTAAGCGGGAGATCCAAAAAGAAAGGCAGATACTCGGCTCTACTTCAAAAGAGCCAGACTGAACCAGGGGACATAGGTGATGATGGCCAATACAAATAAGAGGACAACAATAAATGGAAGGGAAGCCATGATGATTTTCGACATGGGTTTTTCAAAACGGAGGCTTGAGATAAAAAGGCTCATTCCAACAGGAGGGGTCAATGTCCCGATTTGGAGATTGGCGAGGAAGATGATCCCGAGGTGAATCGGGTTGATTCCATAGGCGTTGGCCACTGGCGCGATAAGAGGGACGACAACGATCAGAGCAGAAAAGATGTCCATCAGACAGCCCACCCCCAGGAGAAAAAGGTTCAGGAGGATTAGAAAGATGAGAGGGCTGTCGGTATAGGTCTTAAATATATTGAACAACTTCATAGGAACTTCCGCATCGATCAGATAATTCGTGAACCCCAGGGCTGCTCCCAGGATGATCAAAATCCCCCCCACCAAGACCATACTTTTTCGCATGACCTGAGGAAGTTCTCGCCATTGGATATCCCGGTAGATGACCACCTCAACCAGAAAGACATAAACCGCTGTAATGGCGGCCGACTCACTGACCGCAAAGTACCCGCTGTAGATACCGCCCAGGACGACGAGTGGAAGAGGAAGTTCCCAGATTGCTTCTCTTAATGCTTTAAACATTCGCGATGGTTTAAACCTCGTTCTCGGAACCTCCGAAGAAATGGCTTTCTGGATACTAAAAGCGGATAGCAGAACCACCATCAGGATCCCTGGCAGGAGACCTGCCAGGAAAAGTTGACCAATGGGCACCTTAGAAATAATGGCATAGATGATGATAGGCAGACTCGGTGGAAAGAGAAGGCCCAATGTCCCTGAATTGGTCACCAATCCGAGAGAAAATTTTTCCGGGTATTTCCCATGTAACAATGCAGGGAGAAGGATACCTCCCAAGGCAATAATCGTAAGACCCGTTGCACCGGTCAGGGCAGTAAAGGCAGAGCAGGTAATGAGGGCGATGATGGATAACCCACCTGGCAACCAACCCAAGAGAGCGTCTGTCAGCCTGATCAATCTTCTGGGGGCCTTACTTTCTGAAAGGAGATATCCCGCAAAGGTAAAGAGCGGAATGGCCACCAGGATGGGAGTGGTGGCAATGCGATACATTTCTATGATCATGGCTGAGGAATCGATATGACTGAAAAATAAAAGGAAAAGGGTCAGGCCAGAGAAAACAGTAAAAAGAGGTGCTCCCAGAAACATGAGAAGAAAAGCAATGAGGATCAGAAGAAGGGTCATGATCCTTTCCTTCGATCATGGGGGAGGTTTATTCTCACCCTTTCGGAAAGATTCTTAAAAAAACGAAAGCCGAATCGTAAGGTCATCAGAGCGAAAGTCATGGGAAGGATCAGTTCAGGAACCCAGGCAGGGAGGTTTAAAAAGGTTTTATTCCCCATCTGGGCTTCGTTCTTAATGAATTTCAATGCGGCATACGTTAAAAGGCAACAGATTAAAACGGAAAATAAATGGGTGAAGAGGGTGACGACATTTTTTCCCAGGGAGGGCAACCCTCTTGAAACCACATCGATGTTGATGTGTTTCCCTTCTCTCGTAGCAAGGGTCGCGCCGATGAAGCCGATCCAAAGAACAAGATTCCTTAAGAGGGAGTCCCCCCAATCCAGACCTGTGGAAAAAAAATTTCGGAGAACAATCTGTAAAAAGGCAGTGAGGATCATGAAACTTAAGAAGGTGACAATCAGGGCCTGCTCCACTCGGTCAAGGGTGGCATCGACCCGTTCCCATCGACTC
>JACAEV010000072.1 GCA_013388645.1 Syntrophaceae bacterium | reverse complement strand
TCCGATTCTGGTGTGAAGGGAAGTTGATCGATACCCATAAAGTCAAAAGCTCTGATCTCGAAGGTGTGCACTTTTAAATTGAAAAGTGTGCACTTTTAAAAAGTTGGTAACAGAGAAAATTTGACTTTTAAAAAAAATCCCTTTAATATTGCGGAGATATAATTTACCCAGACCCTGAGAAAAAGCGATGGCAGGAGAGAAACGGCTCGCCCGTACGAGAAATATTGGATTTATGGCCCATATTGATGCGGGAAAGACAACGGTCACCGAACGGGTCCTCTTCTATACAAAGAAGACACACCGTTTAGGAGAAGTGGATGATGGCACAGCCACGATGGACTGGATGCAACAGGAGCAGGAAAGGGGAATTACCATTACCTCTGCTGTGACGGCGGTTGAATGGAAAGGGAGCATCCTCCATATCATTGATACGCCTGGCCATGTAGATTTCACCATTGAAGTGGAACGCTCCCTGCGGGTGTTGGATGGAACCATTGCGATTTTTAGTGCGGTGGAGGGAGTGGAACCTCAGTCCGAAACAGTGTGGCATCAAGCGGATAAATATCGGGTTCCGAAATTGGCCTTTATCAATAAGATGGATCGGATTGGATCGGATTTTTTTGGAGCGGTGAAAATGATGGTGGAACGCTTGGGGACGAATCCTCTAATCACGCAGATCCCCATGGGCGTAGAAGACCGATTTATCGGAGTCATTGACCTGATCCGGTCCAAGGGAATCGTTTGGGATGAGCATAGCTTGGGAGTGGAATTTAGAGAGGTCTCTATCCCCAAAGAGATGGAGCAAGAGGCTTCCCTTTATCGTTCCAAGCTGGTCGAATCCATTTCTGAATTAGACGAATCTCTTATGGAAAAGTTTCTTAACGGAGAAGAGATTTCAGAATTTGAAATGAAAGCCGCCCTGAGAAATGCCACCATTTCAATGAGAGCCGTCCCTGTCCTTTGTGGCGCCGCATTAAGAAACCAAGGGATCCAACCCCTCATCGATGCCATTGTCGATTATCTTCCTTCTCCACTGGATATCCCACCGGTGGAAGGGACGAATCCCATCACCGGCGAAAGGGAGATCAGGATGGCTAAAGATGAAGAATCTTTCACCGCCTTGGCCTTTAAAGTGATGATGGATGAAGGGAGGAAATTAGTCTATCTCAGGATTTACTCTGGCGTGCTCAAAGTGGGGACAGAGATTTATAACCCACGTTTGAAAAAAGGCGAGAAGATCTCAAGGATCTTTCAGATGCATGCTCACCAACGTACTCGGGTGGAAGAGGCCAAGACTGGAGAGATTGTCGCAGTCATGGGCTTGAAGGAAACCACCACAGGGGATAGCCTCTGTGATCGGAATCGTCCTATTCTCCTTGAACCCATTGATTTTTATAAACCGGTGATGTCTGTGGCTGTGGAGCCGAGGACAAGCCGGGACCAGGAGAAGCTGACCGAATCCCTGGAGAAGTTGAGTGAGGAAGATCCCACCTTCCATGTGAAGGTGGACGAGGATACGGGGCAGACCATCATCTCCGGAATGGGCGAATTGCATCTGGATGTGTTGGTCAAACGCCTCCTCACCGAATATCATCTTGAAGTGAATGTGGGAAGGCCCCAAGTGGTTTATCGAGAGACGATTGAGAAGGAAGTCGAAGCCTCGGCTAAGTTCTTGAAAGAGATGGACGACATCAAACACGTTGCAGAGGTTTTTTTGCGGATTTCACCAAATGGACGAGGAAAAGGGATTGAGTTTCATTCTGAGCTCCCAGAGGGAACTTTATCCGAGGAAGGGCTTCTTTCTGTAGGAGAGGGAGTTCGTGAATCTTCGACCGTGGGAGTGGTCTTGGGCTACCCGATGACCGATCTCCGAGTGACCTTACTCAAAGCCAATATCGATAAAGATCATCCATCCATGCTTGCACTTAAGATTGCTTCCTCTCAGGCACTTCGGGAGGGCTGTCGGAAGGCCCAGCCTGTTCTCATGGAACCCATGATGGAGGTGAATATCATCGTCCCAGAAGAGTTCATGGGCGAAGTGGTGGGGGATTTAAAAGCAAGGAAGAGCTCGGTCGAAGCCATCACTTCTAAGGGGAAGGTCACGATGATCAAAGCGCTCTCCCCTCTGACCCGAATGTTTGGCTACTCGACCGATTTAAGGTCGCTGACCCAAGGGAGAGGAACCTTCTCCATGCAATTTTCTCATTATGATAAAATGATTTCATAGAAAATAAAAGTCTAACGGTAAGGGTGACGAGGCCCGTATCGTTATGAGAAGGCCACGTATATCGTCTTTTATTTCATGATACGTAACCGCAACCGGTAACCGAAACTGGCTTCCTAACCCTAATCGATAGACCATTTTAAGCAAAGAATTCTTATGACGGATGATGAGATTCTTCAACTCCTTAGAGAGTCCCCTTCGTCCTTTCTTTCCGGTGAAGAGATCAGTCATCGGTTAAAGGTTAGTCGGACGGCTGTTTGGAAGAGAATCAATCATCTCAGAAATTCGGGCTATGAGATTGAAGCGTCGACGCGATCTGGTTACCGTTTAATTCGATC
>JACAEV010000044.1 GCA_013388645.1 Syntrophaceae bacterium | reverse complement strand
TTCCAAAGCAACCCGCTCTGAAAAAATCATGGCCCCTTTGTGGTTCAAATGGTCCTCATCAATAAAAAGAGCATAATCCTTTGCATAGAAGTCCAGGTAATCTAAATGCTTGGTGAGATAGGGGCTAAATCTTGGATGGGTGAGCACCTTTTCGTAAAGAGCTGACTTCGTCATATATTTTTCCGCATGCTTGATATAATGATCGGTCATGGGGGTCATCAGGGTTACCACCTTCACCCCCCGTTGATGGCATAAGATCAATATCCTCTCAAAATAAGACAATAAATCCTTATCGAAATCATTTTGATGGTCGTCGAGAAAATGGTCCCGGACCCTCTTTATCGCAACCCGCTCCATCAACTCATTTTCTGGGACGGTAGCATATTCAGGAAATCGAATATACCCATCTTCCATGACCGTTTTTTGGATCGGCTGATTCTGAAGCCATTTCCTCATATTTTTCCAGAATGTTTTAAACTGACCTTTATCGAGTAGGGGAGAAAAGCTTGATATTTTCTGTCTGACCACAATGAAGCCATTCCGGTGAACCAACTCTTTAAAATCTTGGTGGGTGACATATCCAAAGGAGAAATAATTCGTCAGATGCCGTCTCTCTATCCAATTTAAACGAGCCGATGAAAAACTGGGAAGGGGAAGACCTAACACCACCATCTTCAGACGGGGCATCTCATCAATATAATACTTCAATTTTAAATAGGTCCCAATGTAATTCTCCGCCACTTCAGCAAAATTATAGGATGGGTAAGGCATGACTTTGGGGATGATCGCATATTTCATATCCGATTGCCCCATAAATAAAATTTGAATCTGATCCTTCCGCTCCTCAAAACCCCTCACCGTCCTCGCAAAAACACTCTCCGGCCTGAATAAAATTCGGTCCGCCCACCTCGCTGCCAAAAGGACGGCCAAAAAGATACAAAGGGCGATGAGAACCCCTTTGAGGACAATCTTTAAATCAATTGTCATCCCCTCCCCCTAAAATTCCTCATAAACAAATTTTAAGGGCGTCCATCCTAAAAAATAGATGAGATATAACACGACAAGAATAAGTAAAGTAAGAAGAATGGTAAAAAGAAGTTCCTTCCTGATCTTCTTCATATCCCCTCCACAGTGAATCGTCCTAAATTCGTTTTATTCGTTCTATTCCTTCTCATCATTCCATTATGTCCCCAGCGAGTCGGGGGAACCACGGCATCCTCATTCAGAGGACGCCGATGATTGGTTT
This sequence comes from Syntrophaceae bacterium, assembly GCA_013388645.1. Classification (GTDB taxonomy): domain Bacteria; phylum Desulfobacterota; class BSN033; order BSN033; family UBA1163; genus UBA1163. The sequence continues at coordinate 15,899 of JACAEV010000044.1, read as the reverse complement.
TACAAACCTTCTGAGCTCCTCTGAACCTGAATTGGGGGGTTCTCCTCTTTCTCCTGATCACTCAATCTGAGTGATTGCAACTCCCCACTGAGATAACGTTGGCGAAAATATCGGTGACGTCGTTTTCCGCTTGATGTCTTCGTGAGCGTATCCTTAGGCAATAAGATTATGTCATAGGCTTTTACGCCCAGTTGGAGGGAGATCTGACTCTGGATATCATTGACGATATCGCGATAGGGGCGAGTGGAGCTATCTCGAACTTCGGATACAACTACCACACGCTGAGTGCCGAGTTGGGCGTCATCCACTCCAAAGACCGCGAAGCAACCATGTCGCAGATTTGGAATCCTCAAGAGGACTCGCTCAAAATCACTGGGGTCCAACTTCCTCCCCAAGGTGGTGATCCGCTCCCGCAGACGCCCAACCCAAAAGAGTTCAGGACCTCTCATATAGCCCAAATCACCTGTGCGTAAAAGATCGCCAAAAAGGGCTCGACGGGTTTCGAGCGTCTGGCCTAAGTAACCGCTCATCCGAGAAGGCGTCTTAAGCGCTAACTCCCCCACATGTCCATCGGGCAGGGGACGCCCCTTCCGGGATAAAATTTTGATCTCAATTCCTGGATAGGGCCGTCCGACACCGACTACCTGGACGGCACGTTGCCCTTCATCGGTTCGCATGATGGGCTGAGCCATTCCTTTTTGCTGCAGCACCACATCATCCACTTGTTCCACAACGATCGGCCCATGGGGATCGCTAAAGGTGGCTCCGCCAATATTTTCAGCGCATCCGTAGTTGGTTTTTAATGAGTCCCGATGTAACCCAAAAGGAGCGAAGCGTTTGTAGAAAGCTTGGATGGTTTCGAGGTGAATTCGCTCAGCGGCATTCCAGAAAGCCCTCACTCGATCCAGACGGACGCCTTCCATTTGATCATCCCTCACAATTTCAGCGGTGATGGCGAAGCCGAAATTGGGGGACCAGGTCATGGTCGATGCTGTATCGGAAAGACCGCGTAACCATAAGGCTGGTTTGTTGACAAAATCGATGGGATTGAGCATCGCTAAGGGAATACCCTTAGTGAGACAAAGAAGAAAGTTATTCACTAAACCCATGTCGTGGTAGAGGGGCGTCCAGTTTAAGCAAATGTCTTCTTGATTTAAATCCATGGCCAGTGCAATTCCATCCAGAGCGGCCGTGACATTTCTCTGCTGCCAAACGCACACCCGAGGGAACCCCGTGGTACCTGAGGTAAGCTGCATCGCAGCGATATCAGATTCTGCAGGGGTGACTTGTGGAATCCCAGCCGAAAGGTCAGGGCTTAAACCCTCTTCTTCGAAAAGGAGATGGGTTCTTTTCTGATGGCCCTCGAGTTCTTCACGCATAGGCATCATCGCCTTGGGAACGATGACGATTTTCGGCTTAGTCTTTCGGATCATATGTCTGAGCACTTGCGTTAGGTTTGAATAGCGTCCTTTCAATTGTAAGATCGGAGGAGCCACAAGAAGGGGGACCGCTCCTAAAAGGAGGGTCGTTATCAATAACGTCGCACAAAACGCATTGCTCGGAAGTGCAAGAATACATACGTCGCCTTGTCCGAGACCTAATTCTTTTAGCCTTGGACTATACCCTGCCGCCTGTCTACAAACCTCCTCTAACGTGCGCCATGAGAACTCTCCTCGGTTATTAATATAGGCCAACGCATGCCTCTCGGGCGACTGGTCGAGCCTTCTATAAAGCTCCCTTTGTAACGTTCTGTCCATCACTCCTCCTATCATCGAAGGTCCCCTTTTGAGATGATGGTTCACCCCATGACCGATGTGTTAGCTTCCATTCATTGATGAAATGAACTCGTCTTTAAAAGGAGGGAGGACAAGATCATTCCAAAAAATTACCAGCATAAATGCATTGGGTGGGGGAATAAGATTCCTTGGATTTAACATAAAACAGGTGGGCATGATATTTTGATCACTCACTCAAATTAAAAACATTATTTAACGTAATAATGGTTTTTTGTCAAATTGAAAGTCACTTGGGTAAGCCTCTCTTTTTTATAAGAGAAACCAATAAACGGATAACCATCCAGAGAGGCAAAAAGGCCTAAATATTTTTCTGCTGGTCTGTCTGCTCTTCCCCCTAAATCCATTCTCGCATCACAATTTCGGAGATGCTTCCAAATACTGACCGTCGACCACTTTGATTAAAATGGACAGTCATTTCGATCGAATAGATCATGGATATATTGAAGGAGGTGATCGACGGTCAGGAAAATCACCTTAGGAAGGTAGGATCAAAGTGATGGATTTAAAGCGGATAATAAATGGAATGCCCGTGAATGGCCCCATCCCATAAATCTCGGAATGAGATAAATGGATGACCTTCGAAGATTTGATCCTCATTCACAAAGAGCTTTCTCTTCGTAACAGAATAGGAAACAGCCTCTTTTTATTCGACCTCAATATAACGTGGTGATCCACGGTCTATCCCGCCCTTAATTCCGACCTTCATCAATCCGTATTCTTGGTACTTTTGGGTCCTCATTAATATTCTTTCATTGGATCGCCGGTCGATGTGTGTTTGAATCTTCTTCCAGGTCTCGTAAACTCGGAAAACATCCCCACGATGATAGTCTTCTATTGGTGCGGCACCCAAAGGGTGAAACAACCCCTCTTCGTATGATTCCGGTTGATGGCAGTTAATGTTCCTTTCGAAGTTACGCTGGGTAAACTGCAGAAAGTCTTCAAAGCTCTTCCGGAACAACACCATACCATACTGGGTTGGGTTCTTCATCAGCAAAGAACCTGGTTCCACATTCATGGGAGAGATATAAGGATAACGCAAGAAGGGGTATCGATCATAAAAATAATCAGAGAAAGCAACAATGGCTTTCACATCTTCATCCCGTTCAAAGGGTAATCCCATCAGCGTGCTCATATCGACAGCGAAATTCTCATATTGGTTGATGTGATAGAGCAAATTCTCTATTGCTCGGTCCGAAAAAAAAGGTTTCATCAACCCACGATCCCCGAGCTGCCTACGGAGTCGTTCAGAGCCAGTTTGCACATCAAGACAAAGTTCTACAAAATGGAAGGTGTTGGCCAGTGCATCGACCAGTTCCTTGCTCGGCAGAGACCAGCTAAAAAAATAGCAGTTATATTTCTTTGGCTCCAAGCCACGGAACAACTCCAGATAATAGGTTGTCTGCACTGGACCTCGTTGGGGATCAAAGTCGAATGTAATCCTCTTTCCATCTGGGAATTTCGAAAGGATCTCAATATCTCGATGTACCGTCTCGAACGGCCGATAGATAATTTGGGCCCGGCCGAAATGGAGTTTACTATTCCAGACGTTCCCAGAACAATAGACACAACGTTCAAGGCATCCCTTCCCTGTCCAAATATAGCTGTTCAACACGCTGATGTCTGTAAGAATATCCTCCAGGTTTTCGGCAAGACAGATATCTTTCAGAGTTTCCTGTTTTTGAACATACCCGCGTCGAACCGGCAATGCCTGCTGATCCCCTTTAAATACACAATTTATGGATCTTCCGCCAGAGACGAGTTGATAGAGCGGCTCTTCCCCGTCTCCGCGAACGACGACATCGAAATCGGTCTTCTCAACCAGTTCGCGAGCAAAGAAGGAAGCGGTATGTCCTCCGCTAATGGTGACAATGTGAGGGTCTTGCTTTTTGATCAAGGAGGCGATATAGGAGGAGGAGTAAAGGGTGTCCCACCATTTACATGACACGGCGGCAAATTTGGGTCGATGGGTCGCAATCTCTCTTTGAATCGTTGCCTCAAATTGTTCATTATTAAGAGGAACGACCCTCACCTTCACTTTCCGCTGGGTTAGGTAGCTTGCAAGCCAGAGGAGAGCATTATTAAACTTGTGATGCCCTCCATTGCGATATCGGGGTGGATTAAAAAGTATGATATCCATCGACTCCCTCACCCTATGTATTTTGCGCCCGTTCTTTTTTTAATGTCTTTCATAGTGAATCCCCCGACCATATGTGAGCGGAATTTCTCAAAAGAAAATTTCGTTGAAGCGGTGTATCCCCCAAGGTCGGGCCTCGTCGATGGATCTCACCTATCCCGCTATGGGTGGAACAGGACACCTACCGGTCAGGGATCCTTTTTTGATTTCCTCCATCACCCTTGATAATTCTGGGGCAACCTGTTTTGAAAAGAGCATCGCCCCTTCATGGCTGAGATGATCAGCATCAACAAAAAGAGTATGATCCTTTGCGTGGAAATCCAAGTAATCCAGATGTTTGAAAATATAGGGATGGAATTTCTGGTTCATGAATACTTTTTCATAAAGAGCAGATTTGGTAATGAATTTTTCCGCATGCTTGATGTAGTCATCGGTGACAGGGGTGGTAAGGGTGACCACTTTAATGCCCCTTTTTTGACAAAGAGTTAAAATCTTTTCGAAATAGAGAAATAAATCCTTATCAAAAATGTCCTGTCCTTGAAAATGCAATTGGATTCGCCTCCGTGCACTGTTCTCATTGACGATGCCCTTCATTGTCAGGAGATGGTAACCCTCCTGAAGGATGGCCCTTTCGATCGGCTGCCCCTTGATCAGTCTTCTCACATTCTTCCAAAAGGTCGTCAACCCTTCGCGATCCAGCAGAGGAGAGAGACTCATTAATTTTTGACCGATCACGAGAGGGCCTTTGATTTGATACAATTCCCATAGATCCCGGTAAGAGATGTATCCATAAGAATAATACTTAGTCCCGATCCTGTTTGTCCGAAAGGAAGAAAAACTGGCTAAAGTAAGGGGCAAGACGATTACTTTCAATCTGGGCATGTCGTCAATGTAATATTTTAACTTAAAATAGGTTTCGATAAAACTTTCTCCCAGTTCGGCAAAATTGTAAGCCTTAAAGGACATGATGTCTGGGATGACCGCCCGTTTCATATCCGATTGTCCTACGAATAAAATCTGAACTTCACTTTTCTCCTTCTCAAATTCCCTAACCGTCCTTCCAAAAATACTCTTCGGCCTGAAAAGGGCTCTATCCGCCACCTCGACCAAAAGAAGGATGACGACAAAGATACAGAAGGCGATGAAGATTCCTTTGATGATCGTTTTAAAATCAAATGCCATCATCCCCTCGTGGTCCATTTCCACAGAAAACGATAAAGGGTTCCCTTTCTAAATCCATTCTTCTTTTCCAGATCACCCATCCCATCAGGTCGGGTTCGATTTACTCTTTAGCACTTCCATGATGTCGTTTAACGTACTGAAATTTTCAATCATGATTTCACTGATATCAATAGAAATATTAAAATTTTTTTCGATAAAAGCGATCAATTTAATCAGCCCGAGAGAATCGATGATCCCCGACTCAAAGAGGGGCTCGTCATCTTTCAGCTCTCTTTCTCCAAATAGAAAATTCTCAACGATAAAATGCTTTATCTTTTCTTTCACCATGTGCCCTCCTTCAACAGACGTTCGATATCGTCCAGCCCCGACTAAAAAATTCTATTCACGACAGCATAGATCTGAGATAAATCTAAATGGAAGAAGAGGAAGCTGACGCTGACAAAATTGAATGTGAAAAAGATGGCGATCGGTTTGACATAAGGTTGGAGCGACCACTTTCGGAGAGTGGGATATTTCCTTTTCACCTCTTGATAGAGCTGCCAAATGACCAAACCCAAACCATTGTAAATCCCTAACAGGAGAAAATTGAGATTCCCTTTATGCCACAGCATGAAGACGATCATGGTCATGAAAATCCCGATATATATTTTTAGGGTGGAGGCTCGATAGCCAAAAAAAGGGAAAAAGAAGTAATCCCTGATCCAACTGTAGACCGAAATGTGCCAATTTCTCCAGAACAGCGCGATGTTCCTTTGGAAAAAGGGACGGTTGAAATTCTCCATAATCTTATATCCAAAAAGTCTGGACACCCCTAAGGCCATATCTGTATAGCCGGAAAAGTCGAGATAGATTTGGATTGCGGTGCCATAGACGAAAAGGAGGACCAAAAAGCGAGGATAACTTTCCGGGATTTGAAGCGCATGGATGATCCCTCCCGACAGATTATCCGCAACGACGAACTGTTTCGCAGCGATGAGCTGAATCATCTCTTTGGCAAATCCCTTCCCTGCCAGAGTATCGGCGATGACAAACTTTTTTAAAATACCTAAAAGAATGCGGAACAATCCCTGGTTGATGCTCGAAAGATCCGGGGCCTTCAGCTCCATGGTCTGAGTATGAAAGGGCTTAAATCTTTCCACAGGACCTGCCAAAAAGGTTGGGAAGAACAAGACATATAGGCCAAAATCAATAAAGGAACATTTCGGGCTTTTCCTTTTATAAACTTCAACCACAAAATGGATTAATCTAAAAATGATGTAAGACATTCCCAAGGGAAGAAGGAGGCTTGGAAGGGTCACCTTGGGCATCCAGGAAAGCCGAAGTCCAGATCCTAAGATGGCATTGATGAACAGTTCACTGTATTTAAAAAAACAGAGGTTCCCAATCAGCCAGAGGAGGGTTAAAATGAGTATGAGTTTTTTTTTGTTTTCGACCTGGGTGAGATAAAGACCTGCTAAGTAAACCAGAACGATGTGTAACAAAAAATAGAGTACATATTTTAAATTAAAAAGGGAAATAAAAAGCAGACTCATCAAAAATAAGAAAAGACTACGCCATCTTTTGGGAAGAACAAGCCAATAAATAAGAATGCCTAAACCTAAAGAGATTAAATAATGAAACAGATTTTCCATTCTGATATTTTTAAAACTTTTGCCTAAAGCTGTCAAATCATTTATTTTATTGAATCCAATTGGGTCCGATGGGTTCTTTCTCTCATCGTCTAAATCTGTGATGTTTTTCTTTAGGACTGATTTACACTACCTGGCGTCCTGTTAAAAAGACATTCCTCTTGGCTATTTTGTCTATGTTTGACAAGGTCAACCCAAAAGATTAGATTATATTGACTGTTGTGTCATCCGTTCCTTATTTCTGATTTTATCTCAGGACAGCTTAACAATGAGAAAAGTATCGATATTTCTTTCAATCTCCAGCTTATTCCTCTGGGCCCTTTTTATTTCTTCTGAGGGAATATCCGAAGATGGCCCATGGAAAAAGGTGGACGATGGGTTGTTTCTTGCACAATTTGCCCCCCCCGGTGACACTCCTGTCAAGGACTCCAAGATTACCCTTATAAAGATTAACCCGACTTACTACTCTCTTAAACTCCTTTGCGCCTCAGAGCTTGGAAAGACCAAGCTGACCACCCGGGAATGGTGCAATCGATATTCTCTCATCTCTGCCATAAATGCTGGGATGTATCAGAAGGACGGACTAACCAACGTCGGTTACATGAAGAATTTTTCTCATATGAACAATCCAAGACTGAACTCTACTTATAAAGCCGTGTTAGCTTTTAACCGGTTAGATGATGAGGTTCCAGAGATTCAGATCATTGATCTCATGTGTCAGGACTTTGAGAAGCTAAAGTCAAAATACCAGACGTTTATTCAGAATATTCGTATGATCAGCTGCCGACAGGAGAATGTATGGGCAAAGCAAAACAAGAAATGGAGCCTTGCGGTGTTGGGTATGGATAAGGGTGGGCATGTCTTGTTTATCTTTTCGGAAGCTCCCTACTCAGGATATGATTTCAATAATATTCTTTTATCTCTCCCTATCTCCATTTTCAATGCTATGTATTTGGAGGGAGGGAGAGAGGCCAGCCTTTATTTTTCTGCGAAGGGGATGGTGTTGGAGAAGGCTGGAATTTACGAGAGTGATTTTAATGGAAACACGATCAGGCCGGGGGCTCAACCCATTCCAAATGTCATCGGAATCATGAAAAAGAAACCTTGAAATCCGAATACCCGACCCATTAACAAAACCCGCATTCTTGCCTATGCTTAGTCAAGGTAAGTAAGGTGACCTGAACTCTCAGATCAACGACTTTTATTTTCTAGGCAATCCTTCTGAAAGCAGCGTCACACGCTTCAATCGTTTTATCTAAATTCTTCTGGGTATGCGCCAAAGAAATGAACCAAGCCTCAAATTGGGAGGGGGGAAGGTAAATTCCTTCGTTGATCATCTCCATAAAAAAGCGAGCAAATCGTTTGGTATCACTCATCTTGGCGGAGTGATAATCCCTCACCGGACCTTCTGTAAAAAAGAGAGTGAACATACCGGTAGTGCGATTCAAAGAGAAAGGAATTCCCCTCTCCTCCGCACATTCGGAAATCTTTTCTGTTAAATAAAGAGTCTTTTTCTCCAAATCTTGATAAACCTTTTTTGCCCTCAAGAGTTCCAGGGTCGTAATTCCAGCCACCATGGCCAGGGGATTTCCTGAAAGCGTCCCAGCCTGGTAGACTCCTCCAAGGGGAGACACCTTTTCCATAATTGATTTTCTTCCCCCATAGGCCCCTACGGGGAGACCTCCTCCAATGATCTTTCCGAGGCAAGTCATGTCCGCTCTTATTTTGTAAAGCTCCTGGGCTCCTCCATAGGCAGTTCGAAATCCTGAAATGACTTCATCAAAAATGAGAAGGATCCCCTTTTCATCACAGATCTTTCTCAATCCCTCTAAAAATCCCCTTTCAGGAAGAACTACCCCCATATTTCCAGCAATGGGCTCGACGATGAGGCAGGCAATCTGTTCAGGATATTGATGGATCAGGGTTTTCACGCTTTCAAAGTTATTATAAGATGCGGTCAAGGTATGTTTGGCAAAATCCTCTGGAATGCCAAAGCTATCTGGGATGCCAAAGGTCATCGCACCAGAGCCGGCCTTGACCAGCAGACTATCAACATGACCGTGATAGCATCCTTCAAATTTAATCACTTTCGTTCTGCCGGTATAACCCCTTGCCACTCGAATCGCACTCATCACCGCTTCGGTGCCAGAAGAGACCATCCTCACCAGTTCTATGGAGGGGAAAGCCTTCTTAATTTTGTTGGCAATTTCTACTTCCATGGAGGTGGGGGCTCCATAACTTGTGCCTTTTGAAAGGGCTTTTTTAAGTGCGTTCACCACCTTGGGGTGAGCATGGCCTAAAATCATGGGTCCCCAAGATCCCACGTAATCAATATATTCATTGCCATCCACATCAAATATCTTTGATCCTTTGGCACGCTCAATGAATATGGGTGGAACGCCGATGGCTTTAAATGCTCTCACGGGGCTGTTGACCCCACCTGGAATCATCTCCAATGCCCGATGATAAAGTTCAACCGATTTTTTTCTGCTCATCTCCCTTCCCCCTATTCAATCCTCCCCTATGACATGATTGCTGAGGGTGCCAATCCCTTCGATCACGATGTCAATCTTATCACCAATCGCCATTGGACCGATTCCAGAAGGTGTCCCGGTGGCGATCACATCTCCAGGCAGGAGTGTCATCACGCGAGAGATGAAACTGACGAGTTGATGAGGATCGAAAATGAGATTCCTCGTATTGGAATGCTGCCTTCTCTTCCCATTCAAATAGCTCGATACCTCTAATTGATGAGGATCAATGTCTGTTACAATCCAGGGGCCGATGGGACAAAAAGTGTCGAACCCCTTAGCCGTAGTCCACTGTCCCTCCTTGGGTTGTAAATCCCTCGCAGTGACATCATCCAGGCATGTATACCCCAGGATATAATCCGCTGCCTTTTCTTCGGGAACGCTCTTTGCTAATTTTCCAATGACCACAGCCAGCTCCGCCTCGAAGTCTATCCTTTTGGACATCTTTGGGTAAACAATGGCCTCTCCATGGCCGATCACCGACGTGGAGGGTTTAATAAAGAGAAGAGGCTCCTTAGGTAGATCCATCTTCACCTCTTCGGCATGATCACGGTAGTTTAAACCCAATGCTACGATCTTCGTTGGAGGGCAGGGAGACAGGAGTTTTACTTCATCAATTTTTTTCTCTTTCGAGGTCAAATGGAAGTGGCCGAATGGGTTTCCATCCATTTCACGAATGACATCTCCTTCAATCACCCCGTATTGGACCAGTGATCCATCCTGATACCGTACGATCTTCATCTTACTCCTTCCTTTTATAAATGGCGAGCTGACGGGTGTGCCAAGAAAATGTTACAGCAAAAACCTTTCAATGTATATCTCCCTGTTGATTCCCAACACCATTCGCAAAATCCATGATGGATAGTGGGGGAAGTTACCTATAAACATGATATTCGCTTTGTAAAACTTTCGAGGAATACCCATCACCTTGCCAATTTATCTCTTCAACCCCAACACATCTTGCATATCGTAAAGGCCATTGGGTTGGTTCACGACCCAGAGGGCGGCTCGAATAGCCCCCCGTGCGAAATTATCTCGACTGTGAGCACGGTGGGTGATCTCCAGTCTTTCACCAATCCCTCCAAAAAGCACTGTGTGTTCTCCAACGATATCTCCTGCCCGGATCACCTGCATCCCGATCTCTTCTTTGGTTCTCTCCCCTACCATCCCTCTCCTGCCATAAATTCCGACTTGTCCGAAATCCCGTCCAATGGCTTGAGCGATCAACTCTCCCAATTTCGCCGCCGTGCCGCTGGGCGAATCTTTTTTTAAACGGTGATGGGCTTCACATATTTCGATATCATACTCCGGGCCCAAAGTCCGGGCCACCTCCTGCACTATCCTGAACATCACATTTACGCCAACACTCATATTGGGAGAAAACACGCAACGGACGCTTTTGGAAAGCTCCTTGACTTTGTCCATTTGCTCTGAATTCAAACCGGTTGTACCGATAACAATGGCCGAATTCGTCTCTTTCGCGAACTCCAGACTCTTGATGGAGGCTTGAGGATTGGTAAAGTTAATGATGACATCCGCTCCACCTTTTCTCAAATCTCCTTCCAAAGGAATATTCATCTTCCCCAACCCGAGGATCTCCCCGATATCCTTCCCAATTAACGGATGATCGGATCTCTCGATGGCACGGGCTAAGACCATCGAAGGGGTTTCGTGGATGATATGAATAATGCGGCCCCCCATTTTACCAGCTGCGCCAACGACAATCGTTTTGATCTCCTTCATTGATAAGCCTCCTCCCACATCTCAGCATCATAAATGATGTGAACATCTCCCTCAAAAAAGACATCCTTTATCTCATTGCCGTCGATCTCAAAATAAACGGTTAAGATTTCACCGCCCTGGGTTTGAATGGATACCGGCGATTTGACCAATCCTTTAAGAGCCGCCACCAGGGCTGAGGCGACCGCTCCTGTGCCACAAGCTAAGGTCTCGTCTTCCACACCTCGTTCATAGGTACGAATGGATAAATGAGAGCCTTTCTCAAACTGAACGAAATTGGCATTCGTCCCATTCGGTGCAAAGTGGGAATGATATCGGATCGCCCTTCCCATTCGGACAACATCCAAATTTTCAAGGTCCTCTACAAAAAGGACTGCGTGGGGAACACCTGTATTAATGCTTGAAAAAATCAGCTCCTTTCCATCAATCGAGACGGTCTCATCGAGTTTTGGACTGGGGGGCTTGATCATTTCAAGCTTCACCTTCTTGCCCATCACCTGAGCGGAAAGGATCCCCACTAATGTCTCAAATTTCAAAGAGGGGCCGGCTATCCCTTTTAAATAAGCAAATCGTGCAGCACAGCGACCTCCGTTGCCACACATTTCGGCTTCCCCTCCATCCGCATTAAAATAGCGCCACTTAAAATCGGCCTTCTGAGATCGTTCGATCAGAATGAGACCATCTGCACCGACGGAAATTCTTCTTCGACAGACTTTTTGGATGAAATCCCTCAAATGATCCTCTTTAAGGAAAAGCTCTCGATGATCAATGAGGATGAAGTCATTACCACTGCCGCTCATCTTCATAAAAGGAATTTTCATCAACGTCACCAATCATTAGGGGTCAGGAGGTGTCAGGCATCAGGCACAAAGGGGAAATGTTTTTCGCTTTACGCCTTACCCCTTCCGCTTTCCGGCATCAGGAATTCTGGGATCTCTTCCCCCCGAATCAGGTCCTCATAACTCTCTCTCTGATGGATGATAAACATCTGATCATTTCGAACAAGAACTTCAGCGATCCTGGGCCTTGAATTGTAGTTGGTAGACATAGAAAATCCATAAGCACCGGCACTCATCACGGCGATCAATTCGCCAGAGCGGAGATGCGGTAGTTTCCTCCCCTTTGCCAAAAAGTCGCTCGACTCACAGATGGGACCGACCACATCGGCCACAATTTCTTCTCGGACCTCCTCCTTTACCGGAATGATTTGATGGTAGGATCCATAGTAACTGGGCCGGACCAAATCGTTCATGCCCGCATCCACAATGACAAAACGTTTTTCCTCATTCTCTTTGATGTAGAGAACCTTAGAGATCAAAACCCCTGCATTACCAACAATCACACGGCCTGGTTCTAAGATGAGGGTACAGCCAAATCCCTTAATTTCATCCAGAATGGTGGATGCATATTCGACAGGATGTGGAGGTTCTTCATCTTCATAAGTGATCCCGAGTCCTCCTCCCAGATCCAAATATTGAATTTCCATCCCCTCTTTTCTCAAATTTTCGACCAATTGTTTGAGTCGTTTTAAAGCTTCAATAATAGGATCAACCTCCACTAACTGAGATCCGATGTGGCAATCGATACCGACAATCTTTAAATGCGGCAACTGAGCCGCAAGGCGATAAGCCATGGGGGCGCGAAGGATATCAATCCCAAATTTATTCTGTTTTAACCCCGTTGAAATATAGGGATGTGTCTTGGGATCGATATCAGGGTTGACACGGATAGCGATGGGCGCTTTTTTGCCGATTCGACCAGCCACTTCGTTAATCACCTGGAGCTCCTGAGAAGATTCCACGTTGAACATGAGGATATCTGTTTTTAAGGCATATTCAATCTCGTCCTCTCTTTTTCCAACCCCTGAAAACACAATTTTCCTCGGATCGGCACCCGCCTTCCTGGCCCGGTAGAGCTCTCCTCCTGAAACAATGTCAACTCCCCCTCCTAAATTGACGAAAAGGCGAAGAAGGGCAAGGTTCGAGTTGGATTTAGCTGAATAACAGACGAGATGAGGAATCCCCTTAAAGGCATCTTCGAAAACGGTGAAATGCCTGACCAAGGTGTGATAGCTGTAAAGGTAGAAAGGTGTTCCCACTTTTTCAGCGATCTCGCAAATGGGAATCTCCTCACAATGAAGTTGATGATTCTTATATTCAAAAAAGTGCATCCAATCCTCCGAGTCACTCCTCCGGTGTCACGGTTTACTGCCTCCTTTTTACGGATGTAAGTATTTCACCCTCACTTCCTCAGAGTGGGGGCTTTCATTCCTTCGAACGGAATTATCCACTGCTGTCACTGCATACTCATATTCTTGTTGTAAAACGACATGGGCATCAAGGTAGGTCTCCTGGTTCAGGGGGTTCTCATTCAATCTTATAAATTCTTTCTCCTCGGGTTTCCTCCGGTAGACAAAATAACCTAAAAGATCCGGCTCTCGATTTTTTCTCCAATTCAACTCTATTCCACTTTTTAGGGGGATGGCCACCAACCCTATAGGAGCAACAGGTGGAATGAGGTCAGTGGGGGTGACAGGGACTTCCAATGACCCCTTTCCTTCCACATCTGTCTTGACCACTTTTTTTACTGCCCGGACCGAATAGAAATATTTTTTTTCATTCTCAACATTCAGGTCTGAAAAATGGGTTACTGCCAACGGCTCCCTATTTAATGGTCTGCTAAAAAATCTCCCTTCTTCTAATCTTCGGTAAACATTATAGCCAGTTGCCCCCTCAACGGGCTCCCAGCGAAGTTCAACCTTCTTATCTCCTCTCTCTCCTTCTACCTTGCTCGGTGCTTTGGGGGGATAGTCCCAATAGACGGTAACAGGGTTTGAAGGAGCGCTCGGGTGTCCTCTCCGATTGACCGAAATCACTTGGTAGACATAAACCTTTTGGGCCTCTTGGTCTTCAAATAGAATTGACACTCTTTTTTTCTTCTCCTCTTCTTTGGTAGCCTCCTTCCCTTCTTCTTTTATCATCTGCTTACCCTTTGCCTTGTTAACTTTCTTCCCCTCTTCCTGGCTAATCCACTTCATCTCATGGATGACTGCCTTTTTTTCTCCGCATCCCTTACATTCCTGCCCGACAAGAATCCCTTCGGACCTCAAAATTCGAAAACCTGTCAGATCTGTTAAATCAGACTTATCTGTGTTCTCCTTAGGAACACTCCATTCCAAAAGGAGCCGACCTTCCCTGGAAACAGCCTGGAGGTCAACAATTCTTTTTGGAACAATTGATTCCCAAGGCACAGGGGGGCCCTTTTTAGCACAACCCATAGCTAAGAGTAGAACGGTCAATATCAATATAATTAATATGATGTGAACCGTCTTAAAGAGTGTATCTCTTTTTCGTTTCATGGAAACTCCTAACTGACCGCTTCGCTTTAGGTAAAATATCTATTACCTCTAATCCTAAAGTCCCGCTTTGCGGGACACTCCTTTAACTTCTATCATTTTTCATTTTCTTGGTCCAAAGATGGCTGTCCCCACGCGCACATAAGTCGCCCCTTCTTCAATGGCAATGTCAAAGTCATTGGACATTCCCATAGAAAGTTCTTTCATTGTGATTCCCTCTTTCACCATTCTCTCCTTTAATGTTCGAAGGGCAATATAATAAGGCCGACTTAATTCTGGTGAGTCAAAATAAGGGGGCATGGTCATCAATCCTTCTAAGGAGAGATGATTTAGACGTTGAATCCCTCTGGCAAGATTCATCAGCATTTTCTCGTCCGCCCCGAATTTGGTGGCCTCCTGAGAAAGGTTTACTTCGATCATCACTCGGATTATTCGATTTGATTGTTCCGCCCTGCGATTCAGTTCTTCTGCTAAGGGAAGGCTATCTATGGAGTGGATCATATCGAAGAGGCGAACGGCATGTTTTGCCTTGTTCGATTGGAGGTGTCCAATGAAGTGCCAAGATACAGGCCTTCCAATCTCCTCAATTTTTTTCTGCGCCTCCTGGACATAATTTTCACCGAGAATAGAAACCCCTGCTTCGATGGCCTCCTGAATTCGAGAAGCCTCAACGGTTTTGGACACCGCAACCAGTTTGACTTCGCCCGGATTTCTTCCAACTTTCTGAGCGGCTTTCTCTATCTTTTCCAGGACCCTTGATAAATTTTCTTTGATTGCTGACATGTTCAATTTAAAATCCGTCATGGATCACAAGGGGCGCATGATGGCCATCCACCTTGCATGGTTCAGGGCACGATCCTCAATCCACTTTCCGAAATTGAAATGGCTCCTAAGCGATTGAGCATCTGGATCAATTCATAAAGGGGAAGGCCGACGACATTCGTATAGGATCCGCGAATAGATTCAATCATAAAAGATCCAATTCCCTGGATCGCATAGCCTCCTGCTTTATCAAAGGGCTCCCCTGTATTAACATACCATTCGATCTCCGCAGCGGCAAGGGTCTTCATCGTCACCACTGTTTGAACCGTTTCGCTATCAGCCTTTCCTTTCTTTAAATGGCAAACAGAAAATCCTGTAAAGACCTTATGTTTTCGACCACTTAAGGAGCGCAACATTTCTGATGCCTCTTCTCGTGTTTTCGGTTTTCCTAAGTTTGATCCATTAATCGTGACAATCGTATCGGCAGCGATCACCCATCGCTCAGGATATCTACTGGCGACATCCTTAACTTTCGATTCAGCTAATCGAAGGACATGATCTCGAGGAGATTCTTTCTGAATAAAATTTTCGATCACCTTGCTTGGAACCACCTCAAGATCAAAACCCAGTTGGTTTAGCAATTCATAACGACGGGGAGACTTAGAGGCCAGGATGATTCGACCACCCATTTTTTAAAACCTAAAGGAATCCAATAGGTTTGTCAAGTTCCCTACTTCTTCCAGAAATATAAAAAGGACAAAAAGGGGGACG
>JACAEV010000148.1 GCA_013388645.1 Syntrophaceae bacterium | reverse complement strand
TTAGCAATGAGGGGAGGGCAAGGAATATCAGTGAAGGGGGGCTGCTTATTTATTTTCCGGAACGGGTCGACATTGGGCAACACCTCAAGCTGAAACTTTTTTTCACTTCAGGGTCTGAATTGTATAGGATGGAAGTGCTGGTTGAAGTGGTTTGGATAGATATTCATTTGAATGAGGGGTGGGGAGATTATAAGTCCGGAGTGAGGTTCATGGATGCCTCTCAGGAGGACATGGTCAGATTAAAAGATTTTTTAAGGAGCCTCTCACAATAGTCTTTTTTTCCAAACCTTCGCTCCGGTTTTTTAAATGTGAGCCAAAGGGTTTGTCTTTTTGGGTTGGAAGGCGAGTGTAAAGGTCGTTCCGCCGGAGGCCGCACACTCTTTTGCATTTCTCACATGAGAGCATTTCGAAATCTCGCCAGGGCATAGATCTCGGTCGGTAGGAAGATAAATGCATCGCTTGCTTTTCATCGAGAGGTCGAAGTCAAACCTTTGCGCATAGACTTTCATTCGAAGAAGGTCTAACCCCTTGCCCCCTGCTCCGAAGTCATAGGGTTTTTTTGAGGCATACAGTTCTGTTTCTTTTGTAGGGAAGAGTCCATCGAAGAGATACGCCTGATTCTCCTCCGTAATCCCTATTCCGTCATCAGCGATATGGAGCAAGATTTTTCCATGTCTTTGTTCGACCACCAATCGAATCGTCCCTCCATCTGGTGTGTTTTCAACTGCATTTTTGAGAAGGCCCTCCAGCACATTTTGTAAAATGAGAGGATCGATGAGGATGAAAAGATCACTTTTCCCTTCTGCCTGGAATCGAATCTCTCGATGGCGTGTTAAATGTTTCACTCTTTCCAATACATCCAAAGCGAATGGGAAAAGGTTGACCGATTGATATTCTTCTTTTTTCCCCGATAAATATTGACTGAGCCAGGTTTTCAGGGAATCAAAGTGAGACCGAACATCGGAAGGCAGCTCTGATAAATCTTCAACCCGTTGCCAAAGTCGATCGAGATTGTCCAGAAGGACTCCGGCTTCGAGCTCTTGGGAAACCCTGAATATTTCGTCTGTTTCTTTCGAAATGTTAGAAAGTCTGTTTAAGTTTCGCTCTAACACCTCCATGGTATTCTGAATACCGCTCTGGATAGGGAGGGATTTCAATTTCTTTTTTAGGAGCCGGAGATTTCCTTGGATGACAGCGAGGGGCGTTCTCAGTTCGTGGGAGATCAGATTGACGGCTTTCGTTTTTGCCCTGTTCAATTGTTCAAGCACCCGGTGGGATTTAAACAGTGCTTCTTGGGCTTGAATACGTTCCGTGATGTCATCGAGCGTGACAATATATTCTCCCGTTTCCAGTCTGAAAGGAATAAAATGAATGATTTTTTGAGTTCCATCTTTGCAGGTGGCAGGAAGCGTCCTGGGAACTTTTTCTCCCGGCTTTGTACTTCTTAAATATTCGATCCAAGCGGAAATGACTTCTTTTCTGGACTTCGAGTCAGGAAAAGCTTTTTTAAACCATTCAAAGCTGTTGGGTACTTCGTGGAGTTCGTAACCAAAGATCTCTTTAAACTTTGGGTTGATATATTCAAATCCCCCTTCCTGGTTAACCATGATAATGCCAAAGGGGGCATTTTCCAAAAGCGTTTGAAATCGGTTTCGCTCCTTTCGCATGACTTCTTCAGCTTTGATACGTTCGGTGACGTCCCTTAAATAAACGAGATAAACAGGTCTGCCCCGATAGACAATGCTTGCCGCCGAGACCTCGATAAAGATGATCTTTCCTTCCCTGGTTACTCCTTTAAATTCGTATCGAAAGGGGACAGATTCTCCCCTCTGTCTGCGCCGATTGATCGCTAAGACCTTTTCCCGATCATCTGGGTGGACCACCAGAACCACTGGTTGATCGATCATCTCTCCGGTGTCCCTGTAGCCAAATATCTCCACAAATCTTCTATTCACATACTGGATTTTTTCACCTTGGATGATGGCCACCGCATCATTGGAGTTTTCAATGGCGATTCGGTAGCGTTCTTCACTTTCAGTCAGGGCTTCCTCAGCCATTTTCCGGTTTGTGATGTCCATCATGGTCCCTTCGTAATACAAAGGTTTTGACTGGTCGTCTCTCACCAGTCTCACATTGACGGAGATCCATTGTAAACTTCCATCTTTGCGGTACATTTTCGCTTCATGGTTTTGGACGGAGCCTTTTTCAAAAAGAAGATTGATCAGCCGGTGGTGATCATCCGGGTTGACATAGATGCTCCGGATGTTTTTGATGCTCTGGATGAGTTCTTCTGGGGAATCATAGCCATGGATATGTGCAAGAGAAGGGTTGGCGCTAATAAAATGCCCATCAGGGGCTACCTGGAAGATTCCTTCCATGGCATTTTCATAAATATTCCTGTACTTCTCCTCTGTCTGTTTTACCATGACCTCAAGCCGCTTCCGTTCGGTAACGTCTCGGATGTAAATGGCAATCCTCTCAACCTCCGAACTATCCTTCAGGACGGGGTAAAGATTATTTTCGAATACCTTCTCTCCAAGCTTACCTTCGAACCTCACTGGCTTTCGTGTCTCAAGGACAGTCTTTACTTTTTCTTTGCTACTGTGAATGCGATCTGTGGGAATAAAATCATAGATGGATCGACCAGAAAGTTTTTCCATGGGGACGCCATAAAGACGCGCTGCGTTGGTGTTGGCCATCAGGATGATCCCATCTCGATCCATCAGGATTACTATTTCCTCCGTGGCATTGAAGAGATTATGGAATATTTCTTCAATTTTTTTCCGTTCGGTGACGGAATGCTCGAGCGCTGCAATCCTCTCGCGGAGTGATTCAATTTGTTTGATGAGAGATTTTTCTTTCCCGTCCCTCATTGCCATGACCCAATCCTCTTGTAACGAATAAATTTCATTATAGGATTTATTATTATTTTTTGAAAGGGAGATGGATCAAAATATAATTTTCATGGTCTTTATGACAAAAAATGGCACATTTCTATTTCCTTCCAAAAACCCATTTTTTAATATTCCCTTTAAAATCAAAGAGTTTGATTATCTACGGTCTTTTGGCATTTAAATTGCCGTTACAAATGCCAGCCTTTTAAAGCGGGATTGCCCAAACTGGGTGGAGGACTTTCCATGGAAAATAACCCTTCAGTCGTAGAGATAGAAAATAAAACATTAACATCATCTCTAAACAAATTGAATATGGGCCCACCTGAGGTGATGTCAGGGCGAGACGGTCTTTTGATGGAGGATAAGGGAAGACACCTCTTTAGCTTATTGGGGAAGGGAGAAGTGAACTTAAATCAGTCAAGCCAGGAAGAGGATGTTCTTGAATCGAAGGAAGAGAACCGACCCACTCATTCCGAAAAACAAAACCCCTCTTTCATCGATTCTTTTTTAGTTGAATTGATCCATAATGTTAAAAATGCTCTCGGCTCCATTTATCATGCCACCGTTCTCAGCATGGACAAATATGACGACATCGAAACTCGAAACCGGTCCCATGCACAAGTAAAAGAGGATATCAAAAAGATTGATTCCGTTTTAAACAGTGTATTGAATTTCATCAACATCAATACTCCCATTCTTAAAACGAACACCCTGTATGTGATCCTTGAGGAAATTTTGGAAGCCAATGAGAAACAGATTCGACAGAAAAATATCAAGATCCGTCAAAAATATGAGAAAGACCTTCCGGATACCTTTATTCACCCTGAACAGGTGAGGTTCATTTTACATTCCGTCCTTCAGTACTCCATCCTTTCGACCCCTCCGAATAAGAGCATCGGATTTTTAATCAGGTCCACAGACCATCATCACGGAACGGACGCCGAGAAGGATTTACCGGAGAACAAGCGAAAATATATTGAAGTGATCATTGGTTTC
Organism: Syntrophaceae bacterium; assembly: GCA_013388645.1. Lineage (GTDB taxonomy): Bacteria > Desulfobacterota > BSN033 > BSN033 > UBA1163 > UBA1163. Next base: position 9,830 of record JACAEV010000148.1, on the reverse strand, counting down.
CATGGAGGTAAAAACTCAGTTCAGCGGGTAGAAAATTTGTCGGATACGCCAGGAGATCAGAAAGAAGGGATGGCTGATTTAATATTAAAATTAGCGAAAGAAATTCTCCAAAGAAACCACGGGACAATGGTGGAGACACATGGGGAGAGATCGGAGACACTGATCACCTTGAGATTTCCCATTGAAAGGAGAAAGGTCGTCTATTATGAGCCGATTGCCATCTGACCTTTCTTTGGAAACGATTGCGTGAGGGAGGACAACCAAATGAATACCAACTTTGAAAAAACTTTGGAAGGTTTAATTCATTTTAAGGAGAGGAGGAGATACCCCCGGTTTGTTATCGACTTACCCCTTGAATATCAAATTAAGTCTAACTCTAATGCTCATGGAGGGCTCGTCCTCAATGCGAGCGAGGCAGGCCTTCTCCTCTACTCTACCCAGGATATGCCAGTAGGGGCCAAGTTGAAGATTACCGTCTTGTTTCCGAAAGGCTTTGAATTAGCCAATTTTGAAGCAATTGGGGAGATCATTTGGAAAAACCTTGACCAAAATAAAGGATGGGAGGCACATCAATACGGTTTGAAATTCATACAGATCAGCCAAGAAGACCACCTGAAGCTAAGGCAAGTCCTCAATGTTGGATTAAACATTGAGGAGATGTCAGGGATAAACGAAATTCAGACGTGCATGGCGACAAAGCTTTAAGTCAAGCCGAGGAGGAAATCCTTTATGTCCATTATGGAAGGAGATAGATTCAAAGACAAGTTAACTGGACAATCCTTCATCGTTAAGGAGATTACAGACAGGACCATTATTTTAGAAGCAGAATATTCACCCAACCGGTTTTCTCTCAGCAGTGGCATCGTGGAATTATTCTTCGATCGCTCAGAAAACGAAAGTCAGGTGAATTGAATATTTCGATTGATTCATAAAAATCTCAAATAGGTTACAATCAGAGCCGTCTCTCACGAGAGTTCCTGCTCCCCCTTCTCACTAAAAGCTTAACTCTCCGTGTATCATCTCGTTAACTTTTCAACTGTTGGTTGAATAGTCTCCTCTCAAGGGTTTCCGTGTCCACTCATCCAATGTTTAGGGATTGGAAATACCCTCGATGAATCACCTCTACCCCAACCTAAGAGGGTTACGGATTCTACCCGTGGATGAAGGGATTCTCTGGTACGGGATGTTCGCCCCTGTGGGCTTCTTTTAAGATCCACGGGATTAGTCTGTGGGGTTCCATTTCCTAACAAACGGAGGTTGGAAAATGAAAAAAAGAGTTGATTTTTTTCATGGATGCGGTAATCTAATAAGATGTAAGGCAATCACTCCGTTTGGGATTAGGGAACCCATGTATAACGAATTTTACGGCTTATCTGAAAAACCCTTTGAATTGCTCCCAGATCCGAAATTTTTCTTTCTGACCCCCAGCTATCGGGAAATCATTGAATCGATAACGGAAGGGATAAAAAACCGCAAAGGGTTCATTTCCATTACAGGTGAAGTGGGGACAGGTAAGACGACTTTGATTCGCTATTTGTTAGGCAAACTTGAAACTGAGACAAAGATTAAGACCGTTCTTATTTTTCACCCCACGGTTACATTTAAAGAATTATTAAAAACCATTCTATTGGAATTAGACCTGGAAGTTGCTGAGGTAGGAAAGAAAGCCATTTTGGAACAGCTCTGTGTATATTTGAATCAGATGACTGCCCGGAATGAAACCCTGATCATCCTTATTGACGAAGCCCAGGGCCTTTCTAAAGAAGTGATGGAAGAGCTCGGGATGTTGCCCAAAATAGAGACTCTCCAAATCGTTTTTGTTGGACAACCTGAGTTTGAAGATAAACTCCATTCTCAAGGCATGAGGCAACTCCAACAAAAGATCGTGACCCAGCACCATATCCGACTCTTCAGTGAAGAAGAATCTAAGAATTATATTGATCATCGTTTGCGATTGGTCAGGAGCAGCAGCTCTCAAAGATTTACTCCGAAGGCACTCTCGATGATCTGCTCACATGCCCAGGGAATTCCACGCCTTATCAATCTCACTTGTGATAATGCACTGCTTCGAGGTTACAGTTTGTCCCGAAAGATAATTGATGTGGATATCATTCGTGAAGTCATCCAGGAGATGGAAGGTCCTTTTCCACAAAGAACTTTTTTTTCTCCGATAGCCGCCAAGGTGAAAGAATATCGCTTGTCCACTTCTCCCTTCCATTTTCTTCTGAGCAAAACATCTTTGATCATCCTCTCCTTTCTTTGTCTAGGAGGATTTGTTTTTCTGATCGATCGAACCATTCAACCCAGACCTGCTAAGACAATGGATATCCAGTCTCTCAAGAACTCTTCGGTCAATACCCAACCTTCTTTATCCACACCCTCTCCCCCAATCAAGATGGAGGAGAGGAAAGAAAGCAAGGCGCAACTTCCTATTGTTGAACCTAACCTTTCATCTTCTGAAATACTTATGCCCCTTTCGACACCGGGCGATCCTCTTCCCCAAATAAAGGAGGAAGATCATTTGGTGGAATGGGTAAAGGTAAAGAAGGGGCATACCATCTCTTCTTTAGCGAGTCGATATTACCGCATGGTCAATCTTACCCTGATGGATCTCATCTTGGATGTCAACCCAGATATTAAAGACGTCCATCTTATTCTCGTAGACCAAAAAATCAAACTACCAAAGATCGCAGAGGAGTTATTGGTTATCAAAACTCCAGAAGGCACTTATCAAATGAGTGTGGGAACTTTTCAGAGGCCTGACGCCGCTCATTTTTACAGTGATGAGCAAGTGCTAAAGGGGAAGAAAATAGAAATCCTTCCCCGCAGGGTATCTCCCCAAGACGTGTGGTATCGAGTGATAGTCGGAAATTTTGATAACCAAGAAGAAGCGCTGAAGACGGCCAGATTGCTCAGGCAGAAAGGTTTGTTGCCTGCTTTTGGGGGATCTATCAAAAATTAAATTTAAATTAATGCTAATGGGGTCAGGTCTTGAAATATAAGAATTAATCTGTTAGTTTTGCTCTATGGCCCGTCCTCTCAGAATAGAATATCCTGGCGCCCTCTATCATGTGACTACAAGAGGCAATGCGGGAAACAAGATATTCAGAGGCGATAAAGACAGAGAATACTTCCTCGATCTGCTCGGTTTTATTATTGAGAGATACCATTGGCTCTGTCATGCCTGGTGCCTCATGGATAACCACTACCATCTTGTCTTAGAAACACCGGAAGGAAATCTCTCCCGGGGGATGAGACAGCTCAACGGCATTTATACCCAGAAATATAATTGGAACTATACGAAGACAGGGCATATTTTCCAGGGGAGGTACAAAGCCATTCTTGTGGATAAAGAAAGCTATCTCCTTGAACTCTGTCGCTATGTGGTATTAAATCCGGTAAGAGCAAACATTGTGAAGAACCCTCAAGACTGGAAATGGAGCAGCTACCGATCAACGACAGGAAAAGTCAAACCACCGAAATGGTTTACACCTGATTGGATTCTGGCCCAGTTCAGCAAGAGGAAAAGAAGGGCACAGATGCTTTATCATCAATTTATCATGGAGGGTATTACCAAAGAGACCCCTTGGAAAAACCTTAAAGGTCAGATATTCTTGGGGGACAAGGAATTCATTGAGGAATGCAAGCGTATCCTCGATGCCTCAACCGATCTGCAAGAGATCCCCCGATTACAGAGATATGCGGAGAGACCTGTGCTTGTAGAGCTTTTGAATGGGGAGATACGACAAGACAACACTCAAAGAAACCGGGCCATCTATCATGCACATATTACCTATGGCTATACCTTAAAAGAAATTGCCGATCATTTAAGGTTGCATTATACTACGATCAGTAAGGTTATAAACAATTATATACAAAACTAATAATTCAAGACCTGACCCCATTTTTACTTTTCAACCCACTTTCCCTTAGAATATCAATCAAATAGAGATCGGGGGAGGATAAAGACTGGCAGCTTTTAACCGATCCAGATCAATGGTGAGTAGCTCATCGGTTTTATATAAGAAATAAGGCGGAGGCTGAAAATGAAAAAAATCGTTATACTCATTGCTTTTTGTTTGCTCACTCTCACTGGCTGTGCAAGCTATTCGTTTTATGGTCAATCTTGCGATGCCATAGACCACCTCCTGACGGATATCAATATTCGTAAAATTGATCCCATCTTCGATTCTGTGGACCAATTATTTCTTTCTGCCATGGAGTCTACCAGCAAGTGTTTCTCTCAATGGGAAGAATAAGCCATCGAAAAAGAAAAAGAGGGACGAAGGTATGAAAAAAATAAGGATCCTAATCGTTCTGTTGATCTGCTTATCGATGGTGTGTTTTGGATGCGGACAATCCGATCGTGGATGGATCTACCAACCTCAAAAGCCGAACCAAAAGGGAATTATATATTGTCACGCGGGATTCATTAGTATCAAGAAAGACATGGAATTCTCTGATGTTTTAAATTTCAGCAACCATGGTTTTACAGTGTTCGTATTAAAGTTCCAGGATGAGAGGGGAAATCCACCTAACCCGCATAGAGATAGAAATGACGTCAAGGATGCAGTGACCATTTTAAAGAAAAAAGTTCCCACTCTGTCAGAGATTTTTTTAGTGGGCGTATCCCGTGGCGGCTATGTGGCGTTGCAGGCGTTCGCCTATTTCCCGAAAGATTTTAAGAGGTGCGTTGCCATCGTGGCACCGACAGATATTGAGAACTATGACTGGACTGTTTTGAGGCAAATGTACGGTGACAATGAAGGGTTTATAAAAATGGTACGAGATTACTTTACACAAGCTCTTCCTCCTCTCAGATTAGCAGAGGCAGGGAAATACGATGGATCAAGAATTCTATTATTGTATGGTGGCAAAGACCCGATCTGTCCACCGCAGCACCATTGCCTTCCGTTCGCCCAGAAAACAGGATGCCAATATGTCATTTACCCGGAGGCCTCCCACCATGTCCATCGGCTGGCGGAAGCGCAATTGGCGGCAATCAAGTTTATGCAGGAATGAACGATATTCTCAGAACCGTTAAGGGAGAATGACGGCTTCCCATAATCTTGATAGCGAATCACCAGAGTTGAATGGAAAGAAGAAATCTTTTCAATTTAAGTCAGGTACGATATTTAAACAAGGATCAAAAAAGGGATCATTAAATTGATGATTCCTTTTTTGATCACAACTTAAACGAGGAGGTGTTTTATGTCCGAAAATCCTTTGAAGGTTTTTGAGACCATAGACCCGGAACTTCTGAAACTTGTGGATGAAACCAGGACCTTTGCTTTTTCAGATGGGGCTCTGCCCAGGAAGTTTAAAATTCTTGTCGCAATGGCTTTAGATGCATCTCAGGGAACAGTTGAAGGGGTTCGGGCTCTGGCTCAGCTGGCTTTAAACGCTGGCGCTACTAAGGAAGAAATAATGGAAACCATAAGGGTAGCTCAATATATTTGTGGTGTGGGGTGCGTTTACATATCGGCCCATGCCTTTAAAGACATATTTAAATGAAGTCGGCCGATGCCAATAGTCTTTTTAAGGAGGTAATGAAGTGTCTAAAATTGAATTTTATCAAAAAGAAGTAAAAACTTGGTTTTTAGACCCCAAAGATAGTTTTATGGAGAAAGAGCTTCAATTCGAGTTAAGGAAGGATTTTCTCACGGGTCATGTGTCCCGAATCCTCCCATTCAGGCGTCGGAAACAGTCTGAACATGAGACTCCCTTGGAAGTGTTAGAGGCATCCAGAAAGGATTGTCCCTTCTGTCCAGATAAAATATTTGGTTTAACTCCTAAATTTGTTTCCGATTTCGCTCCGGAAGGAAGGATCCGAAGGGGAAAAGCAGTGCTCTTTCCAAACTCATTTCCCTACAGTCGATACAATTGGGTGGTCGTGCTTTCGGATGAGCATGTGATTCCTCTCGATTGTATTTCAAAGGAGATTTTGAGAGATGGGTTTCTGGTTGCCCAGGAGGGAATTGAGAAGGTAAGGTTAAAGGAGCCAGCGCTTCAATATTGCTCGATTAACTGGAACTATTTTCCTCAATCCGGGGGAGGATTGTTCCACCCTCACATTCAGGTGGTGATTGAGGGATCTCCTACGAGCTCACACCAAAAAGTATTAGAAGGATTAAGAAAATACCGAAAAGAAAGGGGGTCTTTCTTCTGGGAGGACTATCTCTTGGAGGAGATCCAAATTGGCAAGAGATATCTGGGAAAACAGGGGAAGATTCATTTTCTGATTGCTTTTTCTCCTCGTGGGGTTTTAGGAGAGATCGTAGTCCTTTTTTCCGAGAGGGGATTAATGAGTGATTTGATTATGGATGACTGGGAAGATTTATCTCAAGGATTGATAAAAATTTTTAGGTTTTTCAAGTCCCAATCTATTGAAAGCTTTAATCTGGCCATATTTTCAGGAAACGACGAGGGAGTCCCGTCATGGGTGTATGCAAGGCTTTGCCCAAGGATGTACTTTCCGCCTTGGAGCACAAGCGATATCAATTACTTTGAGAAACTTCATGATGAAGTGATTTGTGGGGTGACTCCGGAAGAATTATGTAAAGAACTCCAACCTTTTTTTCATGAAAATAAAGATCTGATTTAAAGTTGGCCAGACGTAGATCAAAACAGTGACCCCAGCAGAATTTTCAACTTGATTAATATAGGGAGCAAATTTTCTTATAATGAAAGTATAGAGGGATTCAGAATCAAGTCTCGATTTCAATAGAGGATGGATGTAAAAAAGGAATGCTTTAACTGATTATTTGTTAAGCAAGGATTAGATATGAAATCACTTTTATTACTTGCCGTTCTTTGGACACTCATCTGGAAGGGGGTGGCCTTGTGGAAGGCAGGCAGAAACTATCAAAAGGTTTGGTTTATAGCAATGCTTATCTTTCAAACGTTAGGTATCTTAGAAATTCTTTATATCCTCTTCTTTCAGAAGGATAAGAATCTAAAGAAGGTATAGAGCTGGTGAATAAAAAAATTATAATGGGGTGACCCAAATGAAATCCTTATTGGGTAAGTTAGGAGTTATTCTTATTGGACTTACTTTCTTTACCTATTGGGAAGTGAGGGGCGCGGAATGGAGGGGCTGGAGAGAATGGTTAAGCATCATTCGGGGCAGGCCAGAAAAGGTGAGTTCAACGATCAATGGAAATCTGGTTCAGGGATGGCTATTAAGGGCGACGGAAAATATAAAACCCGACGGGATTTTATACCTGCATGGTGGAACATTCGATCTCGAGAAACCGATTCTTAATCGCTTTACGGATGCTATGAGTTACAGAGTGATGGGATATCACGTTTTTCTCCTTAAATTCCCAGACGAAGATGAAATGGTTCCTCCCAATCCAAACCTTGATATTATCGAAATCAGAGACGCACCCATATTATTTCGTCAGATGGTGGGTATTGACAAAATCCACATCATCACCGTAAGCAGAGGAGGATATCCAGGGCTTTTCGTTTTTCAACAATATCCGGACTTGTTTGAAACGATCACCTGTATGTGTCCTCCAATTCATACCGAAAATGAAGCATGGTTTGAACCACAGCATACTTGGGCCAAGAACTATCTCCGGCAAAAACTTCCCTCTCCGATGGTATTAGCTGAACAGGGAGCGTACACTTCTCTCGCTTCGAGAATGCTGATGATCGGTGGGGCAAACGATCCAGTTTGCCATCCAAGCACTCAGTCTAATAAGTTCGCAAAGATCGTAGGATGTAGAAGCATTGTCGTGCCAAAGTATGCACATAACGTATCTATGTCATCGATGGCAAGAAAAGAGGCAATGCAATTCATTGGTGGAAGGAGATGAAAAGGCAACGTCAGATGAGAGACATAGAAGATGGGATGAAGGGAGAATGAGAGCGTCGAGCCATTTATAGGCGTGAGGTATATGCGATTGAGCTAAAGAAAGTTTATAAAATGGAAGAATTGATTAGGTCAAAGGGAAGGCCGAAGAAGGCACCAAATGAAAAATACATAGGACGGGGGTCGGGCTTAAATAAATACGTAATCGGTGAATGGCCATCGCATTCAAATGGATGAAAGAGCATCAATCCATTTCTTTAAATAAGATTTCCAGAAGATCCATAATACTCAACTCTTTTGCCCACTTTTCAAGGTAAGGTCGATCCAGATTGTCCCGCTGCAGTTTTGCTACGTTCAAAGCATCATTGAATTGACGCTCCGAGCCGGACGCCTTGGACCATTCCAGCTTCGCCAGAATGGTGTCCTCAGCAGTCGCAAACCACCGGTTTGCCCCAAGATAAAAAGCGGGCTGACGTCTTGAGAACTCCATTCTACTAAAAGGCCTTGATTTACGAATGATCAGGTCGACTTTGAATCCTGTTTCAAGGTGAACCACATTGAACATTTGCTCCCTGGCAAGGGCGTCCATTGCTGCTTCCTTGCTTCTATAGAACGCCTGCCCAAGACTTTCCAGAAATCTTTCCAAAGTTCTCTCTTCCGCTTCTATGATTACGTCAGCATCTTGAGTGGCCCGAGGGAGGCCATGGATATTGCTCGCAAAAGACCCTGTAATCATATAGGGGATCCCGCATTCATCCAGCTTAGACAAAAGAAGTTTTAGGGCATCTTCTGGGGTCATGGCAGAATGTTGCGAGCATTTGGATAGGCTCGAAGAAAAAGGTCTTCAGAAAGCAGGCATCGGATGACTGCCAATCTCACCTGCTCTTGATTATAGTTTGGATGGCGTTTTCGTATTCCTTCTGCAAGAAGGGTACGGCAGGTCTCAGATAAAAGCGCGGCGGACTCAAGACGTTTTTGGGGTTCCATACGTCGAAAAATTTCGATCTGGATTTTTTCGGTGTCTGAGTTCGTATCAAGCGGTCTCATAGATTGACCAAGCCCCTACTTTAATGCTTACGAAAGAAAATTCTGGAGCCCACGGACGGATTTGAACCGCCAACCCGCTGATTACAAATCAGCAGCTCTACCATTGAGCTACGTGGGCTCATAGTTAAAATATCACATTTCTTTAGAAGGTTCAAACCTCCCTGCCGTTCTTTTATTTCTTTTTTTTCTGAATCCAAGAAAAATTATTTAGGTCCAACGATTAGCAAGAGAATGGTCCAGGCAAAGAGGATGATCAGAAAAGAAATAAATTGCTTGACTAATTTGGGATCCATAGGCCCTCCTCTGTGATAGATAAATAGGAATTGTGTTTTTCCTGAAAATAGGATATTGAAAATATAAGTTTGACCAAGTGCAATTATGAAAAATTTTTAAAGTTATTTCAAGAAAGAAAAAAGGGAAAGAAGAAAAAATGGCGGATGCAGAAGAGTTGATTCAATAGGGAAAAAGGAGAAATGAGATGGGTCTGGCATTAGCTCTTATTGTGATGGGTGTACTGATCCTCTTAGACCGAACGGGAATGGGATATGGGTTAAGAGAGGGATGGCCGTGGGTCGTCATTGCCCTGGGAGCGGGAGGCATTTTTCATAATAGAAAAAGTCTGGCCGCCTGGGTGACGGCAATCGTCGGAATCTTGATTTTGGGCACAAGGTATTACTCCATTCATATCAAAGTCCCTTTCTTGATTAAAACTTACTTCCTCCCCATCCTTCTGATTGTGATCGGAATCCTCTGGCTGTGGAAATATAAGAAGGACTAAAATAGGACGATGAACGATGGACAATGAACGATGAACAATGAATAAAGGAGTTCTTAAATAATGGAAGATTGATGGAATCGTAAAAAGTCGTCATTCCCGTGAAAACGGGAATCCAGGGAATTCTAACTACATGAAAATACTGGATTCCTGCATGCGCAGGAATGACAGAAAATGGCCTTTCCAGAC
>JACAEV010000096.1 GCA_013388645.1 Syntrophaceae bacterium | reverse complement strand
CGAGGGGAGATTTGGCAATGCTTGCGTCAACTCAATTTAAAGAACTTTATGAATCACATAAAGGTTCAATATTTTCATTTGAAATGGAGCTTCACTTTTAAAATCCCCAAGGCAAGCTTTCAGGAAGCAACGTACCATCAAGGCAGCAACACAGAATCCGATGATGATCACAATATCAAACACACATTTTTGGAGATGAGTGATATTCGAGGTAGATTATTCTTTCATCTCAACGAGGGAGTTTGGGACAGGAATATCAAGCCCTCATTGTTGAAAATTGGGACAATTAAGGTAATAATTGACGACAATACTTTTTCTCGTGGGGGTATAGATGCTTTCAAAAAAGATAGGAAGAAGAAAATTCATGAAGAACATTTCTTTTGCTTTGGGTGGAGCATTGGCAAGCCAGTTTTTAGAGAACCTCCCACCCATCCATGCAGAGAAGAAACCCACCCTTGAATATCGGACCCTGGGAAAGACAGGGCTAAAGGTGACCACGGTGAGTATGGGGGTGATGAATTGCAGCGATCCTGCTGTGCTGCTTCGAGCTTTTGACCTCGGAATTAATTTCTATGATACGGCAGACTGCTATATGCGAGGTCGAAATGAGGAGATGGTCGGTCAGACCTTTAAAGGGAAGAGGGATAAAATTTTTATTCAAACAAAAGTACATGCCAATGATGAAAAAAAGATGCGGGCCTCCGTGGAAAGAAGCCTTCGCAGACTCCAGACGGATTATATTGATGTTCTGGTATGGCATGGGCATTCCACCCCGGAGGAAGTTTCAGATGCCGCTCTCTTCGAATTCATGTCAAAGATGAAAAAAGAAGGTAAAGTTCGTTTCACGGGATTTTCCACCCACAGCCATATGGCTTCTCTTCTGAAAGAAGCAGCAAAATCGAATCTTCATGATGTCATTTTAGTCGCTTATAATTTTACCCATTCAAAAGATTTGAAAGAATCGGTTGCATTGGCTGCCAAATCAGGAATCGGAATCGTGGCAATGAAGACTCAGGCAGGGGGCTATAAGAAGCAAAAGATGGGAGGTCTGAGCCCGCACCAGGCAGCTCTCAAATATATCCTGATGGACCAGAATGTTTGCTGTGCCGTTCCAGGGGTGACCACGATTGAGCAGATCGAGGAATGTGCGGCGGTGATGGGGACTTCTCTTTCAAAAAACGATATAGATGGACTAAAGCAATATCAATCTTTCCTTCGCGGAAGAATTTGTACCCTTTGTGGTGGCTGTGTTGGGGAGTGCCCTTATGGGGTTTCCCCTGGTGACCTGTTAAGAACGGTGATGTATCATGATGGATATGAGAACGATGCTCTTTTCAGAGACCCCTCACACACCATGACGGCTCAAAACATTCGACATTGTTCTGAGTGCTCATCCTGCTCTATTGTTTGCCGGAGAGGGCTTGATATCAAGGCACAGATAAAGTTGGCCCAAGAGGTTTTAGGTCACCTGCCTGCGGCAGGCAGGGAGTTCAGAATTAAAATTTAAGGAGATAAGGCGATGCTTCGTAGATTGGCGATGATTCTCTTAATTTTTATGGGAATATTGGGATGGTTCCAAACGATCTCATGGGCAGTGCCATTGGAGTCGCTTATCCCAAAGAGAGATTTACCCAAAGGATGGACTTTGATCCATGGCCCTCAAGCCTACAATCAGAAGACCCTCTTTGAACATATTAATGGTCAGGCAGAGCTCTTTTTGAAATACGGATTTCAAAAGTCGGTTTTTGCCATTTATCAAAATCAGGAGCGAAGCGAAAATCAAATCGAGTTAGATATTTATGATATGGGAAATGTAGTCCAGGCCTTTGGTGTCTTCTCAAGATTTAGAAACGAGGATCGACCGGGAGGGTTTGGGTTAGATTCCTTTCTCGATGACCATACCGCCCTCTTTTATAAGGGCAAGTATTATGTGATGCTTTATGCAACCGAATCGACTCCTGACCTTTTAAGTCAATTTTCTAAGATCGTTGCAATGAAGATCTCAGACCCCACACTTCCTCCCAAGGAGATTAGCTATTTTCCTAAGACGGGGCTCAAACCAGGGTCTATTCAATACTATTCAGAGGGGCTTTTGGGATATCAATTTCTCAAAAGAGGATTCCAGGGGGCCTATATAGAGAAGGTCGAGGTTAAGGATAAGGCTGGGGATAAAGAATTTAAACTTTTTTTAGCCATTTTTAAGGATGCTCAGGAAGCGACGAGGGGCCTGAAGTTGTATCAAGATGATCTTTCCAAAAAAGGAAAGGTTTCTTCAGAAAGCTTAATTCAACTTGGCACGAGCGTATTAAAAGGAGAAGATCCGTACCAGGGGAAAGTCATGATCCTCCAGAAAGGATTTTATCTTCTAGGGGGGGTAGGGTTTGAAAAAGAAGAGGATGCTGTAAATCGCTTGGCTGAATTTGTGAAAAACGTGAAATAGCAGTAGCGCCCTCATTTATTGGGGGCGCATATTCTCCCTTTCTCCCGATCTCCACAACTCCCCATCTTGTTTTTCAATGGGGAGTTTGATTCTGAAAGTGGATCCCTTTCCCAACTCACTTTCCACATCAATCTCACCATTGTGGCTTTGAACGATTCCATAACTGATCGCTAATCCCAACCCCGTCCCTTTTCCAACCTCTTTGGTGGTGAAGAAGGGGGCAAAAAGTTTAGAGAGATGTTCTTTTGACATCCCACATCCTGTATCGGTGAACGAGATCTCCGCCATGGTGTCCTTCATCGTTGTTTTAATCGTTAACGCCCCTCCGTCCCCTGCCATCGCATCTGCGGCATTTATGATGATATTCATGAACACCTGCTGAATCTGGTCAGCGTCAATAAAAAGCAGAGGCATATCTGGTTTAAATTCCTTGATAATTTTGATATTTTGGAAACGGGCCTGATTTTCAACAAGGGTGATCGTTTGGTTAATGATGCTGTGAATATCCCACTCTTTCTTATCCGGTTTTCTTTGGCGGGCAAAGTCCAGAAGTCCCCTCACAATGTTTCGGCATCGAGTCGTTTGTTGGACAATATTCTCAAGATCTTTCTTCCAAGGATGAGCTTCGTCCACTTTTTTTAGCATCAAGGAACTGAAGGTGAGGACTCCGGTGAGGGGGTTATTGATCTCATGTGCCACCCCAGCAGCCAGTTCACCCAAGGCCACCATTTTCCCCGCGCGCACGAGCTGGTCCTGAATTCGCTGAAGTTCCTGGGTTCTTTCCTGAACGCGATGTTCCAAGGTTTGAGTCCATTCTTCAATGGCATCGCGGGATCGTTTCAATTCCGCAATCATATTGTTAAACGATTCAGAAAGTTCTCCGAGTTCATCATGAGAACGGATAGAGACCGTTTGATCCAAATTTCCATGAGCCGCCGTTTTGGTCGCCGCCAAGAGTTTGTCAATGGGTCGGTTGACCACCCGTGTCAGTAATAGGACGAGCAACAAACCCAAGACCATCACACTGACCATTCCTGAAAGTATCATCCGATTGTAAATTTGGGCCTTTTCCTTTTCAAAATCTTCGAGGCTGATCATGGTATCTAATACCCCAAGGACATTTGTCGCTTTCGGATGACAGGGGTAGCAAGAGGATTCATTGTAGATTGGATTAATTAATCCGAGAAGGCTTCCTTTTTCAGTATGATAAATGCGGGTTTTACTATCCGATGGGAGGAGGACCTTTGCCTGGTCCTCCCGGTGACATCCATAACATGCTTCTGCCTTCTTGTCGACGACTGTTCCGACCTTCGCCTTATCAGAAGAGACGGTGATCTCGCCCTGTTTATTGAAAATCCTAACCTCGGCGATACCCTTTCTCTGAGCCACATCATCAATGATTCTCTGGTATTCGTCTCTTCGGTCCTTGATCATGGCATTGCGAATACTTAACCGAATGGTCTCGCTGAGGTTAAAGGCTTCCTCTTCCGTTTTGTCAAGAATCTGCCGGGAGAGGGACCTAATATTGAGAGTAAGAAAGAGCCCCTCGATCACCACGACCACGATGATGACGCTGAGAAGGATTTTGGTTTTTAAGCTTCGAAGGCGTATCATATTCTCAAAAACCCGTTCGACGGAATTCGATATATCGGGCAGTATCATCAGCGATTTCCCGACCGAAGAGGGTTTCTACAACATAAAATGCCATATCTATTCCTGAGGCCACGCCCGCCGAAGTGATGATCCCGTCATCCACCACTCGCCGGTTTCGTTCGACTTTCACACTTTTATCTAACGACTGTAAGAGATCCAGGACGGCCCAATGGGTTGTTGCGCGATGATTTTCTAAAAGGCCACATTTAGCAAGAAGAAGGGAGCCGGTACATACCGATGTGACCTTTTTTGCTTTGGTTGCAATCTGTCTGATCCAATCGAGTGTTTCCTGATCAGCGAGGAGAGGTCGTGTTCCAAAACCGCCCGGCAAGACCAAAAGATCGATGGGAGGAGTGTTGCTGAAAGCAAATTCAGGAATGACTTTTAAACCCCCTGTCGTCATGACAGGTGTCCCCTCCTTGGCGACCGTAAAGACGCTGAAGGGTGCGCTCTCTTCAGATCGGCGCGATTCAACACCCAGTACAAGTCTCGTACGAGAGAAAACCTCGAAAGGCCCTGCAAAGTCCAACACCTCAACATCTTTGAAGATCAAGATTCCGACATTCCACTTTTCCATCTCTATTGTCCATTTAAAAATTATATTAACATGTTAAGAATATGGGGTAAAGATTCTATTCCCATCCCCGTAGCTGATAATATTCCTTCAACATTAAATCGAGGTCTTCGGGACGGATGGTTCTTTCCGTTCCCTGAAGTACTTCCCGAAAAAAACGACGTGGTAATTTGTCTTCTCTTCTCGTTATCCCTTCTTGTTGATTGAACGTTCGGGCAAGATTGATAATCCCAGAGGCGATGGTTTTTAGTTCATGCTTTTTGAGCGAAAGGTCACAAGTCGCTTTCATGATCTCCTGGAGGTCCTTCCAGGTGATTAAATCTCGATAAAACCGGCAGAGGATCAAGGCATCGAAAAGGGTCATCTTATTCTCATAATCCACAAAAAGTTTCGCCTTCCCCTTGATCTGATCAGGATCGATCTGACCGGAGAGTTCAGATTTATAGAAAGTTGCCCTCAGATGGCACGCCCCTCGATCTGAGGTCGCATAGGCAAGTCCCATTCCCTTCAGTACCCTGGGATCAAAACCTGCAGGCTCCAGTCCTTTCACATGGATTGCCTTTTCTTCCATCCCCCAGACTTTTGCTGCATGGCGAACCCCTTCTAATAAAATTTTACCGATTCCTTTTCTGTACGCGATTTTGGTTAAGATCTTAGCAATCCCATCGACCTCTCCATATTGGAGGTTTTCCTTGATCTTTTTATTTTTGGAAGCTTCGATCGCAAAGGCAACTAAGTTTCCAGCCGTAATCGTATCCATTCCCAAGCGGTCACAGAGGTCGTTCAAATAGATGATCTCCTCAATGGATTTCACCATACAGAGTCCCCCGAACGCATAAATGGTTTCGTACTCAGGACCCATGATGCGGAGACCTTGGTGCCTCCCCTGTTTGACCTCAGAAATTTTCCCACAGGCCATGAAGCAATAGGGACAAGCTATCGAACTCACCTGACAACGCTCCATCAAGCTTTCTGCACTGATGCCCTCCCATCCCTCCAATGTTCCCTTGGACCAATATTGGGTAGGAAAGGCTCCAATGGTGTTCATGATGGAAACCAACATCGGGGTTCCATATTTTTTATAAATATGGACGGTGGAATTGTCTTTAACTCGTTCCTTGAATTTCTGAGCTAAATTTTTTAATGAAGGAAGGTCTGCCAACTCCCTCCGTTTTTTTCCGCGGAAGGCGATCCCTTTTAAACTCTTTGACCCCATCACCGCACCAATTCCTGCCCTTCCGAGAGAACGCCAGTGTTCACTCTCGATCACTGCAAATTTAACCAGGTTCTCACCGGCTGGACCAATGACCATGGCGCCAGAGTCTTTACCGACCTTCTTGAGAATGGCCTCTTCTGACTCATAAGTCTCTTTTCCCCAGAGTCTTGATGCAGAGTGAAATGTTACCTCCTTATCACTGATCTCAAGAAAAAGAGGATGCTTTGACTTTCCCTCAATAATGATAGCGTCATAACCCGTGCGACTGAGGGCAAGGGTGATCTTCCCTCCAGAGTAGGATTCGGAATAGATGCCCGTCTGAGGGGACTTGGTGAAGACGGCGTAACGACTGGACCCATAAAAAGGGGTATCCGCCAGAGGTCCCAATGTGATGATGAGGCGGTTTTGAGGTGAGAAGGGATCAATATGGGGCGGATTTTCTTTAAGAAGAAGATAAGTCCCTAAACCCTTCCCGCCCAGATAGGTTCGAAGTATGGATTCAGGGATGGGTTCGACTGTGGACTTTTGTTTTGATAGATCGATCCGAAGAAGTTGATTGAAAAAGCCTTTCATTTACTTCATCATAAAGGAAATGACAGGTCAAATCAAGTTTGCTTTGTCACAAAAACGCATTAAACTTTATTACCCTTTTAAAACCATTTGAATCATTTTAATATGGAAGCATCTCCAAAATTGTGATGCGAGAATGGATTCAGGAGGGAGGGCAGGCAGACCGGGCTTCAAAATATTTAGGATTGCGGATGATCAGAAATTGAGGCGAAAAGACTTGATCAATGGGAGAATTGTTTTTCTTAGGTCTGGAATGTTTGAAGTTGATTCAAAAGAGGTGCCGCCCTAAATATTTTTCCGCTGGCCTGCTTGCCCTGCTGGATGGTAATTTTCAATATGGGATGGGGTATGAGATTTCTGAAAAAATCTAAAAATCACTGATCACCTGATTATGAAATGATTGCACAGATTATAAATTTGTTGAAAATAAAAAGAAGGGAATCTTGATACCCATGTTTCAACCAAGGGGGACCCTTATGCAGAAGGTAAGGAGAGGGAGTAAAAATGTATTAACGATCGTGGTCGTTCTCTTGTCAATATTTCTCACCCATCTTCTATCCGCTGACGATGAGGATGCGGATTTATTAAAGAAGGCTATAAACATTTTTGGCACGCTCCCACAGGCCATGACATCTGAAAAAAATCCGATCACTTCTGAGAAGGTTAAATTGGGGAAAATACTTTTTTATGAAACACGGATTTCGGTAGGCGGAACAGTCAGCTGTGCAAGGTGCCATCCAATCGGTTTGTATGCGACGGATGGTTTAAGGAAATCTATAGGGAATCATTGCAAGGTCAATCCCAGAAATGCCCCCACCATTTTAAATGCAGCAGGACAGATTTCCGCCCATTGGATAGGAAACCGAAAGAATGTGGAAGATCAGGCAAGACAATCCGTGATCGGTCCACCTTCATTTGGAATGCCTTCATACGAGGCTGTGGTCAAAAAACTGAAAGAAATGAAAGGGTATGGGGAACTATTTAAAAAAGCCTTCCCGATAGACAACGATCCTATAACAGTAGACAATTTAGCAAAAGCCATTGGGGCTTTTGAAAGGACACTTGTCACTCCCTCTCACTTCGATTCATTTTTGAAAGGCGATATCACTGCATTGAATAGAAAAGAAAAAGGGGGGTTGAAAACCTATATAGAAGCAGATTGTATTATGTGCCATTCCGGCCCCTATGTTGGCGGACAGATGTATGAAACGTTTGGAATATTCGAACCGTATTGGAAATATACGAAGAGCGAACAAATAGATGAAGGGAGATATGTCGTCACGAAAAACGACGCCGATCAATACGTTTTTAAAGTCCCGATCCTCAGAAATGTTGGGAAAACTGCTCCTTATTTCCATGATGGCTCTGTGGATAAACTTGAGAATGCGGTTTGGATTATGGGTAAAATTCAGCTGGGAAAAGACCTGAACAAGGCTCAGGTCGAAGAAGTTGTTGCATTCTTGAAATCCTTAACAGGAATAATTCCTGAAGATGCTTTGAAGATCCCATTACTGCCCTCAATGGATTAAGTGAGTAACTTCTTAGATTTTAATTTCTTTCATCCTCGCTGAGGAGATGCCATCTACTCAACCATCCGTAAATTTTGTTTTATGAGAAGATTTTCTTGACAATATGCTTTTATTAGCATATCGTATGATCAATTTTTAAGGAGGTTTCCAATGGAAATTAAAGCGAAATTCTGGATCGAAAATAAGGGGGAGGTGGTGCTTGGGGGTGGTAAAACGGCTTTGCTTCTTGCGGTAGATCGGTTTGGTTCCATTCAGCGGGCCGCCGAGGAATTTGGGATGTCTTACCGGCATGCCTGGGGAGTGATTAAAAAAATCGAACAAAGGGCAGGGTTTAAAATCGTGGATACGAAGTTGGGTGGAAAAGAAGGAGGAGGAGCCCAATTAACACAGCAGGGAAAGGCCTTTGTTGACCGAGTTGATTCGTTGTTAAGCGATCTCAACAGAATAGTGGAGAGGAGATTTAAACAGAAGTCAGGAAAACGTTCATTATTTTAAAGAAGAAGATATGCGATTTTTTGGAAATGACTATAACAAGATGGAGCTTGCCGGGGCCTTCGGCGACTTAGGGACCTTGATCCCTTTTATCGTGGGATACATTACCCTCAATAAAATGGACCCGTTGGGTATTCTGGTGGCCTTCGGCATCTTCAAAATTTTCGTTGGACTTTATTTCAGGACTCCTGTTCCTGTTCAACCCATGAAGGCGATTGGAGGAATGGCCATCGCCCATGCCGGGTCTATCACTCCTGGGATGATCTGGGGGTCGGGGATCTTTACGGGCCTTTTCTGGCTTCTGATGGGATTAACGGGTGCGATTACCTGGATCGAGAAGATAACTACAAAACCTGTCGTCCGAGGCATTATGCTCGGATTGGGTCTGAGCTTCCTCGTAGAAGGATTGAGTTTGATGAGGGGAACCCCATGGATTGCCATCGGAGGGGTGATCATTACCCTCCTCCTTCTGAATAGCAAGCGTTTTCCCGCCATGTTGTGCCTTCTGGCATATGGAATCGTGGTGGCCTTTATCCAAAAACCAGAATTGATTGGAGAGCTCTCAAATCTCTCGGTTCGATTCCGATTGCCTGAGTTGACCTTTGGACGAATTTCATGGAAAGAACTCCTTTCAGGATTTGTCATTTTAGGACTTCCTCAAGCCCCTCTTACTCTCGGAAATGCGATTATCGCAACAGTTTCCGAAAACAATACCTACTTTCCTGACCGAAAGGTGACGGCAAAGACGATCAGCATTGATCATGGCGTCATGAACTTAATGAGCACCTTCATTGGAGGAATACCCATGTGCCATGGGGCAGGGGGGATGGCGGGTCATATCCGGTTTGGTGCGAGAACTGGAGGGGCTCTGGTTATTTTAGGTATCATTATTCTTTTGGTGGGGCTTTTTTTAAGTGATTCTGTTACGCTCCTCCTGCAGGTCTTTCCGCGTCCGATTTTGGGTGTCATCCTTTTTTTTGCCGGAGTGGAACTCGCACTGGTTGTTAAGGATATTAGGCTGAAAAAACAAAACCTTTTTGTCCTCCTCATTACTGCTGGCACAGCCATGTGGAATATGGGGGTGGCTTACTTGGCAGGACTACTACTTTATTACGGTCTTCAGCGCCGTTGGTTCAAAGTGTAATCCCTTGGTGACCACTTCAATGTCGTGAGCACACCGTAGTGATCCGAAGAGGAAAGTCCATCCATGGGAGTAAAGACGACTCTGCTTTTTAGGATGTGATCATGGGGAATACGGTCGTTTACCAAAATAAAATCAATTCTGTATGGATGAGATCCATGATAAGCATGCAACGTACCATGGGGGTCTTTAACTTTCTCTGCTGGACGGTAATTCGGATTATGCTGAGGATCCCAGGTCACACCCTGTTCATGGGGATTCTTGGACCTGAAACTATCGATCCACTTGCCTCCGGCGAGAAGGGGTTTAAGCTCACCACTCTCGAAGGTTGTGTTGAAATCTCCAAGAATGATCGCAGGCATATCCGGTGGGAGTGTCTCTTCGACAAACTTGATTAGATTAGCAATCTCAAGCTTTCGCCTCTCTATATCTTTTTCTATAGCTTTCCTCGCCTCTTCTAATTTTTCTGTTGTCATTTCTTGGGCCAAGCGTTTAAACATTGCTTCCAGTTCTGTGCCTTTGAATGAGCCTTCGTGGAGGTGAGCGTTATATATGGATAAGGGTTTGTCATAAATGATTGCTCGGCCAAGAAGAGATGGGGTGATCTCGCCGAAGTGAAGACAAAACCAATTCGTGGCAATGCCCTGTCCCCCAAGTCGTTTTTTACCGAGGGCTTCAATGGTCCAGGGGTTTTTAACCAAGATCGCTTGACCTTCACGCATGTTTGTTGGAATACCAAGGGAGCCAAACCGGATTCCCCCGAGAGCAACGCGATAAATTACCTCTACTTGACGTAGGGGATAATATGTGATAAAAAGGAATTGAAAATTCCATTTTGAGGCGCAAAATGGAAATAATTAACCGAATTTTCCAGCCTCCGAAATCAAGCTTTTTCCTCTTTGGACCCCGTGGTACAGGTAAGTCCACGTTTGTCCATCAACATTTCAGGGATGCTGTTTATATTGATCTACTCGATCCGGAAAGAGTTCGCCTTTTTTCGGCAATGCCTGAACGCCTCAGGGAGATAGTGGACGCTCATCCAAAGTCAGGCTATCTTGTCATCGATGAGATACAAAGAGTTCCAGAACTACTGATGGTGGTTCACGGCTTAATCGAGGCAAAGAAAGGATGGAAATTTGTATTGACGGGGTCAAGCGCACGGAAACTAAAACGTGCTGGTGTAAATTTACTCGGAGGACGGGCGCTCTTGCATACTTTGCATCCCTTCATGGCAGCAGAGCTTGGTAAGGAGTTTAACCTTCATCAAGCGCTTCATGATGGACTTTTACCACTCATCATCGCCTCCGAGAATCCGGCTGAAGTCCTTCGCTCTTACGCTACCCTTTATCTCCGAGAAGAAGTCCAGATGGAGGGGCTGGTAAGAAACATTGGTAATTTCTCCCGATTTTTGGAGTCTATTAGTTTTTCCCATTCCTCAGTCTTGAACATCAGCAATGTAGCTCGGGAGTGTGAAGTGGAACGCAAGGTAGTGGAAGGTTATATAGGAATCCTTGAGGATATCTTATTGGGCTGGCGTCTGCACATGTTTACTAAAAAGGCGAAACGAAGGCTTTCCGTACATCCAAAGTTTTATTTGTTCGATACGGGTGTTTTTAGATCTTTGAGACCGCATGGTCCTCTGGATCGGCCGGGAGAAATTGAAGGACAGGCGCTTGAAGGGTTAGTAGCTCAGCATCTAAGGGCATGGGTGGCGTATTCTCAGGTGAAGAGGGAATTATTCTTCTGGCGGACGAGATCTGGTGTGGAGGTAGATTTTATTGTTTACGGGCCTGAAGGCGTGTGGGCTATAGAGGTCAAGAATGCCCAAAAAGTAAGGCCCAATGATCTGCAAGGACTTCGATCATTTAGGGAAGAATATCCGCGATGTAAGACCTTTTTGCTTTATCGAGGGAAAGATCGATATTTAACAGATGAGATTCTATGTGTACCTTGTGAAGATTTCCTATTGAGACTTCGGCCTGATCAGTCCTTAGATCAAATCTTCACCTAATTAAATCGTTGCAAAAACTCATTGGCTGTTTTGACGACCTACGCATCATTTTAGGCCGGTAGAGCCTTTTTTGTACCGAATATCATGTTTTTGATGGGATGGTCAGAAGGGAAATGTAGATAAGTCCTCCGGTAATGTTATTGGCCAATGAAAAGATAAGGAAATGCTTCAACGATAATTTAATGCTGAATATTATCCTTAACAAAGAAAGTTCTATGAGGTTTAACATTTTATTGAGTGACTAAAGCAATTTCAAATCTAAAAAAAGCCCCATCTTTTGGGATGGGGCTTTTGAGGTTTACAAATTCCTATACTACCTTACTTTCTTCCCGGTTTTTCTATATCCTCTCCACCTGGTTTTCCATGCGGTTTACCTTCCTGATGTTGTGGCCCGGATGGCTGAGGTTTAATGTCTCGTCGCTCTTGAGGTTTCGATGGCTGAGGTTTAACCGCTCCTCGCTCTTGTGGTTTTGGCGGTTGTGGTTTAATCGATCCTCCGTGTGGAGGTTGCTTCCTGGGTTCCAAACCTCGAACACCCCAGCTGTGTTGCCTTTCCCAGTATCTGTTCTTTTCCCAGTTCCTCCAATTCTGACGAAGCTCAGGAAGGGTTACTCGACGGTGGTCCCAAGGATGTCCCCTCCAGACACGATCCCTATAATAAATTCTCCAATCAATAAGGGGTCCTCGATAGAAGGATGGGACACCTTGATAGTATACCCACCCTGAATCATAAGCTCGTGATCGATACCAACGGCCTCCCCATGGGCGCCACCACCATCCACCATAGAAAAAGATGTCGATGTCTATTTCAGGGACAACGTAGACATAAGTCTCAGGAATCACTATCACCTGGGGTGGTGCAGGAAATACGATGGGTGGCGGAAGAGGAATACTGACATTTACATCTACCCTCGCCATCGTAAATGTTGGAATCGTAATGGCCCATGCTAAAAAAATTGTTCCCCAAAGTAATTTTTTCATTTTTTTTCTCCTTCTTAGTCTACCAATGAACTGATACCCATAATTTTTTTCTCTTATATTAGAAGTCACTGTTGACATTCAGGCGTCTGTTCTCTCCATATTGACGAATTCTAAATCATCCGGTTTACTACCCAACATCTATACCATTTGACGTATTATTGATATCTTTTATTCAACAATTTTTTATAAGATTTATCGTTATCTTTTCACAAGAAGTGATGCTTGTCAATAATCACAGACGAAATTCGTCTTAATTTATTTCAGTCAATCCTGTTTGGCGACAACATCTAAAATCTTGGCTGTCCGAATTTTACAATCCGAAATTGAATTAGGTGCCCATCCCAATTTCTTTTAATTTGGCGACGATTTTATCTTTCTCTAATGGTCCGACGTGTCTGAAGGCTTCTTTTCCTTTTGGATCAAAAAAAATCAACGTAGGGATGAGCATCACCTTGTGCTCTTGGGCAAGCTTCTGATATTTGTAAACATCGATCACTAAAATCTTCGCCTTTTCCGAGTATTCTTTATTGATTTCTTTAAGGATGGGTCTCAATTGCCGGCAAGGGACGCAGGAATTTGCTCCAAAATCGACCAAAATGGGCTTGCCGCTGGTGAGAGCCTGCTTGAACTCCTCTTCCGTATTTGATTCAGGTGCTTTGGCAGCAATTTTTTGTAAACGTTCCTGGTTAATTTCCACCTTGGCATTTTTTCGAAGTTCCCCAAGAAACTGCCCCAATGCTTCACGTTGTTTCATTTCCCGGATGAGCTGCTCGATTGCCGGGGTTACTTCTTTTAGAGGTTGTCCCTGCATTTGATCTTTGTACATCTTATAGAATATTTCAGTCTCCTCCCGTGTGACCTCCGGTGGAGAAGAAAATTTTTTTTCTAAAAAACCAGTGATCATGGATTCTTCGGGTGATCGAGCATTTTTTTCTGCATCCTTATAAGTTTTTACAGGGGGAGAAAAGCCTTGCTTCTTTGCCTCCTGTAAAAGGAGCGTCTTCATGATCATCCCTTCAAGAAATTTGTCGGGCTCCTCCTGGAGCATTTCCCGCATCAGAGGGTCTTCTACCTTGCCAAGCTCTTTATTAAACTGTTCAATCGTGACCTTTTCCTCATTTACCCGGGCAAGTGCCTGCCGGCTGGGATGCTGGAGATAGAAAAAGTAAAAAAGAAGAGCCCCTGCGATTACAACGATTCCAATGGCTCCGAAGATAATGATTTTTCTTTTCCCCCTGCCTCCCTTAGGTTGAGAAGATTGCTCTTCCAT
>JACAEV010000117.1 GCA_013388645.1 Syntrophaceae bacterium | reverse complement strand
TGTTCGAGTTTCCTCAGTTTAAATCAAACATTCAAAAAGTCCTGGAAACCCGAGAAATCGTGAAAGAAGGTGTGAGTCCTACCGGAGTAGCAAAAATTCACTTGGCCACAATAGATATTGCAGAAGCGATCAAAGGTGTGTCTATCATTTTAGTAATCATGCCTGCCTTTGGACAAAGAATTGTGGCGATGGCCATGGCCCCTTATCTCGAGGACGGCCAGATCATTGCTCTTTTCCCAGGGTCAGGAGGGACCCTTGAGATTCATCAGGTTCTCAGAGAAAAAGGAGCGAGAAAAGACGTGACCCTCTGTGAAGGGGTAACTCTCCCCTACGGTGCAAGAATGATGGAGCCAGGAAAAGTAATGGTCTTCACTGAGGCGGTCATCCTGCCCACAGGGGTCTTTCCCGCATCTCGAACAGGAGCAACAATCCCTCAACTTAAGTCTCTGTATAAATCAATCCAGCCGGCCAAAGATGTTCTAGAGGCAGCGATCAATAACCCCAATCCTGTCGTTCATCCTGCTGCAACCCTCTTGAGTGCCACCCGAATCGAATACTCCAAAGGGGATTTTTACCTCTATGTGGAAGGAATGACTCCTTCTGTGGCGAGGATCTTTGAGGCCTTAACCAGAGAGAAGATTACCATTTGTGATGCCATGGGATGGAAGCTTTATCATTGGGATAATTTAAATTCAAGGGGATACAACTTAGGAAATACCGTTGAGGAATGCAATAAGAAAATTTTGAATACCAGTATGGACAGTGCCTTCGGAAAGGATAGTATACAGGTTGGGATGAAAATGAAGGGACCGGAAAATATGAAAGATCGATTCATTACAGAAGATGTACCCTATGGAATGGTTCTCATTTCTAGCTTAGCCGATATGCTTAACATTCCGACGCCTGCCCATGATTCCGTTATAGAATTATGCTCCACGATCAACGGAGAAAATTATTGGGAAACCGGAAGGACCGTGGAAAAGTTGGGGATAAAAAGATTGGATGTGAATAACCTTAAAAAATTCCTTACAGAAGGAAAAATATAAACGGATCTCGAAAAAATTACCGACAGACTTTGCAAAACCCTGAGTAGAGAACAAATTCGGAATAGGAAAAAGAAGCTATTAGAAGGAGATTGAAGACTACCCAAGGCCGCCTCAATCACCTCACGCTCTTTCAGAGCACTCATCACCTCCACTTTCCTTTTTGAAAATCTTAATTTGCGAGCAAATCAGAACAGACCTTTTTTCCCCTTGACATTTATTTATTTCTATGTATGACTATAGAAACATAGAAACCAAAAGGAGGTGCAATTATGCGGTCTATAATTTCAAAGTCAGTTGGGATCGTTGTTATGGCAGTCATGGTTCTAATTTTAGGTGTCGCATTAGGATCCGCTCAGGAGATTAAGGGACCCATCAAGATCATCGTACCCTATCCAGCTGGCGGCGGGTCAGATGTGTTGGCCCGTTTGATCGCAGACAAATTGAAGGATTCCCTGGGTCAGACGGTCATTGTCGAGAATAAACCAGGCGCTGGCGGCCGAATCGGCACCGAATATGCCAAAGGTCAGCCGGCAGACGGAAGTTCAATGCTTTTTGTTAATCCTGCTCTTTTCGTCGTGAGTCCTATGGTCTACTCCAAACTCTCCTATGACCCCGACAAGGATTTTAAGCCCTTATCCCAAATCAATACCTATGAGTTCGTCCTCTCTGTTCCGGCGAGTTCTAATATCAAGGATGTAAAGGGACTGATCGACTGGATGAAGAAAAATCCGAAGCAGGCCAACTATGGTTCCCCTGCAGCCGGCAGCCTCCCCCATTTCTTCGGTCTGATGATCAGCAAGTATGCAGGGGTCGAGATGGTCCATGCCCCTTATAGTGGCTCTGCCCCTCTTGTCACCGCACTGATCGGAGCGCAGATTCCGATGGCCGTGGATGTATTCGATACCCATATCCAGCACCATCCGGATAAAATACGGATTTTGGCCACCGCAGGCGCCTCCCGTAAACATCCTGAAATTCCTACTTTCAAGGAGTTGGGATATAAGGACATTGAAGGTGTGGGCTGGAATGGCATCGTGGTCCCTTTCAAAACACCCAAACCGGTCATTGACAAACTGAATCAGGCGGTTGTCAAAGCCATCAAAATACCGGATGTGACCCAAAAGATCCAGCAGATGGGATCTGATGTGACCGGGACGACAGCAGAGGAGTTCGGTCATATCCTCAAGCAGGATCGTGAAAAATGGGGACCCATCATCAAGGCCTCAGGATTCAAAGCAGATTGACCCCATCATGCAAAGGATGGCGGCTGTGATGCATATCAAGAAAACAAAGGACTTCAAGACCGGTCTGATATTCATATTATTTGGTATTGCATCCATGGTTTTTTCTGGAAGTTACCAGATTGGGACATCTGCAAAGATGGGCCCCGGATATTTTCCTTTTGTCCTTGGTGGGATGCTCACGGGATTAGGCCTCGTGATTTCACTGAGAAGCCTCTCCAAGGCAGAAGGGACGAGGAAGGCACGATCCTTTCGAGCAAAACCGGTGGTTCTCGTGCTTTCCTCCGTCATCCTTTTCGGACTGGTCCTACGGCCGCTTGGGCTTGTCTTTTCCACAGTGATTCTTATCATCGTATCAAGCATGGCGAGTGACGAATTCAGAAAAAAGGAGGCAATCCTGAATGCCTTTGTATTACTCGCCATTGTTCTGATCATCTTTGTCTACCTCCTCAAATTCCAGATCCCCGTGTGGCCTTCTTTTTTAGCTGGACGGACTTAACCTCAAACGAGGAGAGACGGTATGGAACTTCTATCCAATCTGACCCTCGGTTTTCAGACAGCGATCTCTCCACAGAATCTCCTCTATTGCTTCCTCGGAGTACTGATAGGAACGCTCATTGGCGTTCTCCCCGGAATTGGGCCAGTCCAGACCATCGCCATCCTGCTTCCCGCAACCTTTGCCTTGCCTCCTGTTTCAGCCTTGATTATGCTCGCTGGTATCTACTACGGCGCTCAGTATGGAGGCTCTACGACCTCTATCCTGGTCAACGTGCCGGGAGAGGCTTCTTCGGTAGTGACCTGTCTGGATGGTTATCAGATGGCACTTCAGGGCCGAGCTGGAGCGGCCCTGACCATCGCTGCGCTCGGCTCATTTGTTGCGGGTTGCTTCGCCACACTCCTTCTTGCCGTTTTAGCCATCCCTTTGTCTGAAGTCGCTTTCAAATTCGGACCGGCGGAGTATTTCTCCTTGATGGTCTTCGGATTGATCGGTTCCATTGTGTTTGCATCAGGGTCAGTGATTAAAGCCGTGGGAATGGTCGTGCTTGGCCTGATCCTTGGAATGGTTGGGACGGATATTACAAGTGGCACACATCGCTTCTCTTTCGGCATCCCCGAGCTGGCAGACGGCATCGGATTTGTCCCTCTTGCCATGGGCCTTTTCGGTATATCCGAGATCATCAAGAGCCTTGAACGGAGAGAAAAGCGTGAAATTCTCAAAAGTAAAATAATGGGGTTTTGGATGTCCAAAAAGGATATCAGAGCGGCTGCACCCGCTGTGGCTCGTGGAACACTCACAGGATCCCTGTTGGGAATTCTGCCAGGCGGAGGTGCCATCCTGGCTTCGTTTATCTCCTACATACTGGAGAAGAAGATGTCCCGAGACCCCCAGAGTTTTGGCAAAGGCAACATTCGAGGTGTCGCGGCCCCGGAGTCGGCAAACAACGCGGCTTCGCAAACTTGCTTCGTCCCTTTGCTCACACTCGGCATACCGTCCAATGTTATCTTAGCCATGATGGCTGGCGCCATGATCATCCATGGCATTCAACCGGGGCCTCGGGTCATCAGTAGTAACCCTACGCTCTTCTGGGGGGTTATTGTATCGATGTGGGTCGGCAATCTGATGTTGGTCATCCTGAACTTGCCATTGATCGGGATATGGGTGAAACTTCTTTCCGTTCCCTACCGTCTTCTCTATCCCGCCATTCTGCTCTTTTGCTGTATTGGCATCTACAGCGTGAACAATAATACCTTTGACATCGGGTTAACAGCGCTCTTCGGCCTTCTGGGTTACACTTTCGCAAAACTTGAATGTGAACCAGCACCTTTGATCCTGGGATTTGTTTTGGGGCCGATGATGGAAGAGAACTTGCGACGAGGCATGCTGCTCTCGCGAGGTGACCCTTCTGTGTTTTTTACCCGACCATTGTCTTTGGCCTTCCTGTTCATGGCCCTGGCCATGCTAATCGTTATTGCTCTCCCTGCCATTCGACAGAAACGGGAAGATGCCTTCCATGAGGAAGGGGAGGACGGGTGAAATGGAGATCAAAATGGTGCAACGAAAGAAATTACCTCTGTATCTCCAAATTGAAGCAATTCTCAAATCGAAAATTCTCACAGGTGAATTGAAGGAGGGTGACCGTCTTCCACCGGAGAATGAACTTTCGAAACAATTTGGAGTAAGTCCGTTAACCGTCCGGCAAGCTCTCTCCTTTCTTGTGGGGGAAGGGTTACTGGATCGGAGGCCGGGAATAGGGACGATGGTTAAAAAGAGTCCCGATGAAAAGATTATCCTAACCCTCTCGGGAAAAATAGATGAGCTTCTTTTACTCGGTTTGGAGACCGAAACAAGGGTTCTCCGTTCTGAAGTCATTCAAGGGTTTGACAAGCCCGTCCGCTATCTCAAGTTGAATCTGACAGACCAAATCTGTTTTGTTGAAAAAGTGAGATATTGGAAAACGATTCCTATGATGGTGGTCGAAGAATATGCACCTCAATCGCTGCTCGAACCGTTTCTTAGAAACAAAAAATCAACGGTATCTTTGTATTCTATTCTAACTCAGAAAAAAGGAGTGATTCTGAAGGAGGCTATCCAGACCATCGAGTCTTCCACGGCAGATCAGCGAATTGCCCCTCTGCTTCAAATCGAAATGGGCTCTCCGCTGTTCTACATGGAACGAACTTTTTTCGAAGAATCTGGTCTTCCCATCCTCTTTCAAATCACCTTTACCTGTGCGGAGCATTTTAAATTTTCAGTCCATCTGGGCCGGGAGAAGAAAGAGAAAGAGATTAAATGGGTGGTCTATTGAGGAATAAAACCATCACATGAAGAAAGGAGTAGGAGATCATGGCAGAAATTGTTGGTCCAGGGTGTCAAAGGGGAATTCCTGGCAATGTGGAGATGCCTTTAGCGGTGGAACGTTTGCCAAATGGGAATACGCTCATTGCAGACGCTGGGGATGAAGCAGGATTTGGAAGTGAGATCGTCGAAGTAGACCCTGTTGGAAGTATTGTCTGGAATTACAATGAGGGTCTCCGATTTGCTCACAGCGGTAGGCGATTGAGAAATGGGAATACATTGATTACCGATACGACCAATAATCGGTTGATCGAGGTCACCCCAGACAAAAGGGTAGTGATGAGTTCAGATGAATGGGGGGGAGGCACAGGCAAACTTTCAGACGGATCCCATCTTCACTATCCTAACGAGGCTTTTGAAATGGAAGATGGGACGTTTCTGCTAACCGACCGAAATAATGACCGCTGTATTCAGGTGGACAGGGAGGGAAAGGTCCATTGGTCATTTGGTGGAAAAGAGCTTCATCATCCCCATAATGCCAATCCTTTGCAAAATGGAAATATTCTGGTCTCCGATTCCGATGGG
Organism: Syntrophaceae bacterium; assembly: GCA_013388645.1. Taxonomy (GTDB): domain Bacteria; phylum Desulfobacterota; class BSN033; order BSN033; family UBA1163; genus UBA1163. The sequence goes on along the minus strand of JACAEV010000117.1, from coordinate 221 downwards.
AATCGAATTCTTGAGGTCAATCGAAAACAGGAGGTGGTATGGTCTTACGGAGATGGGTCCACTCAAACGCTTTGGTGGCCAAGAGGTGCGATCCGATTAAAGAATGGAAATACCGTCATCACGGACAGTAAGAATCACCGTGTGATTGAGGTTTCTCCTGAGGCAAAAACAGTTTGGAAATTCCAAACAGAGCATGTCGATAAATTTTACATCACCCATGT
>JACAEV010000168.1 GCA_013388645.1 Syntrophaceae bacterium | reverse complement strand
GAAACTTCTCCTTTCTCCATGCCTTTGAGCAATTCTTTCGTCAAGGACGCTCCTCCCTTGCCTTCCTGAACCATTTTTGCATAGTCAGGAACCTCAAAGGTTCCGGGACAATCGATACCAATGAGGTAAAGGTTATCCAATTTGACTTGAAGGAATTTTGCCAATTCAACAGCTGCCCGTACCTCACAGGCTTTTAATACGGCTGCCACTTTCTTCCCCAGATTTTTAACACTGAGATTGGACAGAACCCTTGCAGATTGAACTGGCATGGTGGGCGATAGGGTGCATGCCCCGTTCAGCTTTTCAGGATCTCGAATGAGTGTTTGGACATATCCCTCCTGGGAAGGTAGCCCTTTCGGAATGAGGATTGCCTCCACCACTTCTTTTTCCAAAAGAGATTTCAAAAACCCGATCATGGACTCTTCCGTCTTTCCCTCAATCACTTTGACTGTTGCCTTCTTCGTCATGTTCGGTAATGCTCCTTTCATGCCGTGAACGCAGGCTTAAGCCTGCGGCACCATTTTCTCTTAGGCGTTCCAGAGTTGTTTCATCGGGTTGGGGCCCATCTTTTTTAACTCCTCAACCATCTTCGTTACGGTATCGGCGAAAAGTTTCCCTTCACTGGCACTGATCCATCTCAGCCAGATGCGATGATCGGTAAAACCCATCTGCTGAAGGATGCCCTTTAGGATGGCCACCCTCCTTCGAGCCTTATAATTTCCGGTCTGATAATGGCAGTCCCCAGGATGGCATCCTCCAATCAATACGCCATCTGCCCCATCAATAAGGGCCTTCAGCACATAAATGGAGTCCACCGCCCCAGAGCACATCAAATGGATAATTCGGATGTTGGGAGGATATTGTTGCCGAGTGGTCCCAGCAAGATCAGCTCCGGTATAAGTGCACCAATGACATAGAAAAGCCACAATCCTCGGTTCAAAATCAGCCATCTTAAACCTCCGTTAGTCGCGGGGCGTTAGGGGTTTATAAACTACTCCGCCTCTCATCTCTTTCGCCTTGCGCCTTACCCCTGACGCCTAACGCTCTGTTAGTCGATGACCGCATCCAGTGCGGCCAGATTTAATTCTTTCTCAAAGTTGCGTTGCTGAGAGGCGGCATTTCGACAAGCGATCACACAGGAGCCACACCCCTGGCAGAGCGATCCGATGACTTCTGCTTTCCCTTCTTCTTCATTGATCACTCTTGCTCCATAAGGGCATACGGTGACACAGAGGCCACATCCACAGCAAAGCCTTTTGATGACATAGGCCAAATGGGCTTTTTCTTCTATCGCCTCTTTAGACAAAAGGGCGGCTGCCCTTGCCGCAGCAGCATTCCCTTGAGAAATCGTATCTTCAATAAAGTTAGGTGAATGACATAGTCCACAGAAAAATTTTCCTCGATCCACTGAATCAAGAGGAGCGGATTTGGGGTTGGCCTCCATGAAAAAACCATCCGGGTTGAGGTCCACATCGAAGATCTTCGCCAACTCTCGAGAATTATTGGGTTCGACTCCGGTGCTGAGAACAATTTGATCGACCGAAAGCGCAATCGGGCGGTTCATCGCGGGATCCAACAGGGAGACCTGCAACCCCCCGTCCTGTGGAATAATCTTCGGCTTATTCTCTAAGTCATATCGGATAAAAATCACGCCCTTCTCTCTCGCCTCGTGGTAATAGGTTTCATAAAACCCATAGGTCCTCACATCTCGGTAAAGGACATAGATATTCAACTCTGGATTTTTCCCCTTTAACTTCAGGGCATTCTTCACTGCATGGCCACAACAAATGCGACTACAATAGGGGTGTTCTTCATCTCTTGAGCCGACGCATTGAATCATGGCGATGGAGTGAAGTTTCTTTATCCTCTCTTCATCAAGATGGATCAACTTCTCTAACTGTCTTTGGGTGATCACTCGAGGATCCTCTCCATAAAGGTACTCTTTGGGAATGATCTCTTTCCCACCTGTAGCAAGGATTAATGCTCCATGATCGAGAACTTTCTCTTCTTTTAGAGTTGAGTCCTCGATATTCTGATGGCGAATCTTTGTTCGATAGTGCCCGTTTTTCTTTTCAAATCCAAGAACCTCTGCCTCCTTATAAAGATGAATGGATTCGTTGTTTTCCACCTGCTGGATCAGTTGTTTTAAAAATTCTTGAGGATTAGATCCCTTTAAGGTATAAAAGGATTCTTTTAAGTTCCCCCCCAGCTCTTTATCCTTCTCAATCAAATCCACCTCATATCCTTGTTGGGCAAGTTGAAGGGAAGCCATCATGCCAGCAAGTCCGCCTCCGACTACCAATCCCTTTTTTTCGATCTTCTGCTTGCCTTTTCGAATGGGCTGGGATCGTCTCGCCCTCTCCGCTGCCATTTTGATTAGGGCCATCGCCTTCTCAGTGGCTAATTGGGGATAATTCTCATGGACAAAAGCGCACTGTTCGCGTATATTGGCATACTCAATAAGGTAGGGATTGAAACCCATCCCCTTTGCCATCTCCTCCATCGGCCCCCGAATCTCCAGACGGGAGCAACCAGCGATCACGATTCGATTGAGACCATGTTCTCCGATCCTCTTTTTGATAAGCTCCAGATCCTCTGGAAGGCAGGCTAAACTCACCTCTTCGACATGGACCACTTCTCTCAACTGTCTTGTCCCGTTGGCGAGATCAGAGATAGACAAGTTTTTCTTCAACTCCTCTCCGCAATGGCAGAGGAAGACTCCTATTTTTGGAATCTCCTCCCCTAAGGCTCCTTCCATGGGGTATTCTTTAGAGGGTTGTGGTTGACGATGGGGAGTGAGAAAGGATGCGACAGAAGCGGCAACACTTGAACCTTCAACAACGGTCTCCGGAATATCCCGTGGCCCTCGAAATGCTCCCCCTACAAAAATCCCATCCACAGAGGTGTGGGCAGGATAAAATTCCTCTGTCTTGCAAAAACCCTGCGGATTCAATTGTAGGCCTATTCTTTGAGCTAAATCCTTGATGGACGGCGGTGGGGTAAACCCAAGGGAAAGGATGATAGCATCGAATTCCCTCTCCTCGAAGGTCCCATCCTCTTTGACGTAGGTGATGAGAAGATTTTTCGTCTTCTGAAGTTCTTTAATTGAAGAGATGGCACTTCGAATATATTCGATCCCATATTCCGTCTTCGCTCTCTCATAATACCGTTCATAATCTTTTCCCATGGGCCGGATGTCCATGTAAAAAAAGGTCACGCCCAGACCGGGGGATCGGTCTTTCGCAATCATCGCCTGTTTGGTCGCATACATACAGCAAATCGTGGAACAGTGATTCTGACCACAAGAGGGATCCCTTGATCCCACGCACTGGATGAAAGCGATCCTCTCCATCTTTTTCCCATCGGAAACCCGTACCGGCAATCCATGCGTCGGACTCGATGTCGAAAGCAGCCTTTCAAATTGAATGCTGGACATGACATTCGCATATCGACCAAAACCATATTCCCCTTTTTTCTGGGCAACGAAGGGCTCAAACCCAAATCCCAAGACAACAGCCCCGACCTCCATTTCCTCTTGCTTTTCTTTCATATTGAGATCGATCGCCCCGGGTTGGCAAACTTTCACGCACTCTCCACATCGAGTACAGGTTTTTGGATCAATCACTAAACTGTGAGGAATCGCTTGAGGATAAGGAAGGTAGATCGCTTTTCGCTTCTCCAGCCCTCCCCCAAATTCCCTCTCAACTTCTACAGGACAAACCTGGATACAGGCTTCACAGAGGGTGCATCTTTTGGGATCTACAAATCGTGGTTTTCGAAGGATGGAGACATTAAAACTTTCCTCCTTTCCTTCCAACTTCATCACCTCGGAATAGGGCAACAATTCAATATGGTCATGAAGATGACATTCATAAATAGGGCAGAACGAAGGAGGCGTGGGGCTCATAAAACAAACACCGCAGGAGTTGGTTGGGAAAGTCTTATCCAAAAGCGGAAAATATCCCCCAATGGCTGGTCCCTGTTCTAAGAGAAATACTTTGATCCCCATCTCTGCCAACAGAAGTGCTGATTGCATGCCTGCAATCCCCGCACCGACCACCAACGCCGAACTTTTATCACCCCTCATCTTCTCTTGTACCATGGTCATCCTCTCAAATCCCTCAAACTCTAAACCCTAAATACTAAATCCTAAACAAATCTCAAAGCACAAACTTAAAAACACAAAATAGAACGTTTTAACTTTAAACCTTTGGGTTTTGGATTTGCTTAGAATTTAGTGTTTAGAATTTTGGATTTCATCTCCACTTTATCTTTACCAAAATCCTCTATGTCAGTCCCAGCGATTCCAGCAATCCTTTGGGAGAAATCAAATGTTTCTTCCACCAACTTTCTCTTTTGTCCACATCAAAGGCAAGTCCCATCAATTCGGTAAAGTAAAAGATGGGAAGCCCCATATCCTGCCTCATCTCCAGATTCATTTGGCAGAGACCGCAAGAGGTGACGATGCATTGGGCCCCCGCCTCTTTTGCCATGGAGACAATTTTCCCTACCAGTTTCTGAACGACATCACTATAAGTCATGGCTAAGTCGGCACCACAACAATCTGTCTTGTAAGACCATTCCACCGGTTCCGCACCAAGGCTCTTCATCAAACGATCCAGATATTGAGGGTTTTCCGGATCATCTAATTGAGTGATTTTAGGATGTCGAACCAATGCACATCCATAGTAACAGGCAGACTTTAATCCTTTCAAAGGCCTCCTCACCTTCTCTTTCACTTTCTCCAAACCAATTCGATTTAGGACGACATCCATCAACGCTAAGATTTCAAGCGAAGGTTCATAGGTGAATCCGACGATCTCTTCGATCTCCTTTCGCTCTGCCTCGTTATGTTTCAGGACATGCTCGGTCCTTTTCAAATAGCTAAAACATCCGGCACAGGGAACTACCAGGGGTCCTGACTTCGCAGACTGGGCCTTGGAGATATTCCGGGCCGGGAGGCAGAGAGAAAGAAGACGGTTCAGACTATGGGTCGCTGCTGCGCCACAACAGTTCCAATCTTCAATCTCCACCAATTCCACTCCCAAGGTTTTAAAAACCTCATGAGTGGATAATCCATATTCTAATGAGGAAGAATGATCCGTACAACCCGGAAAATAAGAAAATTTCATTCCAAAACCTCCAAATCATTCTGGAATGGTGGAATAATGGAACAATGGAAGAATGGGTTCAAAAGACAAAAAGAAAAAAGCAAGCCTTTTTGGATAAAAAAACCCCTCATTCCAATATTCCAGTATTCCATTATTCCTTTATTTTTGTTTGGCACTTTTCAAAGATCCGTTTGATTTCACCTCTCTCCTTGATGAAACTCGGAAGCAATGGAAATTTTCCCTTTAAAAAAAGTTTCATCCCCGGGATGAGAGACCCTTTCATCATGTCTTTGCTTCGGAGCATATATTCCATGAGCATGGTGACCTCATGCGCTCTTCCTCCTCTCCTTACACTCTGGATGAACGCTTCATGGAAGAGATGGATATTCTTCTCTTTTGCCGGAACCCCTTCTTCAATGGCCATCTCCCTTAAAGCATCCATGAGAACTCCGATGTGAATCTCGTTTGGGCAACGGGTACCACACGTCTGACAGTAGACGCAGAACCAGATGGCACTGCTCCCCAGGACTTCTTTTTTCATTCCCATCTGGATCATCCGAATGATGTTATTAGGCCGAATATCCATATAAGGGGCAGTCGGACAACCCACCGTGCATTTCAGACATTGATAACAGAGATTCAAATTTTCTCCGCTCTTCCTCATCACCTCTTCTAAAAAAGAAACGCTCACTTTCCCCTTACCGGTCACCGTCTCCAATTTCATTCCTCCGTTTTCATCGCTATGCGCATGGCGCCAAGTGCTTAGCGTTTTTCATATAAATGTATCCAACATTCGGATGACTTGGTTCGCAGATGCGTTCCTTAACTCACAGGCATTGTTCGGGCAAGAGGCAATGCAAGCCCCACATCCCTGACAGAGGGCACTGTGAACGACGGAAATCCCACGATGTGGCTCCATCTCTCTTGCTTCATAAGGACAGATCTCGACACAGATGCCGCATCCACTGCAAATCCCCTCATCCACAAATGCAATTAAGGGGTCTTGAAGAAGTTTGTCCGTGGAAAGTAATGCCTGGATTTTACTGGCGGTGGCAGAAGCTTGAGAGACGGTGTCGGAAATATCCTTAGGACTCTGACCGCAACCCGCAAGATAGATCCCCTTGGTCGAACTTTCCACCGGATAAAGTTTGATATGGGCCTCTGTTAAAAATCCATGTCGATCGACAGTGGCTCTCAGTTTGGCTGCCAGATCTTTCACTCCGTCGCTGGGGATCATGGCCGTAGCCAGAACAACCATATCTGCCGCCACCTCGACCATCTTCCCCGTGAGCGTATCCACCCCTAATACCCTCACCCTTCCGTCATCCTGAAAAACCTTTGAGACCCGGCCTCTCAAATAGAGAAGCCCTTTCTCCTCAATTGTTTTCTGAAGGAATTCCTCGTAACCTTTGCAATCTGAACGAACATCCATATAAAAGATGTAAGGTTGCCCATCGGGGACCTGCTCTTTATAAATGGTGGCATGCTTGGCGGTATACATACAGCAGATACGTGAGCAATAGGGCATGTATCGGTCTGGGTCCCGCGATGCGACACATTGAATAAATACCATCTCTTTGGGCACTTTGCCATCCGAGGGGCGAATGATTTTACCTTTCGTGGGTCCATTGGGCGAGATCATCCGCTCAAAGGCAATGCCATCAATGACATCTGAAATTTCGCCATATCCATATTCCCCCAATTTTTCTTTCGGATAGAGTTCATATCCAGTCGCCACGACGATGGCTCCCACCTTCTCCAAAATACGCTCATCTTCTTGCTTGAAATCGATGGCCTTTTCAGGACAGACCTCTTCGCAGCGATGGCAACTTCCATCTATGAAAAATCGGCAATGCTCCCGATGGATCACAGGTTTGTTCGGGACACTGGAAGGGTAGAGCGTATCAATGGCCTTTCGCATCCCCATCCCTCTTTCAAACACTGAAGCAAATTCTACAGGACAATTTTCAATACAGAGGCCACATCCTGTGCACTTTTTTTCATTGACGGATGTCGCCTTTTTTCTGAGGATCAATTCAAAATTCCCCACATAGCCCTTCACCTCTTCCAACTCCGAATAACAATAAAGATGGATCTTCGGATGTTTCTCCACTTCTAACGCCTTTAGGTGCAACCCGCTGAAGGCAGGATCGAGATCTGGAAAGGTTCTTGATAATTGAGCCATATGCCCCCCCAAAGCTTCCTCCCTCTCCAAAAGGATCACCTCATAGCCTCCTTCTGCCAGATCCAAGGAAGCGGTGATCCCTGCAATGCCTCCTCCGATCACCAAGACCCTCCGGTTGATGGCCACGGAAATGGCCTCCAGGGGGTCATTCTTTCTCACCTTTTCGAGGGTCGCCTGGATGATCTCTTCTGCCTTTTGGGTTGCCTCCTCTTTCTCCTTCTGGTGAACCCAGCTGCACTGTTCTCGAATATTTGCAATTTCACAGAGATAAGGGTTCATCCCCTGAGATCTAACCGCCTTACGAAAGGTATTTTCATGCATACTCGGTGAACAACAGGCCACCACAACTCCGTCCAAACTTTTTTCACGGATGGCATCTCGGATGATCTGCTGCCCTGGGTCAGAACACATGTATATATAATCTGTGCTATGGGCCACGTCTTCAATCTTGCCTATCTTTTCAGCAACCGACTTGACATCTACGGTTCCAGCAATATTGACTCCACAATGGCAGATAAACACACCCAATCTCTTTTTCATGGAACGTCTTAGAAGTTTACACTCGTTATGGATATGGCTAACTTTCTTCTAATGGAATGCTGGAATAATGGAATATTGTCAATAAATTTTAAGACCATTCCTTTTTTCTATGCTTTTTAAACCCATCATTCCACTATTCCAATATTCCATCCTTCCGCTCAGTGTCTGGAGAAAAGCCCCTGGACTTTGCTCGCCGCTGCATTGGCATGGGCCACAGCATCAGCAATATCTTTTGGGCCTTGGGCGCACCCTGCAATATAAATTCCTTCGATTTCGGTTTCAACCGGTTTCAATTTTCTCTGGGCCTCTGTCAAGAAGCCATACTCATCTGTTTTGATCCCTAATTTGGTGGCTAAATCTTTGGTCTCCTTATGAGGTACAATGGCGGTGGCCAATACGACCATATCTGCCGAAATCTCCACTTTTTTCCCTGTCAACGTATCCACACCCCAGACGAGGATCTTATCTCCATCTCGAAAGATACGGGAGACTCTTCCTCTCAAATAAAGGATCCCTTCCTCTTCCATCCCTTGCTGAATGAACTCTTCATATCCTTTTCCTGTTGAGCGGATATCCATATAGAAGATATAAGCCTGGCCGTCGTGAACCTTATGTTTATAAAGCCGAGCATGCTTGCCTGTATACATGCAGCAAACTCTTGAACAGTAAGGCATATAACGTTCAGGGTCCCTTGACCCGGTACATTGAATAAAAACGACCTCTCGGGGGATTTTCCCGTCCGAAGGTCTTCGAATTTCTCCCGTCGTGGGTCCGGATGCAGAATTGAGTCGTTCAAAGGCCAAACCATCAATCACATCTGGAATTCCACCGTATCCATACTCGCCAAAACTTTCTTTAGGGATCAAATCAAAACCAACTGCAGTAATGATGGCCCCTACTCTCTCTTCAACAAAACGATCTTGTTGCTCATAGTCAATCGCTTTCACCGGACAGATCTTCTCACAGACTTTACATTTGCCTTCGAGAAAATACCGACAATGATTTGGATTGATTACGGGCTTATTCGGCACAGCTTGAGGTGACAGTGTGTAGATCGCTTTCCCCAATCCAACACCTCGTTCGAATTCAGACGGGTTTTTGGAGGGACATTTCTGCTGGCAGAGGCCACACCCTGTACATTTCTCCCAATCCACATAGGCTGCTTTTCTTCGGATTTTGACCGTGAAGTCCCCCGCCTTCCCTTCCACATATTCTATCTCAGAATAGGTGAGAAGTTTGATCTTCGGATGCTGACCTGTCTCCACGGTTTTGGGAGTTAAGGTGCATTGGGCACAATCGAGCGTAGGAAAGGTCTCCGAAAGCTGAAGCATGCGACCCCCAATGGAGGGAAGTTTCTCCACTAAGACCACTTCATATCCCGCATTGCCCAGGTCAATGGATGCAGAGATTCCAGCAATCCCTCCACCAATGACCATTGCCTTCTTAATAAAACCATTGTGGGACTTATTGACTTCCATCTATCTGCTCACACTCAATTCGTTACTTACAGCCAACACCCTTAATGACTACCCCTCACCCCTGCCCTCCCCCGGGGGAAAGGAAAAGGTGGGGTCTATAGAAATCCTTTTTCTTTTAAGAGAGGCATGGGATCAACGGCATTTTGATCAAATCCGAGGGCTTGAGGATCAAGTCCCATGGCCATCCCAAGCAGTTGGGTGAAGTAAAATACTGGGATCGGTTTAAAATCTAAATACTTCTGTTTGATATCAGCTTGTTTATGATCGATGTTAAAAGTACACATCGGGCACGTCGAGACCATTGCCTCCGCCCCATTTTTAATCGCTGAGCCAAGAATTTTATAGGCACACTCGGTCGCCACATCTGGAGAACCTACTGACTGAAAGGAACCACAGCACTCAATCTTATAAGGAAATTCAACCGCTTGGGTGCCAAGTGCCTCCAGAAATTCTTCGAAAAGTTTGGGGTTTTCCTTATCATCAAATCTCATCTCTTCAAAAGGTCGAAGGAGCATACATCCGTAATAGGCAGCTGCCTTGAGACCCTCCAGGGGTTTTCTCACTTTTTCCTTGAGCTGATAAAATCCAATCTCTTTTTTTAGAATCTCTAAGTAGTGAAGGACTTGAAGATCGCCCTGATAGTTCTTTTCAATAAAGTTGTTGATCTTGTCCCTTTTCTCCCCGTCCTCTTGAATCAACCGATTTGTCCTTTTGATCACATTAAAACAGACTGCACAGAGAGTGGTCAGGACGGTTCCTTCCTCCCTCGCTGTCGCAAGAATTCTTGAAGGGGGAAGAAGCGCCATGAGGTTATCGGTTGCCAAAGGGAAAGCCGCCCCGCAACAGGTCCAATTTTTCATTTCCTTTAATTCAAAACCAAGGAGACGAGAACAATTCCGAGCCGTCTGATCAAAATTCTTCGCCTTGGTATAGAGGGTACACCCTGGGAAATAGAGATAATCCATAGAAACTCCTGAACCACATAGAACAGAGTGTCAGTAAGGTTGAGGTTGAGGTTTAGGTTTAGACCCTCTTAACCTCAGCCTTAACCTAAGCCTGCAACGTTATGAAAGAAACTTCCTAAATCCGCTGATAAACGCAATCTGGGGAAGCCTTTCCAAGAATCCTTCTGGAAATTCTGGTATCTGAATATGGTCCCTTCTCTCTTTTTTTCTCAACACAACCATTCGCAATGCATCCATCACCCTTGCGATGTCAATCCCTTTAGGGCACCTTGAGGTGCATTGGAGACAAGAGGCGCATAGCCAAAAGGTATTGACGCCAAGAGCCTCCTCTTCCAAACCCAAGAGGGTATATCGAATGACCTCATGAGGACCCACGTCCATGGCAAAAGAGACTGGGCATCCTGCCGTGCAATTTCCACACTGGTAGCAGGCAAAGAGGTTTTGTCCACTGATCAACTCGACTTTTTTTGTAAATTCATTGTGAACCTTCTGCCTCGTAAGTTCAATCTTCATGAGGTATCTCCCAAAAAACCTTTTTATATAAGTATCGCAATCACATATCCAACAGCCAAGAGGGCTTGTGTTCCGAGGATGGTGATGACATTCGTTCCTAATATCGGAATGAGCTTTTCTGAACGATCATAATATGTCAACGCCCCTTTCGCTGCTTTCCATCCAAATCCAATCGTTCCTAAACCGATGAGCGTGATCGCAGGCATCATCTTGGTGACCACTCCGGCAATAATACAGAGATAGGAGGCGATGAGAAAAACCACGAAGAGGTAACTCGCATCCTTTTTCCCGAGGGAGATGACGAAATGCCTTCTCCCACCTTTCTGGTCTGCCTCCCAGTCTGGAAACTCATTCAGAAAAAGAAGGTTCGAGGTGAGTATCCCCGGTGCAAGGGACGCAACCAATGTCTCCCAGCTATACCTTCCGGTCTGAACATAGTAAGATCCCAAGACAAGCAAAGGCCCAAAACCAAGACCTGCAAAGATTTCTCCCATAAACCATTTGGAAAGATAAACATTATAAAAGTAGGCAGAGAACCCTGCTAAGAGTAAAAGAGGAAAGAGAAGCCAACCCTTTACCATCACAAAATAGGCACCGATCACCATGGCCATGAGTAAACAGATGGTTCCGAACCAGAAAGCCTGTTTGGGTCTTAAAAGATTCAAAGGAAGCACGCCACTTCCTCCACTGAAAGGAGTTCTTTGTGTATTGAGATCAATCCCATCCACATAGTCGTGGTAATCGTTGATCACATTGACGGTCATGTGAACCAAAAGGGAGCCAAACATCGCCAGAAAAAAATGGCCCAAATGGAAATAACCCTCATAGGCAGCGATCGCCGTCCCCAGAGAAACCATGATCACGGTGAGAGGTAAAAACTGGAAACGAGGAAGCATCGACCATGCTTTCAAAGAACCCGGTTTTATACTCTCCATGATTCAATCCTCCACACTCAAAACAGATTGAGGATGAGGTTAAGAAAAATTTCTTCTCCCTTGGCCTAAACCTCAACCTTAATCTTTCTTATATTTCTTTGCCCCTTCAATATAAAGGTCATTTCCATAGATGTCATTGGCGACGATCACTGGAAAATCCTCTACCTCTAATCTCCGAATCGCTTCCGGTCCCAAATCTTCATAAGCCACCACTTCGGATTTTTTAATCCTCTTGGAAAGCAGGGCTCCGGCTCCACCTGTTGCAGCAAAATAAACCGCTTTATATTTCATCATGGCCTCAACGACCTCACGCCCCCTGGATCCTTTTCCGATCATCCCCTTCAGCCCCCTTGCAATTAAAATAGGGGCATAGAGATCCATTCTGTAACTGGTTGTCGGACCGGCTGAGCCAATGGGTTGGCCTGGTTTGGGGGGGGTCGGCCCCACATAATAAATAATCTGGCCTGAAATATCAAACGGAAATGGATCTCCTCGATTGGCCAATTCGATTAGCCGCTTATGCGCTGCATCCCGGCCAGTATAAATAATTCCATCAATAAATACTTTATCTCCGATCTTAAGCTTTTTTACCATTTCATCGGTTAAAGGAGTATGGACGCGGATTGTGCTCTCCATCATGACCTCCATCAGTTAAAGAACTGCCTCTTTATGGCGGCCGCAGTGGCATTGGATATTGACAGCGACAGGGAGGCTCGCAATATGCGTGGGAAACGTTTCGATATGGACATCTAAGGCGGTGACTCTGCCACCCAATCCTAAAGGGCCAATCCCTAATCGATTGATCTTTTCCAATAATTCCTCCTCCAGCTTTGCGATATCAGGATGAGGGTGCCTCTGACCTATGGGCCGAAGTAACGATTTCTTTGCGATGAGCGCAGCCTTTTCAAAGTTGCCTCCTATGCCCACTCCTACCACCACAGGAGGACATGGGTTGGACCCAGACTCCCATACCCTCTGGAGGATAAATTCCTTTACCCCTTCAATTCCAACAGCAGGAGGAAAAAGAACGACTCGACTCATGTTTTCACTGCCAAATCCCTTGGGAGCCAATATCAATTTCAGTCTATCCCCCGAGACGATTTCCAAATGAATGATGGCTGGGGTATTATCCCCTATATTCTTTCTGCTTAAAGGATCAAGGGATGAAGCGCGAAAAAAACCCTCTCGATACCCTTGACGGACTCCCTCATGAATGGCTTCGTTCAGATCGCCTCCCACTAAATGAACCTCCTGCCCTAACTCCAAAAAGACCACGACTAAACCTGTATCTTGGCAGAGCGCAATCCTCTCTTCTTTGGCGATCTTGGCATTCTCCAAAAGCTGAAGAAAACTTTCTTTACCAATGTCAGATTCTTCTTTTTCAAGCCCTTTCTGATAGGCTGAAATGACGTCTTCCCCCAGAATCGTATTGGCTTCGATACAAAGCCTCTTCACCGTCTCGGTAATATCCTTTACATCAATCTCTCGCATGTTCCCCTCACCACTCATCATTCCTTTTTTAAGGGAACCTCTAATAATTACTAATTCGTCACTCCCGCCCCGTATCAAGTACGGGGTAAACTCCGGCGGG
>JACAEV010000167.1 GCA_013388645.1 Syntrophaceae bacterium | reverse complement strand
TGGCTGTGCTCATCTTGGGGATTGGACTCACCCTCATCATCGAACTCTTTTCTGGGGGACTCCGTCTTGCAAGAACCTCTGAAGAATATACAAGAGCTGTAAATTATGCTCGCATGAAAATGGAAGAGATGGCGATCAAGACCACCTTAGAGGAGGGGACCGAAGAGGGGAGTTTTGATGATACGTTTCGTTGGCAAATGGAGGTGAAGAAAGTCGAGCTCCTCCCCGTGGAGAATAAGCCGGACTTTAAACACCCGGCTCAATTCTTTCAAGTTAAAATCGATGTTCTCTGGAAGTCAGGAGCTAAAGAAAAATCCACCTATATCGAGTCTTATCGGACGATCAAACCAGAAAGTGACGAAAAAAAGAGTTGAGGGGTTTACCCTGTCGTTGAGATGGTAAATGAACTCAAGAAATCAACCGAGCTTAAGATTTGAAAACACCGTAATGACTTCAGGGGGCCGTCGTCATTTCGCAACAGGGTTTACCCTTGTGGAGGTGATGGTGACCCTTACGATCCTTGGCTTTGTCCTCCTGATGATTTTTGGGACTTTCCGTCTCGGTCTTTCCGCCTGGGAGAGAGGGGAGCTCACCAAAGAGGAGTACCAAAAAGTGCGGATACTTTCCCAATTGTTCTCCCAGCAGATCAAGTCGATTGTCCCCTACAAGATTAAGACGAAAAAGGCGGAGGGAGATTACCTGGCATTTGATGGAAAGAAACACTCTTTGAGATTTGTTTCCGCGCTTCCTCTCAAGTCGAGGCAGGCGGAAGGATTTGTTTACGTGGTTTATGAATTTAAAGAGGGAAGTGGAGAGAAAGGGGGGACTTTGGTTCTTTACGAGCAGAGGGTCCTTAACCGGGATTTCTTTGAAGATGAGTTGAAAGAGGAATGGGCCATTCCTCTTCTGGAAGGGGTAACCGATATCCAATTTGAATATTATCAAGAAGAAAACCAGGAAAAAAATCAGAAAGAGGGTTGGGTGGAGGAATGGAATGCAAAAGAGGCGAAGGCATTTCCCAAATCTTTAAAGATGACCATCCAGCAGAAGAATGGAAAAGGTAAAAGGGAGGAAATCCCCGTGAGACTTGTGGCATCTCTTCCTGCCTATCGCTTCGAAGAGGTACGAACCACCCCAACCCGTTTAAGGACCAGATCCATTCAAACCACTCCTTCACCTTAAGGGAATTAATGATCTCAAATCATATGTTTCGAGTTTCGAGTTTCGGGTTCCGGGTTTCTAATTCAAAAGGCGTTGCCTTGATCATGGTGCTCTGGGTCATCGCCGTCCTCTCGGTCGTGGTTTTGGAATTCTCTTTTGCCATGAGGACAGAAGTCACGATCACCAAAAATTATAAGGAGGAACTCCAGCTTTACGGCATCGTTCAAGGAGGGATTCAACGGGCCATTGCAGAATTGATTTACAAACATGACTCAGGGGTTCAACAGTTAAGAAAGAGTTTGAAGGCCGACGAAGTCCCTCCCGAGAAGAAGGAATGGTCAACCGATGGAAGGTCCTATTTTTTTCCCTTCGACCAAGGGACGTGTGAAATCAAGATCATGAGCGAGGCGGGCAAGATCAATATCAATTTGGTCTCCGAAGCGACGCTTCGAAAAATCATCACGGTTTTCGGATTAGAGGGGGAGGCGAGGGATATCGTGGTTGACTCCATTTTGGATTGGAGAGATACGGACGATTTATATCGCATCAATGGGGCAGAGGACTCTTATTATCAATCTTTGAAAGAGCCCTATTTTGCAAAAAATGGTCCCTTCGATTCCATTGAAGAGCTTCTTCTTGTACGGGGAGTGACTCGAACACTTTTTTATGGGAGAAGCGATAAGAAAAAAGAGGGAGAAGAGGAAAAGATACCCCAGTTTGGACTGAAGGATATTTTTTCGGTTTATTCTCCCTCAGAACAGGTCGATATCAATAGTGCCCCTCCGGTAGTGTTGAAGATCGTGTTAGGTATTCCAGAAGATATTTTGCAACAAATCATTAAGGCTCGAGAGGAAAAATTGTTTGATCATCAGGGGGATCTCCTTACCCGAGTTCCTGAGCTCAAGCCATTGATCGAAGGGGATCCGACGAGGCAAAACCTCATTTTATATGGAAGGACCATCCTCACCCCTTACTATACGATTGAATCGAAAGCGACATTTAAAGAAAGGGAATCGGTGAGGAAATTAAAGGCGATCATCAAAATAGATCCAAGGGAAAAAGAAGGCTATAAAATCCTTCAGTGGGTGGATGTCCTCCTTTAATCCATTTCGGAATCAGATTATCCTTCGTTCGTCTTCGTGTTCCATGGAGGAGGGGCAGGGACGGGACCAGGTGAATGGGGAAGGGCAATGATGATTGGGAATACCAGTTTTGGAATCGATTTCAGACCAAACCATCTCATCCTCACGCTTTTAAAAAAATCGTTTGGGAAGATCCAGTTGGTTGATTATGGGATCTATCCTCTTTCATCGGAGGCCCAAAAGGAAGAACGAGAGGCTCAATGGGGCGGACTGATCCGGTCCTTTGTTTCTAAACATGACATCAACAAAGAACACGTCTGGATCTCCATCCCAAGAGAAAAAGTGGTGACCCGTTTTATCACGCTCCCCATCGCCACCCAAGAAAACCTTCGGAAAGTGATGGAATATGAGATCCCCAAATATACTCCCTATGAGAAAGAGGAGGTCTATTTCGATTATCAGGTTCTCAAGAAAGAGAAAGAACAACTCCGTCTATTTGCTGCCTTTGTTAAGAAGGCGGAGGTGGATTATTATTTATCGCTATTGAAGGGGATTGGCATTCAACCGACTTCCATCCAAATTCCATCCACCGCTGCCATGAACCTATTCTTTTATCATATGGGTCCCAGAGAAGAGGGGGTCTCCGTACTCTTTGAAGTGAATGAACCATTTTTTGAAATGAACCTCATCCAGGCAAGGGAATGGAAAGAGAGCTTTTTTCTTCCTTTCTCTCAGGAGGAAAGGCAATCTCGGATGATTCGTGCCTTAAGCCGCTCTGGAATCAAAGGAGAAACCCTTTCAAAGGCCGGTGTTTTCATCTATGGCATGGGAGCAGACGAACAGCTTCTTGCCACCTTCAGAGAGGCAAATCCCGTCCAAGACATTTATCCCCCTCCAATGGGGCGCATTCGAACTGCGGGGGAGACCTCGAGGATTTATCCGATTTATGCCTCGGTGGGAGTTCCCTTGGGGGGGTTAGTCCGGACACGTCTTGCATTGAATCTCCTCCCGCTGGAGATGAGAAAAAAGATCAGGCAGATCGGAAAACCCCTTTTCATCGTTCTCGTCTCCCTTTCCGTGATTCTTGGTTTGATGTGGGGGGTCAGCGTTTTTGCTAAATATAGAAAGGAATTAAAAACGATCAAGACCGAAATGAAAATCAGAAAACCCGAAGTGGATGCGGTTGAGAAATTGCAGAAACAGGAACAAGGGTTAAAGAAAGAAATCGTCGAATTCGAAAAGATTCGATCCGGGGAAGTCTCAAAAGGTGAGCTATTAAGGGAATTGACCCAACTCTTGCCCAGCACCGTATGGATCTGGAATTTAAAATATAATGGGAAAGAGATTGAGTTGAGTGGTTATGCGGATTCAGCATCGGATCTGATCTCCCTGCTTGACAAGTCACCTCTTTTTGAAAAAGTCGAATTTTTAGCTCCGGTGACCAAAGAGAGGCAGACGAAGCCAGAAGGGGAAAAAGAAAAGGAGCGGTTCAGAATCAAAGCGAGGTTGGAAGGTCGAAGGACGGAATCATAATGAAATGGCCATTTTTTAAAAAAGGGAAGTGGAATTTACCACAGAGAAAAGTTTTCTGGGCAGTCATTGCCGTGGCGATGGGGATCCTGATCTATGTGACGGTCGTTCTTCCTTTGAGTGAAGCCGCCAAAAAGAGTGAAGAAGAGATTCTCTTGAAGAAAAAAGTTCTTATAAAATATCAAGAATTTCTCCAAAATCGTAAAACCTTCGAAGAGGAGTTGGAACGAACTTCCAAGGTGTATGAGGCAATCCAACAACGACTTCTTCAAGGAGAGACGGTTCAACTTGGCTCGGCCCATCTTCAGGAGATTGTGAAGCGGCTATCCGATAAGAACGGGATTAACCTTCGGAGTTTTAGAATCTTGGAGCCAAAGGAGATGAACGTCTATCGAAAGATCTCCATGCAGATTGAATTTAACCCTGTCCCAAGCTTGCTCAATCTGAGTCAATTCATTTATGATATTGAGCACGACCAGAAAGAGTTGATGATCTCAGAGATGGATCTGATGGCCCTCAACCCCAGAATGCCGAATAGCATCCAGGGGAGTTTCGTCATTTCAGGACTGATGAGGATCGGCGAAACCAAAGAAAGGGGGAAGAAGAGCTGATGTCACTTAAATATGCAATCTTGAACCTTTTAGTCCTCGTTTTGCTGCTTCTTCTGGTCTTCAAAAATTATGAAGTCTGGACCGAGCCCATTGAGGTGATTCCTCCGAGGGAGGAACCCAAGCGAGTGGAGAGGAAGGTGGAAGCTCCATTCAGCAAAGGAAGTTCAGAAAATCCTTTAACGGTTCAATCTTATCTTTTCATTGCCGAGAAAAATATTTTTAGTCCCACGAGGAAAGACTTTCCTGTCCTGCCGGCGGTGGGAAGTAAACCCATCGTCCGGCCTCAGATTGTCCTCTATGGGGTGACGATCGTAGGGGATTATCAAGTTGCTTCTCTGATCAACCCAGGAAGACCTCTCCGAAAAGGCGAGAGGGAATTAATGACACTAAAGATAGGAGAACAGATAGGCGAGTATAAGCTGACTAAAATATTATCTGATCGAATCGCTCTGGAAACAGACGGGGATAGTTTTGAGGTTCTCCTCTATGATCCTGGGAAACCCAAAAAGAGAGTGGAAGTAAAAACGGAAGTGAAACCTCCAACTGTCACCAGCACTCAACCCACCCCATCCGCTTTGGCACCTGTGACAGCCAGGCCTACTTCACCACCCATTCCAACTGATGTTCCGAGACCCCCTCAACCTTCTCCGAGTGTTACTACACCCCCTCCAGCGACCTCAACACCAACCCAAACACCAACCTTGCCTCCTCCAGGGGTGGGGAGGAGAGGGAGGACAATTTACTCCCCATCTTCAGGGACTCCAACACAAGGACCAGGGGAAAATCAATAAAAGGGGATGACAAAATAATGAAAAAAATAAAATTTTTTGACATAAAGATATGGTTTTTAGGCTGGATGGTAATTTTGATCATTTGCCATGGGACTCCAATGCCCTCGAGAGGGCAACCCGCTGCCCCTCCTCAGACACCGGGTCCTAAACCAGAGGTTTCCCAACCTCCAACTGTGCCGACTCCTCAGCCAACGCCACCCATCAGGCCAATTCCACGACCTGTCTCTCCTCCTGCAGCCTCACCGCCCACAACTCCGCCTGCTTTACAACCTACGGCTCCATCCACAACGCCACCTCAGGCAATGCCTCCAAGCCGAGGAGGCGTTGTGTTCAATTTTGACAATGCAGATATCTATGAAGTGATCCGTGTGATGGGAGAGGTATTGAGGATCAATTATATTATCGATCCGAGGGTAAAAGGGGTGGTCAATATTCATACGTCTGGACAAATTCCAGCAGAGGATGCTTTTCCGATTTTTCAATCGATTCTCAGATTAAATGGAGCGACCGCCGTCAAAAAAGATGGTCTCTATGAAATCGTTCCGATGAGCGATGCAAAGAAGTTGCCTGTTACTCCAACAGCCATCCAAGAAACGGGCAAGCCGATCTCCATGGAAAAATATATCATTCAGATTATCACGGTGAAGTACATTCCGGTGACAGAGGTTTCCAAGATGATCAAACCCTTCCTTTCAGATGGGGCGGATATTGTGGAACACCCACCCAGTAATATCCTCATCATTGGTGACCTTTCCTCCAATATAAAAAAATCTCTGGACATCATCAACCTTTTCGATCTTGATATTTTCACTGATTTGAGAGTGAGAATTTATCCCATCCAGAATGCCGATGTGACAGAGGTCGCCAAGGAGATGGAACGGATTTTTACATCCTTTGAAGTGTCCACAAAATCAGGAAGAGGGGTGGGGATCACTTTCACGCCCGTGAGCCGAATCAATTCGCTTTTGGTGGTCAGTTCCATTCCCAATATTTTTGAGAAAGTCGAGGGATGGCTCAAGGAACTTGACAAGATGCCCGCAGAAGGGACGAAATATAGTGTCTTCGTCTATTATGTTCAGAACAACAAGGCCAAGGATTTAGCAGAGATCTTGAAGCAGGTATTTGGAACAGCGAAGAAAAAGGAGGCAGAGTTTAAAGAGAAGGTGACGACCCCTGAATATCCCAGAGGGGTAAAACCGATTCCAACCACTCCGACCACCCCAACCACTCCAACCACACCCTCTCCAGCACCCACCCCTGCCAAAGAGGAAGCTGGAGCTGTTCCTGAAGGAGAGATTAACATTGTGGTCGATGAAACAAACAATGCCTTGGTCATCCGGGCCTATGCCAGAGATTATAAAAATATTCTCGAGACCATTAAAAAATTAGATCTCTACCCCAGACAAGTATTGATTGAAGTTTTACTGGCGGAGATCACCCTCGATGATTCCAATAAGTTCGGAATCGAGTGGGCAAGGTTTCTCGATCTCCATGGGAAGTATTCGCACCAGTTTTCATTGGGAGTCGAACCTCTTACGACAGACCCAATCGCAGCGGCTGGGGCAGGGGTCTTTAGATATTCGATGGTCTATGAAGCAGGGAAATTCCTTGCAGCGATCAAGCTCGCTGCTACCAATAATCGGTTGAGGGTCATTTCATCTCCGCATATTTTGGCCTCTAATAATAAGGAGGCCAAAATCCAGATCGGACAGGCTCAGCCCATCCTGACCAACACCTATACCACGACCTCTACGTCAACGATCGGTGTGGTGGAGGGATCGATTGAATATAAAGATGTTGGAATTATTATCACAGTGACTCCCCGGATCAGTGATGGGGGACTGGTGACCATGGAGATCAATCTCGAAGATAGTTCGGTCGATGATTATTTTTTGGGAAGGACGGCCGAAGGATCGGCTGAGAGCCAAGGGACTCTAAAAGTTCCTCTCTTTAAGAAAAAGACAGCTAAAACGACTCTCTCCGTAACCGAAGGGCAGACGATTGTCCTGGGCGGGCTAATTGAAAAGAGTAAAAATGTGAAGAAAACGGGCATTCCTCTTCTGAGCAAAATTCCTATTCTCGGGGGTCTTTTCGGAGCTCAGGAATATGGCGTGGGTCAGAATGAATTAGTCCTGATGATGACCCCGCACATCATCACCGATCATATTCAGTCGAAAACCGTCACAGATGAGTTCAGGGAGAGGGTGGAAGGGCTGAAGAAAGAATTGGAAAAAGAGATCAAGAAGAAGGAGAAAAAATAGAGGATGAAAAAATATTTCATTTTTTTTATCTTATCTTGTTTTGTTTTTTCAAGCCTGTTCGGATGTAGCCAGGAAGCCAAAAAAGAACGTCATTGGAAACGAGGGGAAAAATACTTTTCCGATAATAAGTTTAAAGAAGCTGTCATTGAATATAAAAATGTTGTTCAGATTGATCCAAAAGATGCCACGGCACGGTATAAACTGGGTCTCTCCCACCTGAGAATCGGACAGGTTCGGGAGGCCTTTTCTGAGTTTTTAAAGAGCGTGGAATTAAACCCCGACCTATGGGATGCTCGCCTTCGATTAGGAAACCTATACCTTTTATCAAAAGATTATCCAAAAGCGAGGGAGCAAGCAGAGCGGATTCTTGCGAAAGAACCGCATCACGCTTTCGGCCACTTCCTCATGAGTTCAATCGATATGGCTGAAAAAGACCTGGGAAAAGCCCTTTCCGAAGTCAAACGGGCAATTGAAGAAGACCCGGGTCAAATCGATTTTTATCTTCATTTGGCCCATCTTTATCTTCTCAAGAAAGAGTTACCTCAAGCTGAGCAAGCATATAAAGAGGCGGTCAAAAGGGATGAGAAATCCGCCAAGGCCCGATATGCCTTAGCGGAGTTTTATCGCAGCGCAGGGAAAGTGGGTCAGGCGGAATCCGAATTGATTGAACTGACTACAATTCACCCAAAAGATCCTGCCCCCTATATGGCTCTCGGGAATTTTTATACATCATTAAAACGAATGGAAGAGGCCGAGAAACAATTTATCAAAGCGGTGGAGGTGGACCCCAAACGAATTTCTTCGCAAATTCAGCTTGGGGATTTTTATCTGATTTGGGGGAAGAAAGAAAAGGCCATTGAGAGTTATCAAAAGGTCATCGATGCCGATTCAAAAAACATCGTGGCAAGAATGAAACTTGCTGAAGTGTTTTTGAACCATCGTCAGTTGGATAAAGCCTCGGAGATGGTGGAAAAGATTCTTGCGATCAATCCCAAAAGCCACGAAGGCATTTTTCTCAAGGGAAGGGTCCATTTAGCTCAAAGGGAATTTAACGACGCCATCCAGTTCTTCCTTTCCTATCTCAAAGACAATCCAAAATCTTTTATGGCCCATCATTTTCTTGGCCTTTCGCATCTTGGGAACGGGGATATCCAACAGGCGAAAACGGAATGGACGGAAACCCTGAAACTGAATCCGGATTGGATAGAGGCCAGGAGGTTCCTCGCCGATCTCTATCTAAAAATGGGCTCCTTTGACTTGGCGATTGAAGAAGCTCGGGAGATCTTAAAAAGACAACCCAAATCCATGGAAGCCCATCTCATTCTTGGAAACGCTTATCTTCTCAAAAGAGATATTCCCAAGGCCACTCCCTTTTTTGAAGCGGTCATTCAAATGGCTCCAAATTACCCCATAGGGTATTATCACAAGGGGCGAGTTCTTCTGGCTCAGAGGAAGGAGAAGGAAGCGATATCACAATTAGAGAAGGCGTTGTCCGCCGAGCCCAATTTTTTAGAAGCCCTCAACCTGATCGCTGCCGTTTATGTGAATCAGAAGGAGAATAAGAAGGCGATTGAAAGGGTGGAGGCTCAAATAAAGATTTCCTCACAAAACCCCTTCTTTTATCATTTGCTCGGTCATCTCTATGAATTGAATAGAGAAATGGTCCAGGCAGAAAGTCATTATCAAAAGGCAATCGAGATCAATCCCAATGTGGCTGGGTTTTATACGTCTTTGGCCAATTTCTATGTTCGACAGAATCTGATGGAAAAAGCCATTCAAGGGTACAGTGTTGCTATTCAGAAGGCGCCTGATTCCATTTCCGCTCACATGGGGTTAGGTCTCCTTTACGATACCCAGAAAAAATATGACAAGGCCAAAGAATGTTATCAACGAGTTTTAAAAATAAATTCCCGATTTGCGCCTGCGGCCAATAATCTTGCCTACCTCTATACAGTTCTTGGGGAAAACATCGATGAGGCCTTAAGCTTAGCCCAGAACGCCAAACGAGAAGCCCCCGAGGATCCGCACGTCTCGGATACGCTCGGCTGGGTTTACTACAAAAAAAATATCTTTGGCCGTGCAATCACTTACTTGAAGGAGGCGAATGAAAAGCTCCCTGACCATCCGGTCATGAGGTATCACTTGGGAATGGCTTATTTTAAGAATGGAGATAAAGAGAATGCC
Organism: Syntrophaceae bacterium; assembly: GCA_013388645.1. Lineage (GTDB taxonomy): Bacteria > Desulfobacterota > BSN033 > BSN033 > UBA1163 > UBA1163. The sequence continues at coordinate 1,535 of JACAEV010000167.1, read as the reverse complement.
AAGCGGGAGCTAAAAAAAGCTCTTGAATTAGATTCAAAATTTTTTGGAGCAGAAGAGGCACGAGCGACCCTTAAATTAATTTCTTAGTTTAAAAATTTTTCATTTACTCCCCTTTTCCCTTCCTATCATCCTACCAACAACTTTGGAATTTATTACAAAATTGTACAGAAATAGAATGGTAAAAATGAATCCATCCATTGGCATGTATTATTTCTAATTAACTCCATTTTTCCATAAAGTAATAAAAAATTTGTCACTTTTAGTGGCATTCTTATTGCTGCATCCATTTAATAAAAAGTCCCTCATCGAGTTGAAAATTCACGCTCTTAATAAAGGGAGGAATGATTATGAAATGGATGGTAATTATTTTATTGGTTTTTATGCTTGTTTGCGGATCTGCATTTGGTGCAACGCTTAATCTGAAAGCCACCTGGACTGCAAACACAGAGCCGGATATGAAAGAATATCGGCTTTACCGAACAGATGGAACCAGAACGCTGATCGGAACCATTACCCATCCTACGACTTCCTATAATTTTTCCGTCACAGTCACAGATGGTTCTTCGGGCACCTTAACTTTTGTTTTGACTGCAGTAGATACAAACAACAATCAAAGTGCAGACAGTGCAACCGCATCCTATAGCTATAATTTAGATACAACTCCACCGACATCGCCAAAGAATCTAAGCGTTCAAAACCAATAGAGGGCAAGAATTATTAGAAATTTTTAATGAATGATTTCTAATTTGACTTTTTCGTTTAAAAGTGGAAATAAAATACCAAAAAGTGGTAAATTAATTCTACTTTAATTGAAATATAATACAATATATGTAAACCAAATTTAAATTGGTGAAAATCATGTCAAATCATGAATATTCTAAATGGAAAACATGCATTACTCATAGGACATTAAAAATTCAAATCCTCGTTTATTTCCTCTTTTTGGTCTCATCCTTGTTTTTATCTCATTCTGTATTTGGAGCAACTCTTAATCTTAGTGCTACATGGGCTTTGAATACAGAGCCAGATATTAAAGAGTATCGCCTATACCGCACGGATGGCACGAGAACATTAATTAATACGGTTCAACATCCAACCAATTACTGTAATTTTTCAGTCACATTCTCAGATACTTATTCTGGGCCTTTAACCTTTGTTGTAAGAGCTGTTGACACAAGCAACCTTGAAAGTGCTGACAGCAACCCAGCGCAGTATATTGGGCCTACGGTGACCATCGTTGCGACAGACAACACGGCTACGGAGGCGGGGCCTACGACCGGGTATTTTACGGTCACCCGCACAGGTGCTACGACTTCGGCTTTAACTGTCTATTATACAGTGGGTGGCACAGCGACTTCCGGGAGTGATTATAACGCCCTTTCTAACAGTGTAACCATTCCGGCAGGTTCTTCCAGCGCCACGATCACAGTGACTCCAATCAATGATACGGTTGTGGAGAGTGATGAAACAGTCATTGTGACACTGAGTGCCAATGCCACCTACACCAGAGGTTCCCCCTATAGTGCTACGATCAC
>JACAEV010000011.1 GCA_013388645.1 Syntrophaceae bacterium | reverse complement strand
GAGGGGGTATCCCGGGTGATCAACCCACTCCCCGGAGCAGACAGCTTCTCTATCGTGGGAATGATGGAGGCCTTGGGTGCCAAAATAGATACTTCTAATTCTAAGGAATGGATCTTTAAGGGAGTAGCCAATCGACCCAAAGTCCCAGGCTGTGTGCTGGATGCTGGTAACTCCGGCACGGGTTACTATATCCTGACGGCCATCGCATCCCTAATTGACGGTTATTCTGTCATTTCCGGTGACTATCAGATCTGCCGGCGTCCGGCCCAGCCCCTTATCGATGCCCTCAACGGTCTGGGCGCTAAAGTCATTTCCACACGAAACGCTGGTGTCGCACCACTGGTCATAAGGGGTCCCCTCAAAGGGGGCCGTACCAAACTTCCGGGTATCAACTCCCAGTGGCTAACCCCTCTGCTCATTACTGGCGCCCTCAGTCAAGAAGGGATCACGGTCATTGAGGACAACTTGATGGAACGGCCTTACATCGATATGACCATGGCCTGGATGAAGCTCGCAGGCGTCACCTGCAGCCATAAGAACTACGATGAGTTTCATGTGCCAGGCTGCCAGAGTTATAAAGCCTTTACAGCCTCTGTACCCGCTGACTGGGGGAGTTCTGGCTATCCTATGATTGCCGCAGCGATCACTGATTCCAGGGTAACCTTCATCGGGATGGATCCGAACGACTTTGCGGGTGAGCGCAGGTATCCTCATATTTTAAAGGAAATGGGCGCGAAGATAGTCTTCGGTGACAAGGGTCAAACGGTTATCGTCGAAGGGGGCAGGGATCTCCATGGTATTGAGTTTGATTGCTCTAATACACCTGATGCGGTCCCCATCCTGGCGGTATTGGGTTGCAAAGCCCAAGGTAAAATGGTCCTCCGAAACATTGGTGCGAGCCGCCTCAAGGAGACTGACCGCACTCGATCCATTAAGGAAGAACTGACCAAGATGGGTGGCAGATTCGAGGAAACGCCTGATCGCCTGACCATCTACCACTCTGAGCTCAAAGCCGCCCATATCGATGGCCGCCACGATCATCGTATCGTGATGGCAGCTGTCATCGCCGGACTGATCGCTGACGGGGTTAGCATCATTGATCATGCGGAATATGTGAAGGTATCCTTCCCCAACTTTTATGAAATCATGAGAGGATTGGGCGCCCAAATAGAATGGGTGGAATGATGAAAGAAAGGAATAAAGACAAACGGCTTTGGAAATTAAAAAAGGAAAGAAAAAAGATCGATGTCATCGACCAAAATCTTCTTAACTTTCTTAATCAACGGCAACGTATTGTCTTGAAAATAGGAAAAATAAAAAAAGAGATGGGAAAGGGGATTTATGATCCTCGAAGGGAGAAAGAAGTATTAGAGAGGTTAAAACGGAAGAATAAAGGTCCCTTGAAAGAAAAAGATATAGAAAAGATATTTTCGATGATCATGAAAGTCTGCAGAAAATCTGAAATCTAAACATACCCGCATGCAAATGACACCGCCTGCGATCAAAAGGGAGAACTCTTTTTTGAAATTGGGACCAGAATTTCTTTTGTAGGTCCCGCACCCTGCAATACGGCCTGAGCGGCCCGCTTTCCACTTTCCACCGCTGTAGGGATGCCACCCATGAAAAGTGATGAGAAAGCCTGGTACCCTGCCATATAAAGCCCCTGAATTGGAGTTCGCACCAAATCTCGAGGCTGATAATCGGAAGCATCTTCATAATTCCACGACCAACCTGCCACGGCTCCGCCACTTCGACCGCCTTGTTCCTCAAAAGTAAGCGGGGTGGCCACATCCATAACCAATATTGCCTTTTCCAACCCTGGCAGAATAGTTTCAACCTCCTGGACCATGGCTTTGCCCAACTGGATTTTAAAATCCTGATATTCGGGGACTCTCCTCCTCCACTCCGGCCGGAATTTTTTGAAATGGGGATGCTCCGCTTCAGTCCGAATTACAATGACCTCTGTCCCTTCGGGTCCGAGCATCCTATCATTTTTGCTCAATAAACTCACTTCCAGCTCTTGGCCAGAAAGCGCTTTAGGATCAATTTCCTCTTCGCTCCAATCCGTCCTCTCCGAAGAATCTACCTGAATTCGTCTGTAAATCACCCTCTCCGCTTCTTTGAAAAAGGAAAAATCCAATTTTTTTGAATTCACACCCAGACAGACTTGCAGATTAGAACCGGTTTGTTTGGCCATCGCCACCGCCCGGTACCATTTTTCCGAAATAGTTTTAGCATCGATTAGTTTCAAAAAAGTATTTTTGTAATCAGCATTAGAAATCACCGCAGAGGAATAAATTTTTTCCCCGTTCTGGAGAGCCACGCCTATAACCTTCCCCTCTTTAATGCAGATCGCCTCAATCTCTGTTAATAATTTGATTTCCCCAAAGCCTCTTCCATCACCTTGATGGGTTTTCACACCCTTTACAAATCGATCACATAATGAACGCATCCCTCCCATGGGATACCATATCCCCTCATTGGAGATGAGATTCCACATCGAAGCCAGCAGGGGAAGGCTGCTATAAGGCTCCTGTGTCCCGATGCTGCCAAGGATTCGTCGCAGTCTCCAATCTCTTACCAACTCTGATAAATACTCCAAAGCCGACTTGTTCATAGCTTTTTCAAGAACAGAACGATTTGGATCAATACCTGGGGAATTCATCTCGGAGATAATTTCTTTCATCTTCCAAAAAAAATTTCTAATGGCCCCTTCTTCTTTTGGAAAAAGTCCTGACAGTTCTTCAATCATTTTTGGAAACGGAAGTGAAAGGGGAAGATCGATGTTAAAGGCTTTGAGTCGATATTGGATGCGTGAAAGTTGGAAGTCTTCTCCGTCCAGCTCATGGAGAATCTCTTTGACAAGGGTAGGCGTGCTAAAGCCAAGGGGACCCATGGGGAAGGTAAATCCCTTACGCTGATAGACATAAGCGGTGCCCCCTGGATGAGAATTCCTATCCAGGATTAAAACACGTAACCCCGCTTTCACCAATAAAGTAGCAGCGGTGAGTCCTCCGACTCCCGCGCCGACGATAATCACATCCCATGAATCCGACATGATCTAAAAAATAACACAGGGCGAGAGATGGAACAAGGATGCCAATATGAAAGCCGATGACCCTGAAGATTTTCAATATAATCTTCAAGGGTCAAAGAAATGATGTTGCTTTGCCAAAGCACCTTTTTTATATGATCGAGATATCGTCAAACGAATGATTACCATTCATTTAAATCTCTTTGAGCATAGCTTAAAAATTCTCCAAAGAATTAATGGAGCCACACGGGCGCGTAGGTGGATAACTGGACTCCTGTCTTCGCAGGAGTGACGAATTTGGAATTATTAGAGGTTCCCTTAAAATATGGCCGGTCAAACGGCTTGGGTGGACTACCAGTTATTTCAAAAGATATGTTGTTATTCGTTGACCATCCATCTCTCAATTTCTTTTCTCGGCACGACAGAAGCAATCACAGATTGAGATCGATCTTCACCCATCCGCCGACAGGTCACTTCCACATTTTCTAAATCCTTAGCTTTGCCATAGTGAACAGTGATGGCAGCCGCCCTTTCCACATCTCCTTCAATATATTTTCCCCTTAAGAGAGAGAGAGGACCTGGGTAACGGGCTGTCTTGAGGAGCATATCCCCTTCCCGCGAAAAAGTCTCGATTTTCTGGTTCTCTTCTTCATTCCTTCCGACCACGAGTTTTACTTCTGGAGAGAGTCGAAAGTGCCTTCCAAATTTCAAAAGGTGGGCATCGTTAAGAGAGAAATCAGGCTGATGATCCATCAGGTCTTTCATCCTCCTTCCAAAACCAGGATCCGTGAGGAGGCATCCACCTGCAGGACATGGAAAATCATAAATGCCATAATGTTCGGCCAATTCGATCTGGGGTTTTCTTGAACGCCCTTGAATTTTTAATAATTTCTCTCGATCAACCCATCCTTCTTTTTCCGGAATGGTCATCGGAAGGACTTTAGCAGAAAGAGGTCTTAAAATAAGACCTTCAAGCCCAGCCTCCCGCTCTATCAACCGCATTGCATCTCTTCGTTGAGACATGGGTCGCTGTCCTAACACTTCACCGGTCACAATAAAGGAAGCCCCAATCTTTTCCATATAGGCTTTTGATTTCTTTAACATGAAAATCCTACAGTCAATGCAGGGGTTCAAATTGCTTCCATATCCATGTTTTGGATGCTTCACCACGCTGAGGTATTCTTCAGAGATATTGAATACTTTCAAAGGAATGTCCAAGTTCTTAACTGCCTTCTGGGAGGCCAAGCATGTCTCTCCTCGATTCGTGCAGGTACAAAAAACGGTTAAAAAATTAAGGGCCTCCAGTTCGATCCCCTGCTCCATCATAATTTTAGCGGCGAGCGTACTGTCAAGCCCTCCGGAGAGGAGAGCAATCGCTTTCATCCTAATACCTCGTTCATCGATCCGGATCGAAATCCTTGTAGATCAAGCGTCACATAGGTATAGCCGATCTTTCTTAAATGGTTGACTACCTTTTCCCTCAATGAGCCGTTCATCAGGCGATTCATTTCTTCTGTGAGAACTTCGATTCTTGCCAGATTCCCATAATGGCGGACGCGAACCTGTTTGAATCCCAATCCAAAGAGGAAATCTTCTGCTTGATCCACCATTCTTAATCCCTTTTCAGTTATCTCTTCTCCATATGGAAATCGCGAGGCAAGACATGCAAAAGAAGGCTTATCCCAAGTATCAAGCCCTAACTGTTTAGACAATTCCCTCACCTCTGCTTTGCTGAAGAGGGCTTCTTTGAGGGGACTCCTGATTCCCAACTCCTGAATGGCTATTCTTCCAGGTCGATAATCTTGGTCATCATCCAAAGTGGAACCCTCCACGACAAAAGAAATCCCCTCTTCTCTCCCGATGTCCAGCAATTCCCTGAAGAGTTTATTCTTACAATAGTAACAACGATCAAGGGGATTTTTTGAAAAACCAGGGACCTCCAATTCATTGGATTCGATCAGACGATGTCTTACCCTCAATGTGTCAGCCAAATCTTTGGCCTTCCTCAGTTCCCTCTCTGGATAAAGGGGGGAGAGCGCCGTGACGGCAATGAGGTTTTGCTCCCCCAGGACTTCTTGTGCCACTTTCAGAAGTAACGTACTATCCACGCCTCCTGAAAAGGCCACGAGCACTTTTCCCATCGCCTGAAGAATTTCTTTCAGCCTTCCCACTTTGTTCTTTAACTCTGAGCTCATCACTTTCTCATCCCGTGTCCGTGTTGTGTGTCACGTGATCGGATTTTATTTCTTCATTCACAACTCATAACTCTTAACTCAAAACTTCTTTGATCCATCCCCCACCCAGTACGATTTCCCCATCATAAAACACAGCAGCTTGTCCAGGGGTGATGGCCTTCTGCGGAGATTTAAACTTCACTACCCATCCCTCCATACCTTTCGGAATAACATAAGCTTCTGAACCAGGATGGTTATATCGGATCTTCACCTGGGCATCTATTGAAGAGCCCTTTTTCTGAGGGATAATCCAATTGACAGATTCGACGATGAACGTATCGCCATAAACCTCCTCCTTTCCTCCAACAATAATGGTGTTATCCTTTCGATCGATTCCGATCACATAGAGAGGTTTCCCTGCCGCCAGGCGAAGCCCTCTCCGCTGGCCAATAGTGTAAAAGGGAATCCCCTTATGCCTCCCCCATATCTTTCCCTTTCGATCCACTATGGGGCCGGGTTCGACAGGTTCTTTTAAATTTTCTAACAGAAAAGTATGATAGGAGGGATCCTGAATAAAACAGACCTCCTGGCTTTCGGATTTATCATGAACTCGGAGGCCCAATTGAAGGGCTTTTTTTCTCACTTCCTCTTTCCGAAGCTCTCCCAAGGGGAAGAGAGTGTGACGAAGCTGATCTTGAGTTAAAGAGAAGAGAACATAGGATTGATCTTTCCTCCGGTCGAGGCCTTTTTTTAAAAGGTAATATCTTATCCTTTCGTCATAATCCACTCTCGCATAATGACCGGTGGCTATGAATTTTGCCTCCATCCCTTTCGCCTTCTCTAAAAAAAAACCAAACTTTATTTTCTCATTACAAAGAATGCAAGGATTGGGTGTCCTCCCCTTCTGGTATTCTTTACAAAAATATTGGATGACTTCTTTTTCAAACTCCTCTCTAAGATGAAACACATAAAAGGGAATCTCGAGCTGAAGGGCAACCCGTCTGGCGTCTTCGATATCGGCGAAACCGCAACATCGGACCAGCCCTCCTCGGTCCTTGCCCGGCATTCCGATGCACATGGTTGCCCCAATCACTTCATAACCTTTTTCCTTGAGAAACCAGGCAGCTGTGCTTGAATCAACTCCACCGCTCATAGCGACCACCACTCTCTGCCTCATCTCCGCCTCTCTTCACCTGCCGACATAGCATCAAAGGCTTACCGCAATGCATGCATTTTTTAAACAGCTTTAAGCGTTATCCCCCTATCCCTAAAATAAGATTTCCATCGCCTGGTATGGACAGACTGGAATGCATAGCTCACAAGCAATGCACTTGTCCCGCTTAAAGGAAACTTCCATACTCATCCGATTTACCTCCAACGCCTTAGTGGGGCAGATACTAATACAGGCCGTACAGTGGGTGCAGCGGTCCTCACGCCATTTGACATCCTGAGCTAAAGGCTGGACCTCCACGCCTATTTCACTGAGATATTTAAACCCAGCCTCCATCCCAGCTCTCTTCCCGGTCAGCTCTAACACAAGCCTTCCTTCCTCTTTGGGCGTAATCCGGGCCCTCATAATATTGACCACCAAATCATAATCCTTGACCAATTTTGAAATGATGGGTTGATCAACAAGGTGTGGAGGATATCTGAGAACAATTCTTTTCTTTTGCATGGGTTACCCCCTATTCTTTCTTTTTAATGGGTCGCTCTTTTAAAGGTTTGAAAACGATTCCAGAATCCGCCGAAGGAATCAGTTCAACGGGTTGGGTTAAAAAGAACTTCCCCGTTCCAATCCATTCTTTCAAAATCTG
>JACAEV010000031.1 GCA_013388645.1 Syntrophaceae bacterium | reverse complement strand
GGCCCATGATGTGATGCAAGGCTCCAGGAGCATCGAGCCTTGGCTGTCTCGGCATACCGAAACCTTACTCCCTTTCACCCCATCTGTCAAGTTGTTTTAGAACCAACGTCCCCCTTTTTTTCTCTTTTCCTTTTCTAACACAATTTGAAGAATCACGAATTCCGTGCTTAAAAAATCTCTCGAATCCAGACAGCGAGGTACGTGTATTCTTTCTATATCGGGATTTGGGTCAAGCCTTGAGGTTGACTCTACTGTTTAAATCTGATACTTAAATATGAGGGACATGAAATGAGACAAAAAATCAAAGAAAGAAAAAAGCTCACCAAGATTGTCAAAGTTCTCAAGGGAAAAGGAAAGCGAATCGTCTTTACCAATGGGTGTTTTGACCTCTTACATCTCGGTCATGTCCGCTATCTTGAAAAAGCAAAGACCCTCGGTGATATTTTGATCGTCGGCATTAATAGTGACTCTTCCGTTCGAAAACTGAAGGGGCCTAAGAGACCTCTAGTCCCTATAAAAGAAAGGGCAGAGATTCTTTCGGGCCTTGAGTGTGTGGATTATGTCACCATCTTTAAAGAATCAAACCCTTTAAACCTGATTACTTCCTTGAAGCCAAATGTATTGGTGAAGGGAGGAGATTGGACAAAAGAACAAGTCATCGGTGGTGATGTGGTTGAAAGGTTGGGAGGAAAAGTGGTCATCCTTCCGTTTGTTAAAGGAGCTTCTACATCAAACCTGATCCAAACCATTCTAAGACGATATGAAAAAAGGAATTGAAAAAGAATTGCTTTCCCTTCCGGGGACACTTCCGCTGCTCCCTGTTAAAGATTTCGTCGTATTTCCCTATATGGTTCTTCCCCTTTTCGTCAATCGGGAAAAATCGATTAAATCGTTAGAGGAAGCCCTCTCCAAAGATCGGCTGATCTTTCTGGTCGCTCAAAAAAAAGTCTCAGAAGAGGACCCTTCTCCCAAGGACCTCTACCGGGTAGGGACAGTGGCCGTCATCATGAAAATGCTTAAACTCCCTGATGGGAAGGTCAAAATACTGGTTCAGGGTCTCTCCAAGGCATCCATCAAAGAAATTCTCCAGACGACACCTTATCTTCTTGTGAAAGTGGAAAACATTAAAGATCCTTTCCTCACTGAGATTACTCTTGAGACAGAAGCCCTGATGAGAACGGTCAGAGAGCAATTGGAGAGGATTGTTTCCTATGGGAAACTCCTTTCCCCAGATCTAATGTTCATCCTTGAAAGTGTTGATGATCCAGGGAGGTTGGCGGATCTGGTGGCCTCTAATTTAGACCTCACCGTTGAAAAGGCCCAAGAAATTCTTGAAATCCTCGACCCCATAGAGCGACTGAAGACACTGAACGAGCTTCTGGGAAAAGAAGTCCAAGTCCTCACTATGCAGGCCAAAATTCAGTCTCAGGCGAAAGAGGAAATTACGAAAACGCAAAGGGAATATTTTCTTCGAGAACAAATGAGGGCGATCCGGAGTGAATTGGGTGAGGTGGATGAACGAACGGAGGAGATCCGTTCCCTTCGTCAGAAGATCAAAAAGGCCAAGATGCCCAAAGAGGTTGAGAAGGAAGCACGACGGGAGCTGGAGCGATTGGAACAGATGCATCCAGATGCCGTAGAGGCTTCTATGGTGCGAACCTATCTCAACTGGTTGATCGATATGCCCTGGTCCATCTCCACCACGGATAGTCTTGATCTTCACCAAGCCAAAAAAGTTCTCGACGAGGACCATTATAATTTAGAAAAAGTCAAAGAAAGAATTTTAGAATACTTGAGTGTTCATAAACTAAAAGAAATGATGAAGGGCCCCATCCTCTGCTTCATTGGACCTCCTGGAGTCGGAAAAACCTCCTTGGGCAAATCAATCGCCAGGGCGTTAGGTAGAAAGTTTGTAAGAATTTCTCTGGGGGGGATAAGAGACGAGGCAGAGATTCGAGGCCACCGGCGTACTTATGTCGGCGCTTTGCCAGGTCGAATCATCCAATCCATTAAGCAGGCGGGAAGCAACAATCCTGTCTTCATGATGGACGAGGTGGATAAAATCGGGATCGATTTTCGTGGGGATCCAGCCTCCGCTCTCTTAGAAGTCCTCGATCCTGAACAGAACAATGCCTTTAGTGACCATTACCTCAATGTCCCTTTCGACCTCTCCCGGGTGATGTTCATTACCACAGGAAACTTAACCGATCCAATTCCTTCCGCTCTTAAAGATCGAATGGAAGTCATTAATCTGCCTGGATATACTGATCAGGAGAAGCTGAAGATCGCTCGAACCTTCCTCCTTCCACGGCAGATAGAGGAAAATGGTATCCACCCAAAGAATCTCGAGATCTCTGATCAGGCCATCCTCCAAATCATCTCGCAATATACTCAAGAGGCGGGCCTTCGAAACCTCGAGAGGCAATTAGCGTCCATTTGCCGAAAAGTGGCCAGGCGAGTGGCAGAAGGTCTGTCTGCCCCATCCTCGGCCAGGACCGGGGCTGTTGCAAAAGGAAAGGAAGAAAAAACAAAAATCAACACAAAAAACCTTCACCAATTTTTAGGCCCTCCTCCTTATTTGCCCAGCGAAGAACAGAAACGCAATGAGGTGGGCGTGGCCACTGGGTTAGCCTGGACGGAGACAGGGGGGGAAACGCTCCAAGTGGAAGCCTCCACCACTCCAGGTAAAGGTTCACTGATCCTAACAGGTCATCTTGGAGAGGTGATGAAAGAGTCAGCCCAGGCCGCACTGACCTATGTGCGATCAAAAGGAAAGGCCTATCACATCCATCCCAATGCGCTCAACAATAAAGAGATCCATATCCATGTTCCTGCAGGAGCCATCCCAAAAGATGGGCCATCGGCTGGCATTACCATGGCAGTGGCCCTATTTTCTGCCCTCACGGGTATTCCTGCGAAGAAAGAGGTAGCTATGACGGGTGAGATCACATTAAGGGGGAGAGTCCTCCCCGTCGGAGGATTGAAAGAGAAAGCCTTGGCTGCACTACGGAATAAAATTAAAATCGTCATCATTCCTTATCTGAACCAGAAAGACCTCGCGGACCTTCCCCCGTATATTCGAAAAAAGATCAATTTTATTCCGGTCAAGCATATGGACGAGGTGTTGAAAATTGCACTGGCCAAGAAGGATAGAGTTTAAGTTGAAAGCGAACAAGATGGATCTTCGAAGGATAGGTGAGTTTGGACTCATCCATCGAATTCGAAAATGGACCGATGCCTCCGGCCCCGATCTGATCCAGGGGATCGGAGATGATGTAGCCGTGGTCGAGATGGGCTCAAAGGCCCTGCTTGTCACCACGGATATTCTCATTGAAGGGATCCATTTCCATCCGTCATGGATGGATCCCTATTCGTTAGGAAGAAAGTCCCTTGCTGTCAATTTAAGTGATATTGCTTCTATGGGGGGTATCCCAAAATACTATTTGGTTTCCATCGGCCTTCCCAAAAATCTTCCACTCTCTTTTATTTCCTCGTTCTACCGGGGTTTAAAACAAGAGGCGAAGCGGTTCCGCGTGCAATTAGTGGGAGGAGACACTTCCCTTTCCCAAAAGATCATCGTCAATATCTGTCTGCTGGGAGAAGGGGAAAAAAAGAACCTCCTTTTTAGAAAAGGGGCAAGGGTCGGGGATGACCTCTTCGTCTCTGGCAAATTAGGGGACGCCGCCCTCGGATTAAAATTGCTTCAAAAGAAAAGCAAGATAAAGGGATCAGAGGGATTAATCAAAAAACATCTCTTTCCTTGCCCAAGGGTCGAATTGGGACAAGCCCTTGCGAGAGATCACGTGGCGACCGCTATGATCGATGTGAGCGATGGTTTGCTGATTGACACCTCTCATCTGATAGAAGAGAGTGGTGTCGGTGCTCTGATTTGGGAAGACCGGATCCCCTTGTCCAGGCTCTATCGAAAATGGGTGCGATCTTTTTTAAAAGATCCATTCCAATTTGCTCTCTCCGGCGGGGAAGACTATGAACTCCTCTTCACTGCCTCCTCAGACCGAAGAGAGGAGATGACTTCTCTGACCCGCATGTTCAAGATACCCATCACACGGATCGGAAAAATCCTTCCAAAAAATGAGGGGTTTCGCCTTATTAAAAAAGATGGAAAAGAGGATCTTCCCTCCCCTTTGGGATTTGAACACTTCAAATAAAGGTGAGGGAGAGATGAAGGGAGGGGAGTCGGGGATACTCATGAAAACCTTTATCAACGAGATTAAAGAGAATGATCAAGTGGAGTCTTTTTTCCTGGTCAAAGAAAAATCCTCTGGGACCACCAAAACGGGAAATGTCTACTTGAAATTGAAACTGGTCGATCGTTCCGGAGAAATGGAGGGGAGGATATGGACCTCAGCGGAAACGTTCGCCCACTCATTTGAAAAGGATGACTTTGTCCATGTCATAGGAAAGTCTGTCTCATTTCAGGAACACCTTCAATTAAACATCCTTCATATCCAAAAGGCGAAGGAAGAAGAAATTGTTTTTTCAGATTTCTTTCCCATGGTAGAAAAGGATATCGAAGAGATGTTCCAGTCCCTCATACAGATCAGCGACCAGATTAAAAATGTGAACCTTCGTCAACTTCTCAAACTTTTCTGGGAGGACGAATCTTTTGTCAAACTATTTAAAATGGCCCCTGCCTCCAAATGGCTCCATCATAACTATTTAGGAGGCCTCTTAGAACATACGCTTTCCTTGGTTCATCTCGTATTGAAAAACGCCCCCCACTATCAAGGATTAAATATGGATTTATTGGTGACCGCCTCCATCCTTCATGATCTGGGTAAAGTAGATGAACTTTCTTATCACCGATCTTTTGATTACTCCGATCAGGGTCGACTCCTCGGCCATATTATTCTCGGCATCGAAAGAGTGGAGGACAAACTTCGCCATTTACCCGATTTTCCAAAAGACCTTTCTATCTTATTAAAACACCTCCTCCTCAGCCACCACGGACAATATATCTGGGGTTCACCCAAAAGACCAATGACCTTGGAGGCGGTGATGCTCCATTATCTGGACGATTTGGATGCAAAGATGAACGGAATTCAACAATTCCTGAAGAGACAGGCTCCGGAAGGATCCAAATGGAGTGCCTACCATCGTATTTTTGAACAATATTTTTATGCCCCGCCCTTTACGGAACAGACGGAACTATTCGAAAATATTGAAAAAAATAAATTTGAGGAAGAATAATTAAATCATCCATTTTCTTGACAAACCGCCCCTCCATTATTATTTTAAGAAGACAAAAAGAGTAATCTCATTAACCTATTGGTATTGTTTACTGAGTTTAAGAGAGAAGTGAAAAATGGATCTTTCTCTATCGGATAGGATGAAAAGAGTGTTAGAAATGGTCGTCGAGGATTATATTCAATGGGCAGAGCCTGTGGGTTCCCGAACCATTTCAAAAAAGTCCAATCTCAATTTGAGCCCTGCGACGATACGAAATATCATGTCTGACTTAGAAGACTTAGGGCTGCTTTCTCATCCATACACTTCAGCAGGGAGGATCCCTACGGAGAAGGGGCTTCGTTTCTACATTGATTCGATCCTGAACGTTCACGAACTCAGCGACCAGGAGCAACAAGAAATTCGATCGAAATGCTTAACCCATCTCAACGAGGGACCGAACCTATTCAGGGAAACTTCCCGAATCCTCTCTTCGTCATCCCACTATTTGGGAATTGTCTGGGCACCCCGTATGAGTTCGGTGGTGCTTCAACACATTGAGTTTGTGAAATTGAGAAGATATTTAGTCTTAGCGATTGTGGTGAGTACAACGGGGTCCATCCATAATCGAATCGTTGAAATGGAAGAAAGTTTTTCCCAATCTGAATTAGACCATCTCTCCGATTATCTGAATAGTTTTTTGACAGGCCTTACCCTTTATCAAGTTAGAGAGAAACTTCTGGAGCAGATGAGGGTTGCAAAGAATGCCTATGACCGTCTCCTTGAACAGGCGCTTAAGCTCGGGGAAAAAGCATTTTCTTCTATGGATGATCCCGATGTTTTCATCGAAGGCAAAACCAATATCTTGAATGAACCTGAGTTCAATAATGTTTCAAGAATGACCGATCTTTTTCGAGCTTTTGAGGAAAAGGCAATCATGGTCAAGTTATTAGATAAATTTATCGATCCCAGAGGGGTTCAGATTGCGATTGGTTCCGAAAACCAGGTTCAAGAAATGGAGACCTGCAGCTTGGTGACTTCCACCTATGGGTGTGCAGGACAAGTATGGGGAGCCTTGGGAGTGATCGGGCCTCGAAGGATGAACTATTCCAAAATTATCCCTCTGGTAGATTATTCGGCAAGATTGCTAACCGAAATTTTAGAAAGGCATTTTCATTAATCACAAGGAGCCATCAGGATGGAAGGATCAGAGAAAAAAAAGATCCCGGTCAATTCAGATCCCTCTCCGGAAGGAGAGGATAAGAAAATATTAGAGTTATTAGGCGAAGAAAACCATCAAAAAAATAAAAAGAAAAAAGAGGAAAAGGAGATTGGAGAGCTGAAAAAGAAGTTGGAGGATAAAGAGAAAGAGGCAAAGGAAAATTACGACCGTCTGTTGAGGACCGCCGCCGATTTGGAGAATTACAAAAAGAGGGCGGCCAAAGAAAAAGAGGAGTGGACCAAATTTGCCAATGAAGATCTCCTCAAAGCGATTCTCCCATTTATTGATAATCTGGAGAGAGCGGTAAACCACGCACAAAAGGTAGTGGATACAGGAGTTCTCATTGAAGGGGTCCGATTGACCCTTCAACAACTTCTTCAAACTCTCAATCGTTTTGGACTTTCAACTTTTGAGTCAGTGGGAAAACCTTTCGATCCATCCATGCATGAAGCGATGCTGGTCGTGGAAACGGATAAACTTGAACCGAATCAGGTCGTCGAGGAGTTCCAGAAGGGATATCTTTTGAATGACCGCCTCCTCAGGCCTGCCACCGTTTCCGTTTCGAAGCCTTTGGAGAAAGAGGTTAGACCATCAGAATGATTTTTCACAAAATTTAAGGAGGAGAAATTAAAATGGCTAAGACAATAGGAATAGACTTAGGAACAACGAACTCAGTAGTGGCCATCATGGAGGGAGGGGACCCCGTCGTTATCGCCAATCCCGAGGGAAGCCGAACCACACCTTCTGTTGTGGCCTTCACCGATAAAGGAGAAAGGGTGGTCGGACAGATTGCCAAACGTCAGGCCATCACGAACTCGGAAAATACTATTTTCTCAATCAAACGACTGATGGGAAGGAAATTTACAGATCGGGAGGTCCAAAAAGACTTGAAGATCCTTCCCTACAAAATTATTGAAAATAAAAATGGAGATGCCTGGGTCCGAGTCAGAGATAAGGATTACAGTCCCCCTGAGATCTCGGCCTTCATTCTCCAGAAGATGAAGGAGACAGCGGAGGCCTATCTGGGTGAGAAAGTGACCGATGCTGTGATCACGGTTCCGGCTTATTTTAATGATAGTCAGCGTCAAGCAACGAAGGATGCAGGAAGGATCGCGGGCCTCAATGTGATCCGTATCATTAATGAACCGACCGCTGCCTCGTTGGCTTATGGCATGGATAAAAAAAAGGACGAAAAGATCGCGGTCTTCGACCTGGGGGGTGGAACTTTTGACATCTCGATCCTCGAGTTGGGTGAGGGGGTCTTTGAAGTTAAATCAACCAATGGAAATACCCATCTGGGTGGGGATGACTTCGATCAACGCGTCATTGACTACTTAGCTGATGAATTCAAAAAAGACCAGGGAATTGATTTGAGGAAGGATAGAATGGCTCTTCAACGATTGAAAGAGGCGGCAGAAAAAGCAAAGATCGAACTCTCCAACATGATGGAGACGGACATCAATCTCCCCTTTATCACAGCCGATGCCTCAGGGCCCAAGCATCTCAACATGAAATTGACCCGGGCCAAATTAGAAAAATTGACGGAGGACCTTATTGAAATGGTGGAAGGCCCTTGCCGTCAGGCTCTTGCCGATGCAGGTCTTTCATCAAGAGAGATCGATGAGGTGATCCTTGTCGGAGGAATGACCCGGATGCCTAAGGTTCAAGAGAAAGTAAAACAGATCTTTGGAAAAGAACCGAACAAGAGCGTCAACCCAGATGAAGCGGTGGGGATCGGTGCGGCCATTCAAGCAGGGGTTCTGAAAGGCGAAGTGAAGGATGTCCTTCTCCTTGACGTCACTCCTCTGTCGCTGGGGATCGAAACGTTAGGAGGCGTCTTCACCAAACTGATTGAACGAAATACCACCATTCCAACCAAAAAGAGTCAAATCTTCTCCACTGCATCGGATAATCAACCTGCGGTGACGATCCATGTCCTTCAGGGAGAAAGGGAGATGGCATCAGATAATAAAACCCTCGGCCAGTTTGAGCTGGTGGGCATTCCACCGGCCCCAAGGGGGATTCCTCAAATTGAGGTAACCTTTGATATTGATGCCAATGGGATTGTCCACGTCTCCGCGAAAGACCTGGGAACCGGTAAAGAACAGTCCATCAAAATCACTGCCTCCAGTGGTCTCAATGAAGAGGAGATCAAAAAGATGGTCCGGGATGCCGAAGCTCATGCAGCGGAGGATAAGAAGAGAAGAGAATTAGCCGAGGCGAGAAACCACCTGGATACCCTTATTTACACGACTGAGAAATCCATGAAGGAGTATGGTGATAAAATCGATTCCAGTGATAAGCAGAATATCGAAGAGGCGATCGCCAAGGCGAAAAAGGCGATGGAGTCAAATGATCTGGGCGCCATGAAATCCGCTGAAGAAGAACTGACCCGATCCTCCCATAAATTGGCGGAGGCGATGTATGCCAAGGCTTCTCAAAAGGGAGCGGGGGCGGAAGCAGGAGCTCAAGAAGGTCCTCGACAAAAAAGACAGGAAGATGTGGTCGATGCTGACTTTGAGGATGTGAGTAAAAAATAATTACTTCCAACCTTTTCCCTAAAAAGGCGAGATGAAACCCTCGCCTTTTTTTATTTTTGGGAAAATATGGATTTGATTTTATCTAGGTAGGGTGGTAGATATTAAAGATAGATACGGAATAGGAGTGATTGGAATGTGGAAATTTTTTGAAAAATTAAAAAAGGGCCTTTCAAAAACCCATCAAGGTTTTGTGGAAAAGATCGACCGCCTCTTTTTGGGGAAAAAGACGATCGATCAAGATCTCCTGGATGAGTTGGAAAGTCTCCTTTACGAAGCTGACCTGGGGGTGAAGACATCGAGTGATTTGATCGAAGGGGTTCACCAAGGGCTCAAAAGAGGAGAACTCCAAGAGCCTGAAAAGATCAAGGATTTTATCAAACAAGAAATCCTTCGAATTCTTAAGTTAGGGGAAAAACCACTCTCCATCGACTTCTCTCAAACGAAGCCTTTCGTCTTTATGGTGATGGGAGTGAACGGTGCGGGGAAGACGACCACGATTGGGAAAATTGCTCATCAATATTCATCTCAGGGGAAAAAGGTCCTGATCGGGGCGGCGGATACCTTTCGGGCGGCGGCAGTGGAGCAACTCGAGGTTTGGGCAAATCGAGCCGGGGCTGATTTGATCAAACAATCGAAAGGATCGGATCCCTCTGCGGTCGCCTTCGATGCCATCCATGCAGCGCTGGCCAGAGACATCGACCTGGTCTTTATTGATACAGCAGGGAGGTTACACACCAAAGTCAATCTGATGGAAGAACTCAAGAAGGTGAAACGGATTATCGGGCGGGAATGTCCGGGAGCCCCTCATGAAATTCTTCTCGTCCTGGATGCCACCACCGGCCAAAATGCAATTTCTCAAGCAAAACTTTTCAACGAAGCAGTTGGGGTGACAGGGATCGCTTTGACTAAATTGGATGGGACAGCCAAGGGCGGGATCATCATCGGGATTACAGAAGAGTTGAAAATCCCCCTCCGCTATATTGGCGTAGGCGAGGGGATTGATGATCTAAAGGAATTCAATGCTTTCGAATTTGTCCAAGCCCTCTTTTGAATCAATTTTTTCTATTTTCCCATCTCTCTTTCGATCGCAAGACAAATGGACAACGGATGACTCTTTATTCACCTTCCCGTTGGGTTTCTCCAAGGAGGAAAGATAAGACATTGAAATCGCAATGGACCATCACCATTGTCCTCTGTTGGCTCTTACTGCTCCCTGTTAAAGGGTTGACCGCTTCCATTGATCGGAATGACACTCTTCTCTCACCCTTAGAAAAAAGGGTGGCTTATGAAATAAATCTCGCGAGGGAAGCCCCAAAAGATTATGCTCCCTTTCTCGAACAATACAAGAAAAATTACCATGAAAAGCTTCTCAATCTTCCCAACGAAACTCCCATCATCACCAAAGAGGGAGTGGAGGCATTGATGGAAGCTGTCCGATTTCTGCGCTCTACCAAACCCGTTCCTCTGCTTAACCTATCAAAGGGCATGTCTCGGGGGGCAAGGGATCATGTGAAGGATTTAGAGCAATTAGGAGGGACACAGCATCGGGGCAGCGATCGGAGTCAACCCTGGGATAGGGTCAACCGCTATGGAACATGGCAGAAAGTAATTGGTGAGAATATATCTTTTGGTCACAATCAAGCAAGAAATATTGTGATGAGTTTCATTATCGATGATGGGGTTCCCCACCGAGGACACCGAAAGAATATTTTTAATCCAGATTTTCGGGTGATGGGGGTTGCCTGTGGTGAGCATCCTCATTATAAGACAATATGTGTCATCACTTTTGCCGGAGGATATTTAGAAAAATAGAAAGGGTGAACCCTCTCCTTTCAAAAATCAAAATTTTTTAGGTCCAAAATTTATCAAATCTAAGCTTTTCGAAAACCAGAAAAAGAATGAACTCTTCCCCTAACTGTATCAGAACAAATCATTTTCAGAATAAGTTAAAGAGGAAGTGAAAAATTTTGTCAACTTTGACAAATTGCCGCTCTCCCCAATTAAAATTTTAAACGTCAGACTCTCCGCAAAGTTAAAATTACCTATAAAATTCAAGCGTTATTCATAAATCTTCGCCCATTAAGTCTTTGGCACCTGTTATGCAGTAAATCACTCGAAGCCCATGAAGACAAATTATTTCATGATTTGCCTGAGATGGATCCTTTACCATTTTTTTATTTTTTTTCTGATTATTTCTATCTGCCCTCAATGCCTCAGTCAGATATTGAATGAATCCCCTCACCAAATTTGGAATGTCGGTGATCGCCGATGGACAGTTGAGGAGGAATATCGATTTGGGAAATGGGTAGATGAAAATATAACAGAAGATTTTTTCATTCGTTATAAAATCCCGACGGATTGCGCCGATGTTCCTTATGCGGTCCGTTGGATTTATGCCCGGATCGCATCTCTTCCCGCTGCGGCTACGACGAAAGACGGCAAACTGATCGGTCATTGGTCCACCCACTGGAAGCACCTTCCAACCTACCCGGAGTGGCACCAGGATAAGCGATTCCGCGCAGCCCTTCTTTATCTCATTTCAGAGACTTGGACGGGAACTCTTCCCCACGATACCTATCCCATTCGTATCTCTCCTGATTCGGTCACGCCAGGAACACTCCTTTCGATGGCGAAATCGCATGTGGGCATCATCGGTCACGTCTGCCTGGATGGAAGTCAGGCTCATCCTCTTCAGACTTGGGAATCGATGCTTCCAGTCAAGATTCGGAAACTGAGTTTAAGGGATTTTTTCTCTCCTAAACCCGAACCGACACACCCTTTAGGCTTGGTGAAGTTTCGTTGGCCAATCATGGTCAATGGGGAATGGAAATATCTCCCTCCCAAAAAGCACCCCTTCTATTCTGAAGAACAATATCATCCCACTTTTTATAAGGACTCTTCAGACTTTGTTGAGGCGGTGGCAAAGAGGATCGATCCGACAGAATATGACCCCATGGTGAAGGTGACCAAAATTGTTGAAACAACCACCCGCATTCTTCGAGAAAGAATCCCCATCGTCCTGACCGGACACCAACTGTGTGCAAGGGGGGGATGTACGGAAGGTTCAGATCTTTGGGAAATTCACAATACCCTCAGCCGCGATGAAATGGTTATCCTCCTGATGGATCATCTGTCTCGTATCATTCAATCGAATGACTTAGACCAAGAGGTCATGGAAAGAATGATGAGGTCCATATCGATCGATATCTCCAAGAGCCACTCCATCACTTTCTATGACGTCTATCAGAACTGTCCTTGGTTTTCCCCGCATCCAAAAGACTCCATCGAGGCCCGCTGGGGATTGAAAAAGTGCGAGATGATCCTCGATCAAGTCCGCACCGCCAAAAATTGTATTGCCTTCATTGAAAAAGTTTATGGAAAAAGAGACCCTATTTATGCTAACTTCTCGATCCGCCAGCAACAGGAGATCCTGCGAAGACTTAACGAAGAGCTGATGAAGTCTGGATGCTTTTTCGCCGTCTCGGACATGAATGAAAACCAAGGAAAAACCAGAAGGTTGGAAGAAACAAGCTTGAGACGTTAATCAAAAGACCAAAGCTGACGAACAACGTCCCCCTTCATGAGGTCCATTGTCCATGGAGAAGGAGCCAGCATACCGAACCAATTGAAATGTATTTAAGGAAAAACCATTTTTTCGAGGGCCTTGATTCTCGCCTCTAATGCGTTTAATTTCTTTTCCAGGTCTGCGAAAGAGAACTTCATCATAGAACCTAATTCCTCCTTCATTTCCATTAAACGCACCTCGATTTTTTCATGAAGAGCTGATATCCCCTCGATCCTTCGATGGATATCCTCTGTGAAGCTTCCCATCCTTTCTTTTAAAGCATCTACGCCTAATTTATTTTCCAGGTTCACCTGGGCAAGGCCGGTGATGTCTTGCTCTCTGATCGATCGAAGACTTAAGTGAACTTCCTCTTTCGATTGGCCAATAGCCAATTTCATCTCCTCACAGAGCTGTTGAAAGGTGGAAGCGAGAGAATGAGTGGATTGATTTAATGCAGATTCCATCTTCACCCCCACCTCTCCGAATGTTTGTTTAATCTCTTCCAAAATTGGAGTGATCTCGATTTTGCATTCTTTTCCCAACAGTTCCAGATCCTTTTTTACCTCCTGCCTCCACTCAAGAATTTGATTCCTATGTTCCTCTCTTAATTGACGGAGGCTCGATTTCATTTCTTGCCTCAATTTCTCCAGATCCTCTTTAGAGGTCAAACCGATCGGGAGCCGGTCCAAATACTCCTTTGTCTCTTTATCCATCTTCGTCCCTCACCTTCTTTTTAATGAAATCCTGAATACCACAGACCTCCATCAATATCAATCTTTTTTTTCGTTTATCCTCGATTTCTCTTAACCCCTCAATGATTGGAGCAGAACTTTCCAGCCCTTTTAGGTCAAATATGACACCATCCTTGAGGGGGTTGCTATCCCTTAAATTTTTCGCTTGACAAGCCGATGACCGATGCAGTAGATTAATGGTCGTTCATTAATGGTGAGTTGATGGAGATGGGTAATCGGAGAGGAAAATCTGGTCTTCAAAAAGCGAAGATGCTGGAAACAGCACGGAAACTCTTTTGGGAAAAAGGTTACAATGCAACCAGTATGCGCGAAATAGCCATATCCTATGGCTGTCGGCCAGCCAATCTTTATAATTTTTTCTCTGATAAAGAAGAGATTCTCTTCGAGGTGCTTCGCGAAGAAATGGAGCAGATCATTCATCCCATCGAGCATCTGGAGGAAGATGATCATACGAACCCCATAGAACAATTAAGGTTCATCATTGAAAGTCACCTGAAGGTCACCTTGAGCTATAGGAGATCCTCCGGATTGCTCTTTGACGTGGCATTGGACAGCCTCTCACCTGACAAACGAAGAATCATCATCGATTTTCGTGACACCTATGACCGTATTATTCGAAAAGTGATTTACAGAGGCATGGAGACTGGATATTTCCCAAAGGTGGATGTGAGATTAGCTGGCTTTATGATCGCTTCGATGATCACACGAACTCGAATTTGGTTCCATCCCAAAAAAGGGGTATCGGTGACCGAGCTCGCAGATTTCATCTCTCAATTTGCCCTCTATGGGCTTAGAGGTCAGAGGCCAGCGGTGTTTAAATAATTCCCTTTAAATAAAGATTGGAGAGAGACGATGAGAACGAAACAGCAATATATTGAAGGATTGCGAAAGATGCGCCGGAATATTTATGTGAACGGTGAAAAGATCGCTCGGGATGACGAGATGCAAATGCCGACGATCAATACCATGGGGCTAACCTTCGATTTTGCTGCAGATCCCAATTATGAAAATCTCTGCACGGCCAAATCCCATCTAACCGGGGAAAAGATCAACCGATTCTGTCATATTCATCAAAGTAAGGAAGATTTACATAAGAAACAGGATATGACCCGAGCCCTGTGTCAAGTCGCCGGAGGTTGTATTCAACGATGCATGGGAATCGATGCAACCAACGCCATCTATAACGTTTCTTATGAGGCCGATAAGCAGAACAGAGGAGCCACTCAATACCATCAGAACTTCATAAAATGGCTGGAGAGATTTCAAAAAGAGGATTTGGTCGGCTGTTGTGCCCAGACCGATGTGAAAGGTGACCGCATGAAGCGGCCCATCGAGCAGAAAGACCCAGATATGTATGTCCGTGTGGTGGAGAGGAAGAGCGATGGGATCGTGGTCCGGGGTTCCAAGGTCCATATTTCAGAAGCTTCTGTGGCGGATGAAATCTTAGTGGTTCCCACTCGCGCCCTTCTGCCAGAGGAGAAAGACTGGGCGGTAGCCTTCGCCGTTCCTGCAGACTGGGAAGGGGTCAAACAGGTGGTGTCCATCCATAACCTTCGAGACCGCCAATACTTCAAAAGGGGATTCACTCCAGGCTATACTGACTCTTATACGATTTTCGACAATTGCTTTGTTCCTTGGGAGCGAGTATTCCTTTGCGGAGAAACAATGAATGGGGGGGCTTGTGCGCTTCTCTTCGCCCTCTTCCATCGCCATAGCTATTCCGGTTGTAAACCGGCCTTAGGGGATTTAATGCTCGGCGCGGTGGCATTGGCAGCAGAATTTAATGGCATTTCGAAAGCTCCTCATGTCCGGGATAAATTAGCAGAGATTATACGGGTATCGGAGCTTGGCTATGCAGCCGGATTTACGGCTTCCGAATTGGGAAAACCCGAATTGTACGTCCCAGGAGTGGGGCCGATGCCCTACGGGCCTGGAAGTTACATTCCACATTCGATTTACGCCAATGTGGGGCGCAACCTTACCGGTGAGGCCGTCTTTCGGGAGGCAGAGATTTTGTGCGATATCGCAGGTGGGATTCCGGCCACCTTCCCCTATGAGGGAGACTTCATGAACCCCGAGACGAAGGATCTCCTTTACAAGTACATCACTCGGAACCCAGATATTGACCCTGAGGATGCTGCCCAATTATGGCGTTACATTGGCGATATCCTTTGCTCGGCAAGCGGAGGAATTCATTTGGTTGGATCCTATCACGGGGGTGGCTCGCCTGTCATGGAGGCGATCGCTATCACTACCCAATATGACATCGAATCCCGCAAGAAAATGGTAAGGAGACTTGCGGGAATTCCGGAACGGCCGAAGAATCGCTGACTTTCTGAAAAAAGCTTATAAAAGAGAGAGAGTCATGCAAAAGATTTTGGTGGTAGGTGCAGGCTTTATGGGCTCAGGCATTGCACAAGTATCAGCCCAAGCCGGATATCAGGTTCGTCTCATGGATATCCAGACATCGATCATTGACAAAGCCCTTATGGATATTCGTTGGTCTTTGGAAAGGTTCGAAGCAAAGGGTATACTAAAGGAATCTGCAAAGGAGATCCTGGGGCGAATTTCAGGAGAAAAAGATTTATCGAGTGCCTCCGATGTGGATTGGATCATCGAAGCAGCTTGGGAAAAGGAGGATTTAAAACGTAGGATTTTTCAAGAATTGGACCAACTTGCCCAACCTAACACTCCTTTAACAACAAATACCTCTTCCATCCCTATTAATCGCCTTGCTGAAAATACAAGGCGACCGGAGAGAGTGTTCGGTTTGCATTTCTTCGGTCCGGTACCGCTGATGGGATTGGTGGAAGTCATCAAAGGAGAAAAAACCTCTCAAGAAATTTTTGAGAAGGGAATAGCCTTTGTTCAATCCTTGGGAAAAACTCCGATTCGAGTGGAGCGTGATATTCCCGGCTTTGTGATGAATCGAATTTTCTCTGCAGCCTTCCGAGAGGCCGTGGATTTGGTAGATCAGGGAATCGTCAGTCCAGAAGAGGTGGATTTAGGGATGCGACTCGGCTATGGGTGGAAGGCAGGTCCTTTTGAAATTGCTGATAATGCTGGTTTGGATACCTGTGCCCAGATTGGACAAGCCATGAGGGTCCTCGGAGCGGGCTATCTTGCTCCCCGTTCGAACTTGATTGACCGGATGGTTGCCCAGGGGCGTTTGGGTCGAAAGAGCGGAAAGGGTTTTTACAGATATTCTCTTGAAGGAAAACGCATGCCCTGGGAGAATAAGTAGATGCGCCACAGGAGTCTTTGAGAGAACAGATTAGGAGGTTGAAAAATCTTATAACAAGCGTTGAGCGCAAAGCATAACAAATTCGAAATGGTTTAAACTCTAAACACTAAACTCTAAATTCTAAACAAATCCAAAAATTAAAACTCAAAAGATTATACCGTCTTGAGTTTTGTGTTTTGACCATTTGAGTTTATTTAGAATTTTGTATTTCGAGTTTAGGGTTTAACATCTTAGTATCGAATTTCGATATTCGGATTTAGGATTTAATTTTTAAGAGAGGAGGTTGTCATGGAACAGTTCGTGAAGGGGGGCGCGTTCCTGATCGAATCGATTTTTCCTCAGGAGGTCTTCACTCCGGAAGACTTCAACGAAGAGCAACGGCTGATTGCGAAGGCAGTTACCGAATTTGTTACAGGTGAAATTCAACCTGTGTCTGACGACATTGAGGAGAAGAAAGAAGGGCTCCTACCAAGTTTGCTCAGGAAAGCAGGGGAGTTAGGGTTCCTCTCAGCAGATATTCCGGAGGAGTATGGGGGACAGGATTTGGATAAAATCAGTTCTCTCCTCATCTGGGAGAAGATGGCCCAGGGAGGAGGCTCCTTCATGAACGCATTCGGGACTCATATCGGAATTGGCTCTCTTCCCATTGTCTTCTTCGGCAATAAAGACCAGAAGAAACGTTATCTTCCCAAAATGGCCACAGGAGAGATCATTGGTGCCTATGCTTTGACCGAACCTGAAGCAGGGTCAGACGCCCTCAATGCTAAAACGACGGCAACACTCAGCCCCGACGGAAAATACTATATTCTAAACGGTCAGAAGCAATTCATATCGAATGCCGGGATTGCCGGCACCTTCGTCACCTATGCCAAAGTGGATGGGGAAAAATTCACCTCTTTCATCGTCGAACGAAATTTTGAAGGGGTCTCTCTGGATGAAGAAGAGAACAAGATGGGAGTGAAGGGGTGTTCGACCCGGAGCGTCATCTTCACCGATGCCAAGGTACCCGTGGAGAACGTCCTCGGGGAGATCGGAAGGGGTCACATTGTTGCTTTCAACGTTTTGAATATCGCCCGTTTCAGTTTGGGTGCAGGCTGTGTTGGAGGGGCAAAAAGTGCGTTACAGGAAGCCGTCACTTATGCCAAAAAGAGGATTCAGTTTGGCAGGCCCATTGCCGAGTTTGGTCTAATTAAGCAAAAGATTTCGGAGATGGCGATCCGGATTTTCGTCTCTGAGAGCATGGTTTACCGAACAGGAGGCCTGACGGATCTGATTCTTCGGGGCATCGACCGACAGGGTGAAGGTGTCGGAATGCAAATGGCAAAAGGAATTGAGGAGTATAACATCGAGGACTCCATTAATAAGGTTTACTGTTCGGAGATGGCGGGCTATGTGGTGGATGAAGCCGTTCAAATCCACGGGGGGTATGGCTACATTCATGATTATCCGGTGGAGCGGGGTTACAGGGATGAACGGATCAACCGGATCTGGGAGGGGACGAATGAGATCAATCGGTTACTGATTGTGGACATGTTGACGAAACGGGCCATGAAGAACCGTTTTCCTGTCCTGGCAGCAGCCCAGAAAGTGGCCAATGAACTCCTCACCTTGCGACCAAAAGTGGGAGCGGACGATGCGAAACTCACCTTACAGATGGAAATGGTGGAGATCTCAAAGAAGATTGCTCTCCTCGTGGCAGGAGCAGTGGTTCAAAAATATATGATGAGATTGGGAGAGCCAGCAGAAGAGGACATCGTGGCACTGATTAGTAATATCGTGATTGAGGTCTTTGCCATGGAAAGCGCGCTGCTTCGAGCCATGAAGTCCATGGAGAAGTTTGGTGATGAAAAATCTCAGATCCAAAAGGCCATGGTCAAGGTTTATGTCAACGATGCGTTGGATCGGGTAGAGGGTTTTGCGAAGCAGGCCTTCGCCGCCATTGCTGAAGGAGATACGCTCAGGACACAGTTATCCGCTCTCAAAAAACTGACCCGGTTTACTCCAGTGAACGCAATCGCATTGAGGCGGGAAATTGCGGATGCAGTGATTAAGGTAGGAAAATATCCGTTTTAGAAAAGGAGAAAAAGAGATGAGAGAGGTGGTCATTGCCGGATATTTGAGAACAGCTCAATCCAGGTCTAGGCCCAATGATCCATCAAGGGATTGGTTCCACAAATTGAGAGCCGACGAACTGATGGCCAAGCTTCTCCCCGAGTTGTTAAAACGAACTGGAATTAAGGCCGAAGAGATCGATGACTTTATTGTCGGATCTGCTTACGGAGTCAGTGAGCAATGGACTTACGGAGGTCGATTCCCGATCTTTCTTGCTAACCTACCAGAAAAGATTCCGTCAAAATTCGTAGATCAACAGTGCGGATCCGGTATGGCCGCTATTCATATTGGGACGATGGAGATTGCGACTGGCTTTGCAGACATCGTCATGGTCGGTGGGTTCGAACATATGACCCGAGTCCCTATGGGAGCTCCCCTAAAGGAAAAAGGAGTTGTCTCTCCGAATCCATCCCTTTATACCGATCCGCTTTACGAACATTGGGATATGGTGACGAGTACAAATATGGGGCTCACTGCAGAGAAACTTTTTACTCAGAGAAAATTTACAAAGGAAGAGATGGATCGTTGGGGGACACGCGCTCACCAATTAGCCTCCAAGGCCCAGAGGGAGGGGTTTTTCAAAGAGGAAATCCTCCCCATTGAAGCCGAGCAGGCAGATGGAAAGACTCTAATGGTTGATCGGGATCAAGCCGTCCGGAATGATGCTACTTTGGAAGGAATGAGGGATTTAAAACCTGCTTTTAAACCCGATGGGGTGATCACAGCCGGGAATTCCTCCCCTTTGAACGCTGCGGCAGCTTCGATGATCCTGATGTCAAAGGAGACTGCCAGGAAAAAGGGAATCCAACCCATGGCAACGATTCGCTCTATTGGATTCGCTGGAGTGGATCCTACCATCATGGGGGTAGGCCCTGTTCCTGCCAGCCGTATGGCCCTCGAGAAGGCAGGCTTGCAGGTGAAGGACATCGATTACTGGGAGATCAATGAGGCTTTTGCCATCGTTGCCCTGAACTGTATCCGGGAGTTAGGGATCGATCCCGATCGAGTTAATGTCATGGGAGGAGGAACGGCAATTGGGCATGCTCTGGGAGCTACCGGGACGCGTCTGGTGGGTACCCTCGCACGGATTTTGAAAGTCAAAGGTGGACGATATGGTCTGGCCAATGCCTGCGTCGGGGGTGGACAGGGAGTAGCCACGATCATTGAGAAAGAGCCTTGAGTCTTGAGGTTAAGGTTATGGCTACGAAGCCTATGGCATACAATGAAGGATGTACAACAGACAATCAACATATAAGGAAAACGTTAGGTTGTCATTGCGAACGAAGTGAAGCAATCTCATTAAATTGCCACGTCGCTTCGCTCCTCGCAATGATTACTTTTTAAAGTCATTCACTATAGTTCCATAAATCTCACCGACCGGAGTTGAAAACTATGAAAACAGACTACCAGACGATACAAGTCGAAATCAATCAAGGAGTAGCCATTTTGAGGCTAAACAATCCACCGGTGAACCAACTTTCCAAGCCATTTGTTGAAGAAATGAAAGATGCCCTGATCTCAGCCTATGGAGACAATGAGATTCAGGTCGTGATCCTTACCGGGACTGAAAAGAACTTCATTGCAGGTGCAGATATTACCGAAATTCAACAGGTGAAAGAGAGGGGGTCTATTTTACCCCTGGTCATGGAGAACAACAAATTTTTAAATTCCATAGAACAAGGACCCAAACCTGTAATTGCTGCCATCAATGGGAATTGCCTGGGGGGAGGTTTGGAAATCGCAATGGCCTGCCACTATCGGATTGCAGCAAAGGGAATTCAGGTGGGACAGCCAGAGGTCCAAATCGGTTTAATCCCGGGAGCCGGTGGAACGCAGAGGCTACCTCGGCTTGTGGGACTTCCTGATGCCTTGAAGATGATTGCAACAGGTCAGGCCATCTCTGCAGAGGAGGGATTGAAGAAGGGATGTATCGATGAGGTCGTACCCCTGGAGTCGCTTCTAAGTAAAGCCTTCGAGGCTGCACAGCGTTTCCTATCCGGTACATTAAACCATCGAGATCGCATGACACGGTCACGCAAAGATCAACTTCCGAATTTTGTCATGAAAAAAATGATCATTTCTTACGCCAGGGAAGAGGCAGCAAAGAAAGGCAAGGGGTATATTGCACCTTTTAAGGCCATTGAGGCCATGGAGCGGGGCCTCTCAAACGATTTCGAGGCTGACCTCAGAATCGAAGCCGAACTCTTCAGTGATTGCGCTGTGTCGGAGGTGGCAAAGAATCTAATCGGAATTTTTCTCAACACCAGGGCTGCAGGAAAGCTTCCCCGAATCAAAGGAATAGAGCCACAAAAGATCAGGACTGTGGGTATGCTTGGAGGAGGAACGATGGGGTCCGGAATCGTTAACCTCCTCCTCAACCATGGGTTTAAAACCATCCTCTGGGATATCAATGAGGAGGCCATCCAGAAAGGTATATCGGCTATTCGAAAAACATTTGCATACCCTATCAAGATAGGAAAGATGACCCAGGAAGACCTCGATCGAAAGATTCAGGATCACTTAACGACCACCACTTCCTTGGATGATATGAAGGGAGCAGACCTTATCATTGAGGCGGTATTGGAGGATATGAACATCAAACAAGGCATATGGAAAAAGCTTCAAGAGGTCTGTCGGTCAGAGGTCACTTTTGCCACGAATACATCCGCCCTTCCAATTACAGAAATGGCTTCTGTGTTGAAAGACCCAGGTCGGATGATTGGCCTCCATTTCTTCAACCCTGCGGAACGAATGCAGTTGCTTGAGATCATCTGTGGAAAAAAGACATCTGATCAAACGCTGGCAACAAGCGTGGCTTTTGGTCGGGCCATTCGAAAGGTCCCCATCGTCGTCAATGATGGACCCGGTTTCTATGTATCCAGGCAATTGGGAGCCTTCATGGGAGAGTCCACGTTCATGGTGGGCGAAGGAGAGGATCCAGCTCTAATTGAGGAAGCAGTCGTCGATTTTGGAATGCCAATGGGGCCCGCAACGCTCGGTGATCTGACCGGCCTCGACATCAACTATCACGTCGTAAAGAATTTTGAAAAATCTCTTGGAGAACGCTGGCAGATGTCACCCATCTATAAACTGATTTATCAGACCGGATGTTATGGTCGGAAGACCGGAGCAGGTTGGTACGATTACAGCGGCGAAAAACCTATCCCAAATCCCAAGCTACAGGAGGTGATTCATCAATATCTAAAGGAGAAAGGGATCAAACCCAAAAAGTCCTCTCAAAAAGAAATCATAGAACGAATGCTCGCTCGCGCGATTAATGAAGCCGCCTATATGATTCAGGACCAAATCTGCGATAGACCTCAAGACATGGACCTGGCGATTATTTACGGGCTCGGATTTCCTCCTTACCGCGGGGGCATTCTCCGATATGCGGATACATGGGGAATTCGCAATGTCTACGAGCATCTCTTAAAGTTGGAACAGGAGCATGGAGTCCGATTCAAACCCGCTCCCTTGCTTAAGGAAATGGCTGAATCAGGAAGGACTTTCTACTTGGGATTTTGACATGGTTTAGGGATAATTTAGCCTTAGTGGCTTATGAAAAAATCTGAAACAAACTTGATGTTAAATCCTAAACTCGAAACCCTAAACTCTAAACAAACTCAAATGTCAAAATCCTAAAACTGCGAATCAGTGAGAAGTTAAAATAATTTTTTGAGTTTTAAATTTTGGATTTGTTTAGGATTTAGAGTTTAGTGTTTAGAGTTTAAACAATTTCGGAGTCCGAATTTTTTCGACTCCAAAACCCTATTTGTTTCTGGTTATGCCAGATAAGGGGGCAAAAAGGAAAGGAGGGTTTCAAAATGGAAAGGTGGAAGAGAAGAATTTTTATTTTGGCAATGGGTTTCTTATTCGCAATGGCATCTTTTACAGTCGCTCTCGGACAGGAAATTAAAATTGGTGTGATCGGTCCGATGAAATTTGTGCAGGGCATAGGTCATTGGAACGGCGCAACCATGGCTGCCGAAGAGCTGAATGCTAAAGGCGGGATTCAGGTTGGAAATCAGAAGATGAAGGTTCAGATTATTCAGGCAGATTCCAACGAATTTCTTAATGTCACGGATGCTACCAATGCCATGGAGCGACTCATCACCAAGGATAAAGTGCATTTCGTTGTTGGCGGATTCCGGACAGAGGCTGTCCTTCCTATGCAGGACATTGCCATGGAGAACAAGAAGATTTTCATCGGCGTTGGGGCGGCCCATGATGAACTCTGTTTGCGGGTAGCCAAAAACTACAATACCTATAAATACTGGTTTCGAGGCTCCCCTTTCAATTCTTCATTTCTTGGGAGAACGAGCTTCATCCATTTAGGGACAGTGGGGGCCATATTAAAACAATCCTTAAACATCCCCAAGGTAAAAGTAGCTATTGTTGCTGAAAAGGCTGAATGGACTGAACCGATGATCAAAGCGGCTGAGGGAGCCATCCCCAGCATGGGTATGGAGACCGTTGGTGTCTGGAGGCCCTCTCCAGTAGCCACAGATGTCACAGCCGAACTCTCCGCTATCCAGCGTTCTGAGGCCCAAATGATCTTTACAATCTTTTCCTCATCAGTGGGGATTCCGTTTGCCAGGCAAGCAGGGGAACTCAAGATTCCGGCTGTACAGGTGGGTATTAATGTGGAGGCTCAGAAAGACGGATTTTGGCAAGCCACCCAGAGGATGGGGAACTACGTCGCAACCATGAATACCTATGCCCGTGGGGTCGAATACAATGAACTCACGAAACCCTTTGTTGACACCTATGTGAAAAGATTCGGCGAAACACCCACCTATACTGCGGATACTTATGCTGCCATCGTTTACACTCTTGCTCCAGCCATTGAGAAACTGGGAACCCTTGATCCCGACAAGCTGGTTGCTTTTATGGAAAATGATGTCCATAAAGCCCCTTCTGGCGTCGTAGCCTACCTGAAGGACGCCGAAGGAAGGCACCTCCATGAACTCAGGTGGGGCCCGGGATACCTGACAGCCCTGGGTGTCCAATGGCAGGATGGTGAGTTAAAAGCTTTCTGGCCCAACAAGTGGAAGGCGGTCCCAGAAGCACCTGAGATCACGTACAAGGGAATTGTCCCTTATAAGATTCCTCCATGGATGATTGAGAAGTATAAGAAGTAAGAATGCTCAAACTCTAAACAATAAACTCTAACTAAACCCAAAACCCAAATATTCAAAAACTCAATTTTGGGTTCAACGTTTTGGGTTTTGAGTTTCTTGCACTTTAAGTTTATTTAAAGTTTAGAGTTTTGAATTTAGTATTTTTCTTAAAATTGGAATTTAAGAAAATATGAATCTCGTTCTGAACATCATCATCAGCGGGCTCATCAGCGGGAGTGTGTTCGCCCTTCTCGCCATAGGGTTCTCCCTGATTTTCGGTGTTGCTCGTATCGTCAATATCGCCCATACTGCCTTCTACATGGTGGCGGCCTATTGTATCTATATCGTCACTCACCAGATGGGTTTTCATCCCATCTGGGCCATGATTGCAGCCATCGTTCTGGTTACCCTGCTGGGCATCATCTGTTACAAGATTTTTATAAACCCAATTCGAGAACATGAAGGGGCTGTGCTCATTGCCACCATTGCACTGGCCATGGCCTTTCAGGAGATCATGGCCCTTATCTTCACAGGCACCTATTTGAGTGTCCCTTCGCTGGTCAAAGGCTATTTTTTGATCTTAGGTGTAAAGGTTTTTTATCAACAACTTCTGACCTTTTTGGTGGCGATGCTGATCATGGCAGTGCTCTGGGTCCTCCTGACAAAAACGAAACTGGGTTTGGCTATCCGATCCACTGCTCAAGATAGGGAAGTGGCCAATCTCATGGGGATCAACGAGTCTCAAGTAGCTATGATGACCATGGGTGCTTCTGTTGGATTAGCCGCCCTCACCGGTGCGGTGGTCGTCCCCTTAACCATATTAGAACCACATATGTGGATGCACCCGCTGATCATGATGATGGCAGTCGTCGTGTTAGGTGGACTGGGCAGTCTAAAAGGCAGTTTTCTGGGGGCATACATCCTTGGCTTTGCAGAAGCATTGGTGGTCTTTCTTGCCCCAATGGGCGCCTTTCTGAAAGGCTCAGTGGCTCTCTCCATCATGATTCTCGTATTGCTCATAAGGCCGGAAGGCCTCTTTGGTGTATCCTTCGAGGAAGAAAGATAGCCATGGACCTAAAAGTCTCTTTACATTGTTTGTCATTCCGGGCTTGACCCGGAATCCAGTGTTTTTAACCTGAGCCCCCGCTGCTTGCAGCTCGACTTTATAAGGGATTAGGCATGGACCTCATTCTATTTTACCTGAGAAAACTATTTACCATACTCAAAAATGAAGTGCTTGTCCTACCCTCCCGGGTCGTTGTCGTATTGTTTTTTCTCTTGCTTCTTCTCCTGCCAGTCTTTACCAAAGACCCCTATCTCCTGCGCATCTTCACGCTCACGAGTATTTTTGCCATATTGGCTGCAAGCTGGGATCTGCTTTCCGGCTTTACCGGCCAGATGAATTTCGGTCATGCCCTCTTCTTTGGAGTGGGAGCCTATGGTGCCGCTCTGCTCAACAAACATGTTGGTATCCCCCCATGGGGCACGGTTCCTCTTGGGGCCTTGGCTGCTGTTGTATCAGGCTTGATCATAGGGATACCATGCCTCAGATTGAGAGGTACTTATCTGGCTCTCACCACCCTTGCCTTCCCCATTATACTGATGGGTGTCGTTTTTGCCTTTCCGGGCCTTACAGGCGGTGAACTTGGAATTTCAGGGATTGCAAGGCTGGCCGGGTCTCGTGTCATTGATTATTACATCGCCGTGGTGGTGATGCTCGGCCTGTGTACCATTATGTGGAAGATCACCGACTCCAATACTGGCATTATTTTTCATGCCATCCGGGAGGATGAACTGGCTGTTAAGGCTGCCGGTATCAACACGACACGTTACAAACTTTTAGCCTTTTCCCTCAGTGGTTTTTTTGCAGGAATATCCGGAGGACTCTATGCACATTTCATGAGGATCGCAGGTCCTTCAACGCTTGAAGTCTCCATGTCATTTCAGGTAGTCATCTGGGCGATCTTCGGCGGGATCGTGACCATCTATGGCCCGGTGGGGGCAGTATTTATCCTTTTTCCTTTGCTGGAGTTTCTTCGCTTTTGGCAAGAGTTTCGAATGTTGATGTTCTCAGTGGTGGTCTTGTTAATTCTTCTTTATATGCCAGATGGGCTATTTCGCTGGCTGCGTGACAAGGTCGAAAAGGAATGTCCCCGGTGTAAAATCAGAAATGTCGCCATGCGTCATACATGTCGTGTGTGTACGGCCCCGCTGGATTAATTAGAGTTTGTCGATAAACAGCTTATTTCGTCATGCCGGACTTGATCCGGCATCCAGAAAGTATTGAAAGGAATGGTCATTCCAGCTTCCGCTGGAATGACCATTCTGATTGAGGCGGCATTTATAAACAGAAACTAATTAAAGAGATACCATGAGGAAACCATATGAATCCGAAAGAAATCTACGCTGCAAAACCTTGGTTAAAACATTATCCTGAAGGTGTCACTGATACCGTGGATATCCCCGCCCTATCCATTCCTGACCTCTTTGATCAGGTCGTAAAAAAATACAGCAATAAAACAGCATTGATCTTCTATGGTAACAAGATCAGCTATGCAAAGCTCAAAGAGCTGATCGACCGTTTTGCTACAGCCCTTGGTGAATTAGGAGTCAAGAAGGGCGACACCGTCGCCCTCTACCTCCTCAATTGCCCACAGTATATCATCACTTACTTTGCGGCCTTGAAAATTGGCGCGAAAGTCACCCCCATCAGTCCTGTTTACACCAGCCATGAAATAAAGCACCAGATCGAAGACAGCGATGCCATGACCGTGGTCTGTCAGGACATCCTTTATGATAATGTGGAGAAGACTGGCATTCGACTTAAAAATGTGATTCTGACCAATATTGCAGAATACCTTCCGACACTCAAAAAGATGCTCGGGAAAAGTGCCCTGGGAAAAGTCTATGGTGAAATGCACGTCCCAACGCCAAAGTTTATGAGGGAGGCTGGCCTTCTTCAATTTGAGGATCTCATCAAGAAATACCCACCCAACCCTACCAAAGTTACGATCGATCCGGCGAACGATATCGCATCTCTTCCTTACACGGGGGGAACCACAGGGCTTCCTAAGGCAGCTATCCTCACCCATGCGAATATGGTGGCCTTACAAGCGCAGGTGAGGGCGTTCTGGCCTTTCTTCGAAGAAGGCAATGAATTAGTTATGGCCTTCTTGCCCTTTTTTCACATCTATGGTCAGGTCGTCGTGATGCTTGCAAGTCTTGCTCAGGGTTTCACCATGGTCCTCTTCACCACCCCTGATATAGACGATATCCTATCCGCGATGGAGAGATACCAAGCCTCTGCATTTTATGGCGTACCCACCATGTTTGAATACCTCAAAGAATATGAAAAAACAGACCGGGTGAATTGGAAGCGGCTCAAACTGATCGCCTGCGGTGCAGATACCCTTCACGAATCAACCATTGATGCTTGGGAGAGAAGGACGGGATCAAAGATCTTCGAAGGGTATGGGATGACCGAGACCACTGCCATCAGCCATGGTAGTCCTATCCACCGACCCAAGAAAGGATCTTTCGGAGTGCCTCTGCCAGGCATGAAAGCGGCGATTATCGAACATGAAGGCACCAACTTCTTGCCACCGGGTGAGGTTGGAGAATTAATTCTGAATGGACCGAACATTATGCAAGGTTATTGGAAAAGAGAAGAAGGGACCCGAGAATCATTGATCGAGATTGACGGAGAAAAATGGCTTAGAACCGGAGATCTGGTGAGCATGGATGAGGAAGGCTATTTCCACTTCTTTGACCGCAAACGGGATCTGATTAAATACAAAGGCTATTCCGTCTTTGCCAGACACGTGGAAGAAGTCCTCTACAAACATCCTCAAATCAAGGCGGCTGGTGTCGTGGGAGTGCCTGACCCAAAGGTGGGCCAACTCATCAAAGCTTATGTGGTGCTCGAAAGTGAAGCCAGGGGCAAAATTTCTGAAGAAGAGATTATTAACTTCTGTAAAGAGAATCTGGCCCACTACAAAGTTCCCAAGATCATTGAATTCAGGGGGGAGCTTCCGAAAACCGACGTAGGAAAAGTTTCGCGCAGGGAATTGAGAGAAGAGGCAGAAGAAAAATAATATGATTCAATCCTTTCTCGAAATCAAAGAACTTACCAAAAACTTTGGTGGTCTTCGAGCTGTTAACCATGTCAATTTTTCTATGGAAAGGGATCAGATTTTAGGCTTGATCGGACCAAACGGTGCTGGCAAGACTACTTTGCTGCGGCTCATCACTGGCATTCTCAAGCCGGATAGCGGAAGCGTCCGTTTCATGGGAAAGGAAATCATCGGCAGAAAGACATGGGACATCGTCAATATGGGCATTGCCTGTACCTTTCAGAACATGAGACCCTTCAGGCGACTCCCCATCATTGCCAATGTCATGGTCTCCTGTCTTTGTCCACGCGCCATGAAGAGGGGAGAATGGGTGAAGCGATTGGAGGCAAAGGCAATGGACGCTCTCGAATTTGCAGGCATTTCCGATATGGCTCGGGAAGACGCCTCCACACTTTCACAGGGTGACCTGAAAAGGCTGGAGGTGGCGCGGGCCATTGCTACGGAACCGGAATTGCTTCTCTTGGATGAGCCTTTCGGTGGACTGAGTCCTGCCGAGACGGATCTCATGGCAAAATCCATCAGCCGCCTTCATAAAGGTGGCCGTTTTGGTCGATTGCACAGCGAAGGACCGGCTATGATCATCGTCGAGCACAAACTTCAATGGTTGATGAAGATTGCAGATCGTATCATTGTCCTAAATTTTGGAAATATCATTGCTGATGGAACGCCCGATGAAATTATCAAAAACCCCTATGTGATTGAGGCCTACCTTGGCCAAGGAGGAAATTAAGGCATGCTCCTTGAAGTGACCAATCTGTCAGTCTGGTATGACAAAGCCATGCTCATTAATCATCTGAGCATGGGGGTCGATACCGGTGAACTGGTCAGTCTCGTGGGTCCTAATGGAGCTGGCAAATCAACCCTGCTAAGAGCTATCACTGGATTGGTTGCCTGGGAAAGGGAGATTACAAAAAGATCAACCCATGGAGATATTATTCTCGAGGGATCAGTCACCTTTGATGGAGAACGAATCGATCAGATCCCTGCCCATGAAATCGTTAAGCGGGGCCTAATCCTTTGTCCCGAGAGAAGAAGGCCGTTCCGAGAGATGACCGTGCTGGATAACCTCATGGCGGGCTCTTACCTTCTTAAAAACAAAGAAGAAATTCAGATTAACTTGAGTAAGGTCTATCAACTCTTTCCCGTACTTAAAGATCGATCAAACCAGATTTCTGGAACACTCTCCGGAGGGGAACAACAGATGCTGGCTGTGGGGAGGGCACTGATGTCGAAACCCAAACTCCTGTGTATTGACGAGCCCTCGACAGGATTGGCCCCCCTTTTACGAGCAGAAGTATTTCAGAAGATCAAAGAGATCAGCAAGCTTGGGATCACTGTATTGCTTGTTGAGCAGGAGGTGAGCACGGTCTTTAAAATGACCTCCCGCAACTATGTCCTCTCTTCTGGGAAAATCATCGCCGAAGGAACGGGTGAGCAATTATTACAGGACGAAGTGCTCCGTAAAACGTATCTGGGACTGTAAAATGATCACTGCAAAATTAAAATTCAAAATCCCCCCTCACCTCCCTTTCCCAAAGGGGGATGGGGAGGATTTTGAATTTGGATATTGGGTTTTATTTGGTTATCGGTGCTTGGGATTTGATATTTTTTAAAAGGGATATTTTCCCATTTTAATCACGGCATCCGCAATTTCGCGTCTCAAGGCGATGGTATTTACCGGCGTAAAACGGGTCAGCTTCTTGAGAGCGGATAACTGGGTTCTCAGAATATCCCCTTCAGCAATAGCCGCAAAAGCCCGTTTCGCAAAACCCTCTATCCGCTCAAAAGCATCATTTACATAGACTTGGACCATGGCCTTTTGGATCTGAGATTTTTCATCACCAAACTTCTCCATGGACTTCATGGCCCGAAGCAGCGCGCTTTCCATGGCAAACACCTCAATGACGATATCACTGATCGAACTCAAGATCTCCTGCTCCTCTGCCAATTTCATCATGTATTTTTGAACGGCTGCCCCTGCAACTAAAAGGGCGATCTTCTTTGACATCTCTACCATTTCTTTTTGTAAGGTGAGCTTCCCGTCATCCGTTTCCACTTTCGGACGAAGGGTGAGAAGCTCTCCGGCCACCTTCTGCGCCGCTACCAGGACAGGAAGACGGTTCTTCATGGCTCGCTTCGTCAGCATATCCATGATGAGGAGGCGATTGATTTCATTGGTCCCTTCCCAGATCCGATTAATACGGGAATCCCGATAACCTCTCTCAATAGCATAATCATGGATATATCCATACCCACCGTGGATTTGAACCCCTTCATCCACAATATAATCCAGCATCTCTGAGGCATAGACTTTGTTGATGGAGTCCTCGATCGCATACTCCTCAATTCCTTTTGCCATTTGAGCTCCCACATCCTCGGCATGATGATCAATGCGTGCGAGTATCCGATCAACCAGTGCTGCGGTTCGATAGACCATGCTCTCCACCGTAAAGGTCCGAATCGCCATCTCTGCAATCTTATGTTTGATCAAGCCAAACTCAGCAATCGGCTTGCCGAACTGAACCCTCTGCTTTGCATAGGTCACGGCATCCTGCAGCGCATTTTTGGAGGATCCCACGCATCCTGCGCCCAACTTGAAACGGCCAATATTTAAAGTATTAAAAGCGACGATATGGCCTTTTCCGACCTCTCCTAAAACATTCTCCACGGGCACCTTGGCATCGGTGAAGATGACACTCCGTGTGGAGGACCCCTTCATTCCCATCTTATTCTCTTCTTCATCCACGGAGACCCCCTCAAATTTTCGTTCGACAATGAAAGAGGTAAACTTGTCCCCATCGACCTTCGCATAGGTGACGAATACATCGGCGAAGCCAGCATTGGAGATAAACTGTTTCTGACCATTTAAAGTATAGTACTTTCCATCCGGACTGAGCGTTGCCACCGTCTTGGCGTTCATCGCATCGGACCCTGCTTCAGGCTCCGTGAGGGCATAAGCAGTGATCATTTCTCCGGTTGCAATTTTAGGAAGGTATCGTTTCTTCTGATCCTTATTACCGAAGAAAATAATGGGAAGAGAACCAATCCCCGTGTGAACCGCATAGGCCACCATGAAGGATCCCCCTCCCTGAGACATTTTCTCCATCATCAAGAGGACGCTCACCTTATCCAATCCCTGCCCTCCATCCTCCTCGGTGATGTCTCCAGAGAGCAAACCCAATTCCCCCGCCTTTTTTACTAAGCTCGGAAGAAGTCCTTCCTTCTGGGCTTCAATATCTTCCGCCACGGGTTGAACTTCGCCCACGACAAACTCCGTAGCCGCTTTTCCAATCAACCTCTGCTCCTCAGAAAACTCCTCTGGAGTAAAAATCTCTTGAGGAGAAATCGACTCGATCAAAAACGCTCCTCCTTTAACGAATTCTTCCATAAAAACCTCCTGGTATAATGATCACAGTGTGTGATCTAAGTTAAAGGTTAGTCGTCGTAGCTTTCTTTCTTTTTGCTACTTTTTCTTTCTTTACAAGCCATGTGGAATTGTGGAAATCTTAAGT
>JACAEV010000084.1 GCA_013388645.1 Syntrophaceae bacterium | reverse complement strand
TTTCCTTTATGAACCAGGGTGACGCTCTTTCGGTCATGGGAGAGAGCATACAGGATCGCTCTTCGGACAAGCCGTTTTGTTCCATATCGGCTGATGGGCTTAATTCCGATTCCAGAATCCTCCCGAATCGTTTTTCCCATCTCTCTCTCAAG
This sequence comes from Syntrophaceae bacterium, assembly GCA_013388645.1. Taxonomy (GTDB): domain Bacteria; phylum Desulfobacterota; class BSN033; order BSN033; family UBA1163; genus UBA1163. Next base: position 39,459 of record JACAEV010000084.1, on the reverse strand, counting down.
AAATACCCTAAGTCGAATGGCTTCCTCTGATCCTTCCTTCCATTCAATTCCGGCGTAAAGATCCTCCGTGTTTTCCCGAAAGACAACCATGTCCACTTTTTCCGGATGCTTTAATGGACTTGGTGTTCCAGAAAGGTATTTGACCGGACGAATACAGGCATAAAGATCGAGCTTCTGCCTTAACAATACATTGATGCTTCGAATTCCCTCTCCCACAGGCGTGCTGAGCGGACCTTTAATTCCAACCTTATATTCTCGAATGGTCTCGATCGTTTCCTCCGGAGCCCACTCCTTTTTCAATTGAAATGCCTTTTCTCCTGCATAAACTTCAAGCCAGTGGATCTTTTTTGGGGCCCCATAGCATTTCTTTACAGCGGCGTCGAAAACTCGTACAGAGGCCCTCCAGATATCTGGTCCTACTCCGTCCCCTTCGATGTAGGGAATGATCGGTTGATCAGGGACATCGAGCTTTCCGTCTTTGCTGTACTGAATTTTTGCTCCGGTCATCGTCTATCTCCTATTCCAATCCACCCACCCTCTTTAGGAGAGGGAAGCTGTGAAAAAATCGAATTTCATAGAGGGCAAGCGGGGATACTGTAAACGATTAATCACTTGAAGGATACTCATCTGTTCCATAGCTCTATGACCGATGCCTGTCAAAAATCGCAATTCTAAAAATTTGAAGATATCTCCGCTTGACCGACATTCCTAATTTTTTCACCCCATCAGGGGGGAGAGGGGAAATGATATCTTCCGAAAACTAAAGTGGTACAATTTCCGCCAAAGGCAAAGGAGTTGGAAAGGACAACCTCCACCTCTATTTCACGGGATTTTCCTGGGACATAATCGAGATCACAATCCTCATCTCCCTTTTGGTGATTTAGGGTGGGAGGGATAAATTGATAATACAATGAAAGGATGGATGCAACCGCTTCAATGGCTCCTGCAGAACCCAGACAATGCCCCACCATTGGTTTAATGGAACTGACAGGAATAGAGTAGGCCCTTTCCCTAAAAACTTTCTTGATGGCAAGAGTCTCAACTTTATCGTTGAGTGGCGTGCCCGTCCCATGGGCGTTAATATAATCCACCTTAGAAGATTCAACCTCAGCCTCAACAAGGGCCTCCTTCATAATGCGGGCTTCCCTCATTCCAGTAGGTTCCGGTGCGGTGATGTGATAAGCCTCTCCCCCGATTCCATATCCTAAAAATTCGGCATATATGTTAGCTCCCCTTTTCACTGCATCATCGAAACCCTCTAAAATGATGAAACCCGCTCCTTCACCCAAAGACATTCCAGCCCTTTTTCGATCGAAAGGTTTGCAGGGAGAAGGATCCATGACCTTTAAGGAATTGAACCCACCGAAAGTGAGTTCGCTCAGAGCCTCGCTCCCCCCACAAAGGACGGCTTTGCATTTACCGCTCCGAAGGAGATCTGCTCCATAGCCGATGGCCGTCGCAGATGAGCTGCATGCTGTGGTAACCGTAAATTTCGGACCTGAAAATCTGAAACGATCTGCAATACGATCTGTTGTATAACTTGGGATAAAAGGCCAGATGAGCGAAGGGCTGGATCTTCCTTGAAGAAGTATTTCCCGGTGGTAGGATTCCGCTTCGAACATCCCACCTGCACCCGCCCCTAAACAAACCCCAACCTCCTCATTAGGATAGAAATCAACCTCTGATGCCCTTACCGCCTCTTCCGAAGCGAGGATAGCAAATTGGTCTGTCCTAGAAAGTTTTTTTAACCTTTTTTTTGTGAAAAATTCCTCGGCCAGATAATCTCTGATTTGGGCTCCAATTTTGCAAGGATATTTTGAGGTATCGAAAAGGGTGATGGGCCCAATACCTGTATTGCCAATTCTCAAGGACTGAAGGAATTCATCTATAGTTTTCCCAACCGAACAGAACACCCCCATCCCTGTAACAGCGACCCGTTTAGATTTCATCACTAAGCACTCAATTTTTCTAAGGGTATTTATGTATATCACTTTCAACCAAAGACTTGCAAGACTAACACATCATTATCAATTAGTGTTGACACACTTCCGAATTCGTAATATCTTTTTTGTTATAGAATCCTTTTCCGGGGGTGGAAAGATGATAAAGAAGATGACCATTTCGTCTGGAATAATCTCTCTCTTTGCTTTTAGCTTTTTATTGCTGAGCTCTTATCATATATCCCATGCCAAACCAATCTTAGGAAATCTTCGCATTCCCTTCATCTCCAACGAAGGCCAAATGGACGATGATGTGAAGTTTTATGCCAAGACTCCAGCTATGACCATCTCCATCACAGAATGGGGCGAATTGATTTATTCTGTTCCGAACTTTTTCACCTTCAATGAAAAACCGGTAAGGGGAAGGATGGCTGAGGTTAGACCATGCAAAGAATCCGCCACAAAGGTCAGTTATTTCCACGGGAGTGATCCCCGGAAGTGGAAGAGGAGACTTAAAACATACGAAGAGGTAAGTTTGGGAGAAGTCTTTCAAGGGATTGAAGTTAAACTCAGGGCTTACGGAAATAATGTGGAAAAGCTTTTCTATATCCAGCCCGGTGCTGATCCTAATGAAATAAGAATCCGTGTCAGTGGTGTTAGGGACCTCAACGTTACAGGATCAGGTGAGCTCGAGGTGGAAACAGATACGGGGAGGATGAAATTCACCAAACCCATTGCCTATCAAGAGAGACCCGTCAGCCGTCAGTTGTCGGCAGCCAATCATCAAAATCAAAACCGAAGTTATATTGATGTCGCCTACGTTGTGGATGCAAATGAATACGGGTTCAAAGTCGGCAATTATGACAAAACCCAACCCCTCATCATTGATCCTCTTTTACAATCTACCTACCTTGGGGGAAACGGGTCAGAGACAGGCCAAGCCATTGCCATTCATCCGACCACTGGTGATGTCTATATCACAGGGGTATCGGATGGTCAGGTTTTCGTTTCGAGACTATCGAGTGATCTGACAACCCTCCTTCAGACCACCACCCTTGGTGGAAGCCATTGGGATGAAGCCTATGGTATTGCCATTCATCCCGACACAGGGGATGTCTATATCACGGGATATACAACCTCCAGTGACTTCCCTGGCCTTTCAGGAGCTGCGGATACCACCTTTGCAGGTTACAATGAGGCTTTTGTCTCAAGGCTTTCAAGCGATCTTACCCTTATACGGTCTACCTTTCTCGGAGGGGAAGGTTATGAAGTGAGTTATGGAATTGCTATCCATCCTAACACAGGAGACATCTATGTCACAGGGGTGACAAACTCCACGAACTTTCCCAATATCACGGGAGGTGCAGATACTACTATGACAGGTGACGAGGCTTTTGTCTCAAGGCTTTCAAGTAATCTCCGAACAATTTATCAGTCTACTTTCCTTGGGGGAGGCAGCTATGATTCAGGATCAGCCATTGCCATCCACCCAACTTCTGGGGATATCTATGTGACAGGAACGACTGGATCGAGTGATTTTCCAAATATCGCAGGTGGAGCAGACATAACCTTAATGGGAAGCGAGGCATTTGTAGCAAGACTCTCCAGCAACCTTCGGACCCTTTATCAATCTACATTCCTTGGCGGAAGTGGTCATGACTCGGCTTATAGCATCGCTATCCATCCCTCCCGCGGGGTGTATGTAACAGGCCAGACCTTCTCGAATGACTTCCCGGAAATCACAGATGGTGCTGATACCACCTTTGAGAACTCTGAGGCGTTTGTAGCGAGACTTTCGCTTGATCTCAAAAACCTTCACCAATCTACCTATCTCGGGGGGAGTGCTGATGAGATAGGTCATGCCATTGTCGTTTATCCCACTACAGGGGATGTATATGTCACAGGAGCTACTGAATCAAACGATTTCCCTAAAATCACAAACGGAGCTGACATAACATTTGCAGCAAGTGAGGCTTTTGTATCAAGGCTTTCAGGAACTCTCAATTTCCTTTATCAATCCACCTTTCTTGGAGGTCGAAGTGTTGACACAGGCACTGGCGTCGCCATCCACCCCACCACTGGAAGAATCTATGTGACAGGTTCGACAGGATCGAGCGACTTTCCCAATATCTCAGGTGGCGCTGACACAACTTTTTCTAGCTGGACTTTTACAACACAAACCATCAACACGGGCACAGATAATGACGATATCCAAACAGATTCAGGTACCTCAGCTAATAACTTCATTTTACAGTATGGAGAGGGCGGAAATGACACCCAGACCATTTCTGGTGAGGATGAGGATGACTGGTTAGAGCAATACGGTGGCACAGGAAATGATACTCAGTCAATAGGAGCGGGACCCGGAAAAGATTTGATTTATCAAATGGGAAGTGGGGGAGACGATAATCAAATAGCTCAAGGCGGAAACGATGGTGATTGGATATCCCAGAAAGGTGGTTCTGGTAACGATACGATGACTGCCAATGGTGGTCCTGGAAATGATTTCATCGATCAATCAGGTGGGCCAGGTAATGACACGATGAGGGTGGATGCCGGTGACGGTGATGACATTGTCACCATCGATGCCGGTCCAGGCAATGATTCCATCATTTATGATGTGAGCATCGGGAATGATTTAGTCTTTATTGACGGTGGAGCGGGAAACGATACATTGGCCATCCATGCAGGTCTCCAAAGCTTCACCCTGCTAAACGTAAAAGGGGAAACCATTTTTCAACAGGGCACAGGGGGCTCTGAGATATGGGTAAGCAGTGTCGAAAATATTACTGTCCTGGACAAGAATGAGAAACCAATATTTAATGTCACCGACGCTAATGACATTACTGGAGGGCCTGATACGTCCTACCGCAAGATTATCCTCGGTGAAGCCTTCGTGGCCATGTTTGATAACCTCTCATCTCTCTATACCCTCACCATTACCAAATCGGGAAATGGCAGTGGTACGGTAACCGCTCCTGGAATCAGCTGTGGCTTAAAATGTACAGAAGACTACATCCCAAATACATTGGTAACACTGTCTGCTACCCCTAATACAGACTCCCTGTTTGCAGGCTGGAGTGGTGATCCTGACTGCTCGGATGGTCAGGTGACCATGAATGCCGATAAAACCTGCACCGCAACATTTAACCTTCTGGCAGGTCTTCCTGACCTCACCGGTACATGGGTCACCTTAACTTCTTCCGATGGTGGCAAATCCGTATCCGGAACACTTGCGGTGAGTAATGTTGGGCCTGCCGATGCGAAGAGATTCAAGGTGGCTTTTTACCTCTCCGATGATGGCCTCACCCTCGGGAATCTCCTCAAGACTTCAACCTTCCGGAGAGGACTGGTTGCAGGCGCAACTAAAGACATCTCTTTTTCCACTCGTTCAAGGAGAACTTCTCTTTCGGGAAAGTTCCTCATCGCGTTGATTGATTCAGACAATAGCGTGACCGAGTCTGACAAGAACAATAACAGGGCTGTATCGGTGATTCCCTGATTGGATATTGGCGAGGAGAAAATAAGGGCTAATCTGAGTGATTTGACGTACCCGAAGAGAGAGCAAGGCTGCTTAGAAAGGTCTCTTTAATTAAAACGGAGGAGAATCCATGGCGGTTCGCATCGTTCAACTCGGATGCCCTCGCACAAAAGATGAAGGATTACGTATTGGCACTGTTCGGCGTCCCCCCAGAGGCGTGCCCAAAAGCGAGTATGCATCACGCAATTATTTTGATGTGTGGCTTCCTAACCTTGCCCCCAGTGAGGAGCTCCTTAAGACCGGAAGATCAGCTAAAGATGAGAGGGCTTGGCACTTTTTTATCAAACGCTACCGTTCGGAAATGAGCCGACCGGAGAACAGCCATGTCCTTGATCTTCTTGCTGCGTTATCTCATCAAATCAATTTTTCAGTCGGATGCTATTGCAGCGACGAGCAGCACTGCCATCGCTCCGTACTTCGTCAACTCCTCGCCGAGCGCGGCGCTTCCCTCACCTGAATGATTGGCCGCTTCGGAGCGGAACAACTGGCCGAATTCAACAGAATAAGCATAAATCGCCAGATCGACAAAATCATTCAAACCTTCCCTAAAATATGGTATATTTTATATGGTACAGGAATGACGTAATGGCTTCGCTTAAATTTAAATATCCGAAGTCCCTCAAAGATATTCCTTTATGGCGACAACGCCAGCTTAAAGAGGATCTTCTCTGGTTCCTGAAATTTTCACCCGTTGAGAGACTGGAAGGTATAGATCGAGAGTGGGAAGAGATTCAAGACTTTATTAAAAAGTTTGGTTCTAAAAAGTATGAAACGAGAAAAAGAGATTAGCTTTCTTGAACTGATCCGATTGCTCAATCGCTATGAAATCCGTTACCTTATCATCGGTCGAAGGGCAGTTATTCTCTATGGGGGGCCTGTTTTGACTGCAGATCATGATATATGGGTCCACCCGAAGGATAAAAGAAAAATTTTATTCCTTCTTTCAGAGACCCTCAACTTCGAACTTTCAAATTCTCCTGACACAAAAAGACCTATGGTCACGGGGTTTTCCGGGACAAAGAGGTACGATTTCTTTTTTCAGCGGAGCGTTAAGAATATTCAGAATGAGACGATTGAATTTGAAAGTTGCTATGACAACTCAGTTATCAAAGAGGATGTTAGAAAAAGAGTAAGTTTTCGTATCCCCTCGATTGATGATCTGATCCGACTGAAAAAAATAAGAAAGGCCAATGTTAAAGATCAACAGGACATTGAATACCTTCTTGAAGCAAAGCATCTCTCCAGGAAATCAAATAATAGCAAATCCCGTTAAGTCGTCTTCTGCTTTGTAATGGAAAGGCTCACACGGGACACTATGCCCTGTGTCCACTAAAAAAGAAAAACCTCATCGCCGCTGCTCGCTGCAGGGTCAAGGAATGGCGAGTTACCTTAGGTTTTACCTTGGCCGTATCCGCCGTTTCCAGCTTCGTGCCCGTTTAGGCTTCCATTGCACTTTTCCATTCCCTGCCACCTCAAACCGTACATGAGGTTTGTTTCCCTTCGGTCAAGCTTCGCCCCCTCATACGGCTTTCCTGTTCTCTTCGCAACAAAGCTTATACACCTATCGGCCTGGAACGACTTTCGAGTAGAAATCTCATATCTGAAATCTCTTCCCTACTCCACCCCTTCCAGCCGAATCGGTCTTCACTTTGCTGTATATCTTTCTCCTCAGCTCCTGCAGATTTACGGAAGCTTTTATCACTCTTCCCTGCCTCGCCTCTGTCGAAAGATTTGAGATACAGCAGAGCCCCTTCGCTCCGGTAAGGTTATGTTGTCCTTACCCTCTTCACTACTATGGACTCATCCGCCACCCTCTCGCCTCTCGGTTCACTTCGTCTTCTGACTTATAGAACCTACCCTGCTCCTGCCGTTTCCAACAGGGACGAGGAGGGTTTCCCCAGTTGACAGTGCACCTTTCTATCCGTGTCGCCGCTGATACCCCGCCACCGCTCTTACACCCATTAGCCAGTGTCGGTGTCAGAATGCTGCCTTCGCCTAAAATTAACAGGCTCGGCCAGTGGAACTTGACTTTTACGAGGCTACTTCTACGTTCACGTAAGTTACGACCCGGATAGTTGCTCGCCCACCCAAACGTGGACTTTGTCGATGGGCTTCAGAGGGCAACGTTTCCACCACCCCCTGCCATCCATGCTACATGGCTCTGGCTTCTACCATGACGGGACTCTCACCCGTTAGACTGCTCTGCCCTTCGCTGGGCACGCTAATATTTAAGATGTGACCCCCATTTGATAAGATGTGACTCCCGTTTGACGATCGGGCAAAGCTACTTGGCATCTGGAAACTTGTCGCTTTCGAGGGTGAGTTTCAAGATACCGGTGAAAGATTTTATGACTGGGGAAAAAATCCGAAAGGCTATATCATCTTCACGCATGAAGACCGGATGATGGTTATCATAGAGGGAGATGGACGAAAACCCCCACAAACCGATCAAGACCGTGTTGCCCTCCACCGGACCATGATTGCCTACACGGGCATGTATCACGTTGAAGGAGACAAACAAATCACCAAGGTCGATGTTTCTTGGAACCCGCTGTGAACCGGCACTGAACAGGTGCGATTCTATAAATTTGAGGGCGACCGGTTAGTGATCTTAACTGCATGGGGGCCTTCGCCGAGATTTGCCGGAAGGATAACGCGAGGCCTTTTAATTTGGGAACGAGCGAAATAGAAAAAAGATAATGAGGACAGACTACTTTTTTAAATTCAATAATGCTATGAAGTAGTCTGTCCCCTTTTCTGTAAACGACACCGAGTAACAAACCTCCTCACTCAAAATTTAAAACCCTTTTGCCCTACCGAATGGCAACAGCAAAACAAATATTTTTACGTTGACTTTTTTAAAGCAATTTTATACAATATGTACAAATTGTACTTATTGAAGGAGTCCCAAATGAAAAACATCGTTTCCGTTAGCAATGCGAGGAAAGACCTCCCAAAGATCATTAAGGAAATAGAGAAAAATCCTGAAGCCATTTTCATGATTACCGTTCGTAATGAGACCGTTGCTGAGATCCGGTCTGCCCGGACGATGGTGGAGCCAGGACAAGCCGTTCAAACATTGCTTCGCCTCAGGAAGAAACTCTCTTCCGGAATGAAAGAGCAACCCAAAGAGCCTATTTCCCAAAGAGTCAAGGACTATCTTTATCCCAAGGGAAATCGATGATTGAGTTTCCTGGCGACCGAGCCTTCTGCGATACCTCCTTTCTGTTTGCTTCCCTTTATCCAAAAGACATTAACTATGAGCGGGCAGGTCAAATCCTTGAGGAAGCTTTGATCCAGAAGATTTCTCTCTGGACAACGTGGGATATCATTAGCGAAACTGCCACCCTCCTTCTTTACCGATTTAACTCCAAAGCAGCGATCCGGTTTCTGGACGAGATCAAGCCTGGTCTCAGGATCGTTTACTACGATGATTCGGTCCGGGACGAAGCTGAGCGGGTATTTCGTCTATTCAGCAAGGACAAGAAGCTCTCTTTTTGCGATGCCATCTCTTATGTTGTGGTCAAGACAATCCTCAAGGATATTGCCTGCATCAGCTTTGATGAAGACTTCTCCCGTCTTGCCCTCAGGGTTATTTGTTAAGCGAAATAGACCCAGGGGTTTATAAATTGTAGTCTCTATGTCCTTTTTTAAAATCGCCCCATTTTAAATTTCCCCAAAATGGATTGGAAATCCGTTGGAGCAGGAATTGGGGACGGGTTCAAATTTATGGTCCTATTCGATGGTCCGAAATAGGAACCCGTCCCCAATTTTAAACAATTCCTCCGTCTACGACAATGGTTTGGCCGGTGATGTAGTCTGAACGCTCTGACGCCAGAAAGAGCACAGCCTGAGCGACTTCTTCAGGCTTTCCAACCCTTCCGAGGCTGGAGGATTTGATAATGGCCTCCACTTTCTCCTTAGGCATCTTGGACACCACTTCTGATTCGATCAATCCCGGAGCCACGGCATTGACATGAATATTGAGAGGACCCAGCTCCCGAGCAAGGGATTTCGTAAAACTAATCACGCCTCCTTTGGTTGCCGCATAATTCGTCTGGCCTGAAGTTCCCAAAATCCCGCTGATGGAAGAGATATTGATGATTTTTCCTCTTCTCTGCGGAATCATCTTCCGGATCACAGTTTTGCAACAATAAAAGAGACTGGTCAGATTGGTTCTGAGAAGGGAATCCCAATCCTCATCACTCATCAACATGAGGAAGTTATCCCGGACAACGCCCACATTATTCACCAAGATATCAATCTTTCCGTATTGAGCAAAGGTCTCTTCCACCATCTCTTTTACCTGATCGAACTGAGTGATATCGGCTTTAAACAAGCCTATGCTCAATCCTTTTGATTTTGCCTCGCTCATCAAATCTTCTGCAGCCTCCACATCCTTTGAGAAATTAGCAATGACGCTTGCCCCTTCCTCAGCCAAGAGAAGACAAATCGCCTTTCCAATACCTTTCGTACCCCCTGTGACAATAGCCACCTTATCTTTAAGCAGCATGGTCATCCTCCAGTTTTAAGTATTGATTTTAAATCCTAAACTCAAAACCCCCTGCCTACCGGCAGGCAGGCAAAGTACAAACTTCAAAACCGAATAATCTTTTGAGTTTTAGATGTTGCATTTGCTCGCCCTGTTAAGTACAGAAGAATTATTTCTGGTTTGATTTCCATGGCCCTTCGGAAAAGTGAAACCATCAATTTCATACATGATTACTTAACAGGGTAAAGGTTTAGAGTTTAGAGTTTAGTGTTTAGTGTTTAGTGTTTAAATCATTTCAGGTCCCGGAGGGGGCCGACTCTTGGCTTCTTCATTCTTCCCACCAATTCCCATAAAGGTCCTCGAATTCGAAATCTCCTGATTTGCTCGATCAGATTCTGCGTGATGTTAATTTCCAACCCAGGGACGATCCATTTCTTTCTCGCAAGGGCTTTCTCCTGAACGATTTCACTCAACCTTCCTCCTAATTCTGGGGAGATATAAAAATGGGGATAGATGAGAAGAGCATCCTGTTGGATCACCCCCTGAGAAAGGGAGATTTGTTCCATTTCCGTTCCTGGATAGATTCGGATACCCAACATGGCAATGATCGCTGTTGGATCGAGTTGATCCATCAACCGAAAAGACTCCTCAATCGTCTCTTCGTTTTCCCCTGGACCCCCGAAGAGAAGATAGTGACAGTAGTTGACATTCAGTTTTGAACAGATGTTTGATGATCGAATAATATCCTCTTGAGTAAATGATTTCTTATAATTTTCGAGCATCTGAGGGGATCCTGAATCCGTTCCAAATTCAATCCCCTCACATCCCGCCTCTTTCATCCAATTCAAAAGGCTTCCGGTTAAAAAACTTGGATTGACAAAAGCACTCCATTTGACATTGAATTTTCTTTGAACCATTTCACGACATAACGCTTCAGTATAAGAAGGAGGATAATTAAAAATATCGTCCACAAAGTAAATATAATCCACTCCTTCCTCAACAAGCTGTCTGATTTCCTCAATCACCTCCTCCGTCTTTCTCGTCCTAATCTCCTTACCTTCCAATAGAGGATAAGTGCAATAGACGCAGGAGAAAGGGCAGCCTCGTTTCGTTTGAATGTTTGCCATTCCTCCTTCCTCTAAATAACGACGCGTTTCAAAAAGGGCTCGATCAGGATGTCGGACAGGATAGACCCGTCCACCTTCTATCATAGGAGGATAAGGCTTTCCCTTAATGAGGAAATAAGGAGATGGGGAAATGGGGTCACCCTTTTCAATGGATTTTACGAATTGGAGAAAAACTTCTTCTCCTTCTCCTACAATTCCAAAATCGACATCAAAGTGCTGAAGAAGCTCTTTGGGAGCCAGAGAATATCCCGAACCTCCTATGACGATTGGCGACGAGGTGGATTGACGACAAATTTTAATCACCTCTTCTACCTCTTCGAGATAAGAGACGGAGGTGGGATAGGTAAGATTATCGAGATTTCTCAGAGAAATCCCAATCAGGTTGGGCTGAAATCGAAGAAGGGTTTTGTTAAGATCAACGGAAACCTCTTGAGAGAAACAAAGATCCATGATTTCAATCTGATGGCCCCCTTCCCTTAATCCCCTGACGATGTATGCCAAACCCAGTGGAAAAACAGGAAAAGGCATCCTCTCACGGTTGACGGAGATAAGTAGAACTTTCATGACGAACTAAATTTCCGTTACTCCTTAATCACCCATTATCAATAATCAAGCTACAAACCTGTTCCCAACAGGTTTAGGAATCCATCCCATTCATCAATAACCAAACTGAGTCAGAACGGTTGATCATTGGTCCTTGTACCCTTGTTGATTATTTGATGATTGTAATTTAGTTATTGGTGGCTTTGGCATCTCTTCTTTTCTGATCCTTCGAATCACAGCCATCTGGGCACCCCTCAAGACAAAATTCGACATCAAGAAATGAAAAAAGTGATGCTTGGGCCCCCAGAGTAGCCGTTTCAATATCGATCGAGGGGCACAGATATATTTCTGTGCCCAGAGGTATCCTTCCTGAAGTTCCTGAACGGTCATCTTTTTCGGTTTGAAAACCACATGGCTCATATCATAATGCGACCAGTTGCGGTCAAAAATACTTTCTTCCCTTTCCAAACGGTAAAACAGTGGAGTCCCAGGAAAGGGTGTGAGAACAGAGAACGTGGGAAGGTCGATGTTGTTCTTCTGGACGAATTCGACCGTTTTCTTAAAGATGGTTGGATCATCTCCATCGAATCCAAAAATGAAGGCACCCTGGATTCCGATACGATGGGATTGAATGGTTTTAACTAAATTCGACAATTCTTTAGTATCCACAAATCGTTTTGAAACATTGTCCAGATTCTCCTGAAGAAGGGATTCAAAACCGATGAAAAGAGAGATACAACCGCTCTCTCGTGCCTTCTCAAGAAGTTTTTCATTCGTAGCGATCTGGATCGTTGTAAATCCCATCCACTTCACGCTGTGGCGCTTAAAGATTTCGAAGAGACCAAAAGCGTAATCCTGCCTAGCTGTCACATTATCATCAGATAAGAAGAGATATTCTCCCTTTTTGTGGATGATCGTAGAAAGCTCCTGATCGATCTCTTCAAGGGGACGAAGCCGATAACGTTTTCCATTGATGATAGGAACAGAGCAAAATTCACAACGATTTGGACACCCTCGAGTCGTTTCAATCACTTTAAAAAAAGGCCGATAGCGTTTATTCAAAAGATCTCTTCTTGGAAGGGGCATTCCCTTCAAATCCGACCACTCCCGATTCTTATAAAACGGCTTAAGATCCCCGGATTCAAAATCTGCGATCACTTTATGTAGCATCCCCTCAGCTTCTCCGATGAATACAGAGTCCGCATGCTCTTTTGCCTCCTCGGGTAAAAGGCTCGGGTGAACCCCTCCCAACATCACCTTCACCCCTCTCTCACGGAACCGGTCGGCAATTTCATAGGCTCTTTTGATGACACAGGTCAGACCAGTAATCCCGACTAAATCAACCTCCGCATCGAAATCAACTTCCTCAATCACCTCATTGAGGATCTTCACTTCATAGGTTTTTGGAAAAAGAGCGGCAAGAAGAGTAAGACCTAAGATGGGAAAAGGATAAAGGGTGTCATTGGAAAATTTAATCCCTCTCTCCCTGGGAAAAATGAGAAGAACCCTTTTCAATTTCTTAGTTCGGAGTTCGGAGTTCGGGGTTCGGAGTAAAGATCTTTCATTTCTATCTTCTGCCTGTTCCATGTCACCTTCTTAAATGCTATTCACTGCTCACTGCTTTCTACCTTCTTTTTTAAGCTTTAATACTCCCGACTCCGAACTCATGACTCCGAATTGTTCATCAAGATTCGGTTGCTTCCAAGGCCTTTTCGTCGCATTCTCCCAAACATACCGGAGGATGAGGCGGTAAGCCATCCGTTTGAAGGGATTTGGGTCGAGGAAAGCCCCTAAGAGGATTTTGGGTTGGGTATAATATTTCTTTAAATAGATCTGCTGAAGATGATAAACCTCCTCTGCAGATAAGAATTTTGTATCCATAATTGGATGCATGAAGTCGTATTTGCCAAAATCTTTCTCTCGAATTCTTCCCAACCGTTCTGCCTCTTCAAAATATTTTGTGCCGGGAAGGGGCGTGGTCAGAGTTAGAACCAAAAAGTCGCTCTGAGCCTTCACAAATTGGAAGACCTCTTTGATCGTTTCTTCTGAGTCATTCCAATCTCCGAACATGATGTTGGCCATGACCATGATCTTGTTTTTTCTGAGAAGATCAATCGCCTTTTGAGCCATCTCTCGAGATTGCTGTTTCTCATATCGGTTCAGCACATCGGGCCGGATGCTCTCGATCCCCAACATCACTTCATAGAGACCGAGGCGTCTCATTTCAGGGATGAGATCTTCATCACGAAGGATATCCCTGATCCGCGATTGAAACCAGAAATGGATCTTGATACCTGACTTCCTCAATTGATCTAAGAAATCTTCAATCCGTTTCCGACTCCAGTTAAACGTATTCTCATTGAAGACAAAGAGGGTTTTTCCGTATCGGCGGTTGAGAAAAGAAATCTCCTCCATGATTTTTTCTCCACTCCGTCCCCTCCAGACTCCTTCCCAGAATCTCGTTTCTGAACAATAGGCACATCGATCTCCGCAGCCGCGACTGGTGGAGAGGCCAAAAGCCCTCTTCCCCATTCCATGCCAGTAGTAAGCCTGACTCTCGATATCGATGAGATGATAGGCTGGAAGGGGAAGGGAGTCCAAATTGACCAAAAGAGGCTGCCTCTCATTAAGAATGACTTTCCCGTCCTCGCGATAGGCAATACTTTTCACTCCTTTCCCCTGCCCCCCTCCTGATAATTCCAGAAGAAATTGAGAGAAGGCATTTTCTCCTTCGCCCATGATGATGTAATCGAGTTCCTTTACCTCCCGGAGGATGGTTTCAGCCATCAGGGAAAAGTGGCTTCCCCCAGCGACGATGATGGAATTTGGGGAAAGCCTTCTGCAGAGATGAATGGTTTGAATCGCTTCTGGTGAGAGACAGGTGGCCGAGCAGGTGATACCAATGACCTCTGCCTTCGATGTAGAAACAGCATTCATGAGATCTTTCCATGGGTTTATAAGGGTCGTGGCGTCAATGATTTGAACGTCGACCCCTTCCCGCTCAAGATAGGCTCCCAACTGAAGAAGGCCAAATGAGGGAGCCCACATCCGAAGACCCTGGAAGAGTTGGTGGGGAGGATCAATGAGGAGAACTTTCATGTTTTTTTGTAGCGCCCCCATTTATTGGGGACGGATAAAAGAACATTTCGTCGGCAGTAAATGCCAACGCTACGCTACCGCGCTACACCTCCAAATACTTCTGCATGGCCTCAATTTTTTCGAGCACCTCTGGAGGGACTCGGTAGAGAAGATTTCCTTCCAGATCAGTGAGGACATGCGTGGTGGAGCCGGTGGCGAGAATCTTTCGGTTTTCTTGATTGAGAATCCGATAGCGAAAGATCAGTTTAGCCACCTCTGTCTTCTCCATCGTGGTCTGGATCAAGAGGGAATCTCTAAAAGTGGCTGGTAGCTTGAACTGGCAATCCAATTCTACCACCGGTGCCAAAAGACTCCTCTCTTTAAGCTGAAGGGGACCCATCTGAAATCTCTGAGTTAGATCATTTCGGCCCATCTCGAACCAACCCATATAGTGCCCATGCCAAACCATTCCATACATATCCACTTCATAAAATCGGACCTGTAGGAATGTCTCATGGTATTTCATCTCACATCCTCTTTACTCACCCATATTTTGTGATGGCTCCGTGCCCCTTGAACAATAAAAATACTCCGGGTGTTTGGGTTAGGGTTACGGCTACGAAGCCCGTTTCGTTTAGGGGCGTTCGGTCAGGTAAATTTCTTAAGACGAAGAACCCTACCGAATGACAGAACTGGCATCTTAACCTCTATCGAGAGACCAACCCTTTATTTGCTAAGAGATCCCCAGCAGAGAAAGCTTCTGCCTCACGGTCAATCCATCGAATCAATTTGGTTAGTATTGCTTCCTGTCCTACTTCAATGAATTGAGTAAACCCTTCCTGGAGCAATTTCTCAACACAACGAACCCAATAAACAGGGCGCCCGATTTCTCGGGAGAGAAAATCTTTGACCTCTTCTCTTCTCAAGGGTTTAATGGTCCAATGATTCAGGATGGGGACTTTGAGCGGTTGGATCTTGATCTCCTGAAGGATCTCTATGATTTTTTCCCTTAAAGCGTAAAGAGAAGGGGAATGAAGAGCTGTACGAAATGGAAGTTTGCTGGCGGAGATCGCCTTCCTCGAAAGGGCCAGGGAAATCGCTTTTCCTATTCCTTCTTCTTCGCCGGAAAGAACAAAATGCATCGACCCATTATAATTAGCGATAAAGAGATGAAAGCCATTGAGGTCTCGACAGATTTTTTGGATTTCCTCTAAGGGAAGACCGATGATGCTGGCCATGCCTCCCGGATGAAGTTCTCCTTCTTTTTTAAGAAGTCGGCCAATGCCCTCGGTGATGAAGAGACCCTCCTCAAAATCGATGGCTTCTGAAGCGGCCAAGGCGGCATAAATCCCCATACTATGTTCAGCAAAAATATCCGGGACCCATCCTGTCGCTCGAAGACGGTAGAAGTGAGCCATGGAAAGGAGGTAGGTCGAGATCTGAAGCTTAAGACTGAAATCCTTTTTCTCTTCCTCGTTCTTTTTCTCCCCTTCGAAGGAAAAATTGTGGAAGTTGAATTGAGTCTGACGAGATGCCCTCTTCAATAATTCTTCAAGATGAGGATCCCCCTTTAGGGGATGGTTGCCCTCCAATATGGGCCTGTCCTGAAGTTGACCAGGGAAACAAAAAGCAATCTTCCCTTTGGATGGCGTCATGTTGCCCCCCGGGATTCACAAACGTATTGAGCGATCGTTCTGACGGACTGAAAGACTTTTTTTCCAACCTCTGCATCAGGAATGATGACCCCAAACTCTTTTTCCAGACCCAAGACGAGTTCAAGGGCATCGATGGAGTCCAATCCGAGTCCTTCCCCAAAAAGAGGGGCATCCGTCTCAATCATCTCCGGCGTCATATCCATGAGTTTTAATCGCTGGATGATCAGTTGTTTGACGTCTTCGATCAGTTGATCGTTTGGCACAACCATTCTCTTTTTTTCTCCTGTTAATCATCACCGAGGTTTCAAGGATTTATGCCTACCGCAGACCGGCTCGCCACTTGAACCTTTTTTATTCACTCCAATAAGAATAAAAATTATACCATTGATCTGGGTATTTTTCGATATAGTCTTCAAATTTTTGGATGAGTTTTTCCATTCCCTCCCTCATGACCGCTTCACGATCTTCTCTCGATGAGGAGTTAAAATAGATGGGAGGTTCAATCATTCCTTTATATTTTCGATTTTTTTCCATCACCACAAAGACGGGAAGAACAGGGGCTTCCGTAGCCATGGCGAGAATGGCCACCCCGATGGGAAAATTTGTTTTTCTCCCAAAGAAATCGAAGACCATGGTTTTTTGAGACTCGATACGATCTCCCAACATCGCCACGATTTCATTTCTTCGAAGCGCCTTCACTGCATCCAAAATAGCCATCGGAGATTCATCCTTCGGATGAATATAGAGATTTTTGATCCCCTTACTCCTTCTCATCTCTTCCCGAAAAGAGCGAATATTCAAATCTCTCTCATCGAGGGTGAGCACATTGAGCTTTCCTCCCTTAAAGGAAAAGAGCAGTCCTCCAATCTCCCAATTTCCAAGATGGGGTGTAATACAGATCACCCCTCTTCCTGCCCGAAGAGCTTCGCTCATATAGTCACCTCCGACCTCTTCCTCAACCCATCGGTCCTTATTGGATGGACGCAGACGATGCATGACCATATAATCCAAAAGGTATTGGCCGTAGTTCTGAAAAGTTTTTCGTGTGAGAACATCTATTTTCCCCTTTGACCATCTTCCTCTGCTCACCCCTTCCATATTTTCTCGGACATGGGCTCTTGTCTCTTTCATCAGGAGGTAAAAAAGATCTCCCACCACCACACTGAAGAACTTCTGAAATGATCTAGGGATGAGTGTGGAACAGAATTGAAAGAAAAAGAGATAGATAAACCGATTAAGAGATCGAGGGTGGCGTTCTCCCATATCAACCCCAGAATTGGTCTCTTAAAAAACGGAGAAGGGTCCGGATACCCAGCCGATGTTTCCGGATATGATGCCAAAGGTCCTGAATCGCCTGTTTTGACCGGGTATAGTAAAGGAGATGAGCCTTCAACAAAAGCCATTCCATCCGAATGAAAGAGAGATGGTCGTGTTTAAATACAAGATGCTGCATATCGAAAAATGACCACGGTGATCTCCATTGGAAGATTCGATCCTTTACCTGTTCGTAGATGGCGGTGCCCGGATAAGGGGTGAGGATGGAAAACTGGGCGACATTGGTATCAAGCCTCTTAGCAAAGCGGATGGTCTCATGAATCGTCTTGGCCGTCTCACGAAGTCCCCCTAAGATATAGGCTGCATGGATTTCCAGACCATTCCGTTTAAGCATCGTCACTGTTTGAATC
The DNA here is from genome assembly GCA_013388645.1 of Syntrophaceae bacterium. Taxonomy (GTDB): domain Bacteria; phylum Desulfobacterota; class BSN033; order BSN033; family UBA1163; genus UBA1163. Next base: position 21,398 of record JACAEV010000084.1, on the reverse strand, counting down.
ATGTCTTCTACGTCTATCCCCTTTTTGAGTTCTTCCAGAGTCTTTGGGTGGGGAGATTCGACGCCGATGAAAATAGACTTCGCCCCTGCCCTGACCATCTCGCTGACCATCCTTTCGTTTCGAAGCAGGAGATCTGCCCGGGATAAGCACCACCACCATAAGTCAAGTTTTCTCTCAATTATTCCACGACAAAGATCCGCGACCCTCTGTGGAAAGACATTAAAAGTATCATCTAAAAAAGCTACCGCGTTAAAATGATATCGGCCATAGAGCTCTTCAAGCTCTTTTAAAATCGCCTCCACACTCCTCATCCTGACCTTTGTTCCCCAAAAGTGGGAAGAGGCACAGAAAGCACAACGGTATGGACATCCACGGCTGGTGATCAAGGGGGTGATGGGCCGACCTCCTAATTTGGTCCTCCGATAATCATCCATATCGATCAGGTGCCTAGCAGGAAAAGGGAGGCTGTTCAGATCCTCCAGGAAGGGCCTGGGAGGAGTTCTTACCACTTGCCCTTTATGGAAAAAACTGATTCCCTTGATGGAATCGAAATTCCCATCTTTTTTCTGTACGGCAGAGACTAATTCTGAAAAAGTGATCTCCCCTTCCCCGTGGACGATGAAATCAACTTTTTGAGTGGAAAGAATTTCTTCATCCACATAACCGGGGTGAGGTCCCCCCATGACCACTGTGCAACCACGTTTTTTGGCCTTTTCAGCCAGCCGGAGAGCTTGTCGATGGCGGGTCGTATCTGTGGAAATTCCGACAAGGTCATATTTTTTGAAATCGAGGCCTTTTTGCCTTTTTCGAACCGCTAAGTCTATCACATCAACCCGATATCCCTCCCTTTCTATATATCCTGCAAGGTAGAGAATCCCCAGGGGCGGGAAGAGAACTCCTGTCGCTTTGAGCGTCCCTGTCGGAGCTGGATTGATGAGGAGGATGTTCATATTTATTCCATGGGTCAAAGTGAAGAAAAAGTTGAATAGTCAGATAGTCACTTTGTCTTATAGTTAAAAAAACTGCAAGACGATAAGACCATAAAACTTCCTGATCTCAAACTCTATGCTTTCTCACGGTGCCGATATCGTTCACAGAGATCGCCCCAGCAGGCGACCACATGATGGTTCATCAGAAGCTCAATCACTTCGCATTGGTTTTCACATTCACTACATTCGAATCCCCGAGTGGAACAGGATTTTTGAGTAAGATCGAACCCTCTAAATTGGGTTTTAAAAAGATTGGCCCTCTTTACCAATTTGGCAGCGCCGATCGCTCCCATGACATCGAAATGTTTCGGGATGACGAGAGAAACTTCCAACTCTCTCTCAAGCGCTTTTTGGATGCCTCGATTCGCTGCCACACCTCCTTGAAAGACAATCGGTGAAAGCATTTCTTTCCCTCGACCGACATTATTTAGATAATTCTTCACCAAGGAGTCGCAGAGACCAGCGACAATATCCTCCACAGAATGTCCAATCTGTTGCTTATGAATCATGTCTGTTTCGGCAAAAACCGTGCATCGGCCAGCGATTCGAACAGGGTGATCAGCTTGAAGGGCGAGATCCCCAAAGGCTTCGATGGAGATTCCAAGTCTGGTAGCTTGTTGATCTAAAAAAGATCCAGTGCCCGCCGCACAGACCGTGTTCATCCCAAAATCAACGACGACGCCGTTTCTCAATACAATGATCTTTGAATCCTGACCACCAATTTCAATGATGGTCTTTGCCTCAGGAAGAAAATCAACCACCGCAATGGCATGAGCCGTAATCTCATTTTTGATAAGATCTGCCCCCACCAAATAGGCCGCTAAATGCCTGGCACTACCAGTGGTTCCCACTCCATGAATGGAAATGGATCCTCCCACTTGGGCTAAAACTTCCTCCAACCCTTTCTGGATGGCTTCGATAGGCCGACCACTGTTACGGATATAAGATTTGGCTAGGACCTGATCGTCTTGCCCAAGTATGACTGACTTGGTCGTGATGGATCCCACATCAATGCCTAAATAGTTTCCCATAATTTATTTAGTCCCGTAGTTCAGTCGTCTTGTAGCCACTTCGTCTCATGGTCCTTTTTTTAACTATATCACGATACGGCTATTTGACCATCAGACCTTCTCTGTTCCATCACATCCCGGAAGGCTTCCAGTCGGGTGACCAACCCCTCCCTTCCTGTATGTTCATCAAAACTCAGAATAAGAAGTGGGATGGAAGGTCCTCCTTCAATCTTTAATCTTCTCTTTATGAACTCTTGAAGCAGGGCATCGATACCGCATTTAAAAGAAGTGGGAAAAATGACTCCATCGACACCTTCGGAGAGGAAGTTAAAGAGAGATCCCACAATTTCTCTCCCGGAAGACCAGTATATCTCTTTGGAAAGATCACGCACTCCTCGTTCGATCTCTTCCTCAGAAAGAGAATCAGAAGTAATGATCTCCATCCCTAAACTCTTTATCAGTGTGAGTAGATCTTTATTGATATCAGCGTCATAGAGATTGTAAGGGTGACCGATGAGGGCGACACGCCATGAAGCTTTACTTCCCTCTGATGGTGTGGGAATATCCATTTCAAAGAGTCGCCCTGTCGGAAGCCGATTAATTCGATCCTTCCATTCTTTTTGGAATTGATTAAACGTTTTTTTCGCCTCAAGGTAAGCCCTTTTCGTTTCTTTCTTGGTCGCCCCCAGTCTCTTACCTGTCTTTAAATACGATTGAAGGAGGGCCCCCTCCCCTTCCCGAAGATCGATGGTCTCGTTTAAAATGGGGACGTGTCCTTCTGTGGCAAGTCGCACAATATCCGGAGCCCCGCGAAACTTTGGACACATGATATAATTCCGATGAAGGCTGACCAATCGGGGAATAAAGAGATGATCCACTTTCTCTTTTAATTGAATGGCATGGGTGACCAGAAGTTTCATTGGAAGGCAACTATCTTCAAAATAAACAATCTTCCCCTTTTGTCTGACTCCATTTGAAACCACCACCTTCCACCCCAGCGTCTCAAAAAAGGATTGCCAGAAAGGAAAATAACGATAAAACATCAGGGCTCTCGGGATGCCTATGCGACCCCTTTTTTCCATTCCAACATCTCCACAAAGGCTTCCAGCAGTGTCTGAATTCGGCCCTCAATTTCTTGCTCATCTAAAATGAGAGTGAGAATGGGGATGTCCCAGTCCTTCCCAACCTTGTTCAGGATTCCTGAGGCGGTGGTCTCTGGCATGCAAGCAAAGGGCATGAGATGGACAACCCCATCATATCCCTCTTTGGATCGTAAGATGGCCTCACCGATCGAGACATTACATTCAGCCCCCACATCATAATCCAAATAAGCCTTCGAAGCTTCAAAGAAACGAATACGCTCTGAAGCTTGATTTGCTTTATTTTGGCGAACGCTCCTGAGAATATGGGTGGAGAACCATGAGGTGCGGGTCACCTCCACACCTAACTCTCCTAATTTCTGTTCCACGCCTCGATTGATATGCGGGTCCATCACCGTGTAGAGTTCACCCACGATGGCCACTTTAAATGGGATTCGGGAATGATCTTGTTCCATCTCTTGAAGAAGAGTCTTTCCCTTTTTCACCGCTCCCTCAAGGGTTTTCGGAGTCTTGGCCCCATCGACCCAAGAAAGAGCCTGTCTCCATCTCCTCTGGGTTTCTCCTTTACTGATTTCCCTCGGCCGGACCTTCATCGCCAATTTTTCTAACGCTTCGCAAGCCATCATCTTCTTCCATCCCATCCAGAGCCCATAAGGAAAGAGAAAAATATTCTTTGCGCTCAACTCTTTTCTTAATTCTTTAGTTTCTTCATGATTTTTCCAAATGGCCCTCCAGGTCAATCGAGGGGGAATGGTCAGCCATCGATAATGAAGACCCATATCCTCCAGAATCACTTTTTGAACAAGATCGTAGAGGCCCAAACGACAGGGAGGACCGCTTCCCACCATGACGATGGTATCGGCTCCTTTCTGCAGGGCTTCAATAAAATTCCCCAAGATCATTTTAAATGGAAGACAGATACATTCATTGGAGTGGAGGGCACCCAAGGTCAGGGTTTTTCGGCTAGTCTCAGGTGGAACAATATAGGGAATACCGGCGGTCTCCGCAATGGCTTTGCAGAAAATATGCATCGAACCCAGATGGGGAAAGGTTACCTTCATCCATGTCTACTCCATTGTTGCATGAAATGGACACCCTCAAAATGGTAATCCCTTTTAAATGACGGAAAGAAACTGACACCGAATGGATATCCGCTCAACAACCGGGTTTACCCACTACCTTTTTCCTGACAAAGAGAGGCTGAGGGGGTTGACGTTCCATTTTCTCCTTCCATGCCGCCTCCGCAATCCTCCCATAGGCCTGGGCATAGCAATCTATGGCCTGTGCAAAATCGACAAAAAGCTGCTCTGCCTTTTCATGAGTAAAATATTTTGCATGTTGAAGTGCAAACGTTCTCCCCTCTTGTGGGTGATCGATTAGAAGGCAGGGTCGGAAATAGTTCTCTGAGAAAGGCTGATGAGATCGAATCTCCCGAAAGAGAGGTGAATTGAGCGCCTCCGCGAGAGATTTCTCTTTGATATTATCAGAAGCAAAATGGCAAAAGACACAGGGTTCCACATCGCCTTGGGCGTTGACATGAAAATATTTTCTACCCGCTGCAATGCATCCTTGCGTGAGACACCCATCATTCCAGAAGTCAACGAAGAGGATGGGTTTGGTCGCCCGAAAATAGGCAAGCCGCTCCCTCGTCCGGTTCCTCTGCTCGGGCGTCACCATGAGGGAAAGCTCAGGGTCTCTTCCGATAGGGACATAATGGAAGTTCCAAATCAGGATACATCCCTTCTCTACCAGAAAATCGACAAAGGCATCGCTCGTCAACACATCCGTATTTTGGGAGGTCTGGGTCGTGGAGACGGCGAAAAAGATCCCGGCTTCTCGAAGCCCATCCATCACCTTCACGATTCGATCGAACTGCCCCTTGCCCCTTCTCGCATCCGTTTCTTCTCTCAGTCCTTCGAGGCTGATCGCTGGGACCACATTGCCCAACGTCACAAACCGATCGATCATCTTTTTATCGATCAGTGTCCCATTGGTGTAGATCTGGAAAATCATGTTCTCATGCTTCTCAAAGAGAGCGAAAAGATCCTCTCTCAAAAACGGCTCACCACCTGTCATCAGGATCAAATGGATGCCCATCTCCTTACATTCGCCCATAAGTCGATCCAAGATATTGTAAGGAAGATCCTCTTGGGGATAGACCCCCGCATAACATCCATAACAATCGAGATTGCATCGCATGGTTGGGCTGATCAACATGGCATCCGGCGGATAGAAGCCTTTTTCCGCCTCAAACGCCTTCCTTCGATTCGTGCCGACGAGCAGTTGATTGACAATAAAATTGGCAATGAGTTTCTTTCGATGAATGGGGTGGGTTTCGCTGAGGACCCGCCTCGCAATTGTCAGAGCCGGATGTTCGGTCTGGAAGAGAGTTCGAATCCATCGAATTTTCTCCCGATAAGAATCCTTCTGAGGGATCCTCTCGGCCAGATAGGTCAAACGGATTAAATTTTCGGTAGAGGCATTCGCCAGAAGGGAAAAGGCACTCGTTGTAAATTTCTTTATAGAATATCGCTTTGCCCGCTGGTAAAAATCCATTTTATTTCTCAACCAAACAGACTTCGAAGAAAAACTTTACAAACTAACCACGTATCGATCACAGGCCTGAAATGACTGGAAGCCGTTCCATCGACCTGGGGGACCTGAATAGGAACTGATAACACACGAAACCCCTTTTTGCAAGCATTGATCAGGAACTCCAACTCCGTCTCGAATCGAGATGTCGAGAGATCCACTGCTCTAAGAACGTTGCTCCGAATCAGTCGAAAACCAGACTGACTGTCCGTTATATCTGAATGACAAAGACGCGAAACCGCTTTTGCTCCCAGGCGATTCCAGAACCGACGGAGGAACGTCATCTCCCCAAATGCGGCGGCCCGAGAGGCAATGAGGATATCCGCCTTGACGCTTTGAAATATTGTGAGGAGAGACGGGATTTCGGATGGATCGTGTTGACCATCGGCATCCAGAGTGATAACCAGCTGATAATCTCTCTGCAGGACATATTGAAACCCCGTCCGGAGGGCTGCCCCTTTCCCAAGGTTCGTCGGATGCACACGCAATAGGGCCCCATTTGCTAAGGCCACTTTCTTCGTCTCATCGGAAGACCCGTCATCCACCACGACTGTATCGATCTTGAGAGGCTCAATCTTTTTTAAAACAACGCCCAACGTTGATTGAGCATTATAGGCAGGGATGAGGATACAGATTTTATCCAAGAAGAAACCTCCGAACCATGGTGAATTCAAAATCATTCAGGAGTCTTGTCAATCGTTCTTCCGTCGTTCTGATCTTTCCATAACAGACAAACCGTTTGATCCAGGGAAGAGCAATGGGAGGGGAAAATGTATCGAATTCAGAGGGATGGCAGAAGATCAGAGCGGGATGACCCAGACGGTTGAATTGAACGATGGTTTTCCAAATATTTCGATAAGGGAATACTCGCAATCCCCATCCTCCCCCAATGGGTAAATTTCCAAGGGGTGATTGCATGACCAAAGGAGGAAACTCTCTAATTTGACCATAAGCGGTCGGTATCGTGTACGGGATTTGGGGTGCATTTGAAACTCCGATGAAACGAAGTGGAGCAATGCTTGAATCGTAGAGAAATCCATGCTGAGTTAAGAGATCGAGAGCCCAATAAGAGTTTTTTCTTTCATCACAGATCGACCACTCGGGTGCACGGTAACCGATAATGGTCTCACCGATCAGACCTTCTATCAGGTTTTTGGATCGAAGGAGGTCCTCAAGAAACTCCTCTTTCTTCTGCTTGTAGACTTGGACATGACCATAACCATGGGAAGCGATCTCATGTCCTTCGAGATAGATCATCTTCACCATCTGGGGGATTCTTTCTGCAATGTAACCGAGAACGAAAAAGGTGGCTTGAACTTTAAACCGGTTAAAAAGGGTGAGGATCTTCTCGATATTAGATAGGATTCGACTTTCACATTGATCCCAGCAAGAAGGCGGAAGAAGATGTTCGATATCACAGATGTGATACCAGTCCTCCACATCCACCGTCAACATATTCTTCATGAAGTGGTCCTTTTCAGATGGCCCATAACGTCTAACGGTAACGGTACTCATATCGTCATTGGATTGGGTCTTTGGTCTTAAGACCTTGACGTAACCCTCTAACCCTAAACGAGACGGGCTTCGTTACCCTTATTTTAACCCAAACACTTCAGAGTATTTTTGTGTTTAAGGTTTTTAAACGGTAACTGGTAACTCGGAACATAATATTCATCTTCTCTCCAAAAATCGCTTCATCTCTGGGTCGTAAAGGAACGTAAAAAAAGTGGCCGCCGATCCCAATACAGGAAGTGGGTCGTCTTTTGAAATAATATCATAGGACGTGTGGGGATCAAAGAAATGGAAGAAGGGAGGTTGAAGATGAAAACGACGGGGATTGTTTAGAAAATGGAGAATATCTCCGAAGAGAAGCCAGCGACAGCGTTTCCCCACTTCATAATGAAGAACCGGGTTGACCTTTTCCTTCCTCGCCATCCTCAAGATGAGATATGGAAAATCAACTCCGGACACAATGGCCAATTGCAAGGAACCCCAGAACCGGGGATTCAGTTCCATCAGTTTTGGAATGCCGTCTCTTGGATCCACTTTGAATTCCACCATTCCGATCCCTACCCAATTTAAAGCTTTAAAAAGAGAGAGACCTAACTCCTTGATTTGAGGATGTTCAACTCCTTCCCGCAATGTGCTGGGTCCTCCTTGAACGGGATACATCCTCAACTTTTTATAGATAAAGACAGCCTTTATGTTTGAAGCCTCATCAAATAGCGCCGCAAGCCCGAACGTGCCTCCTCCATCAGGAATCCATTCCTGAATGATGGGAAAAGGGTATCGTCGATGGACGCTTTCATAAGAACCAATAAGATCCTCCCTCTTTCTTACATAAACAATACCAAATGATCCAGAGCTGATTCGAGGTTTGATCACGTACCCCTCACCCTCTCCTCCCCCCCAAGATGGGAGGGATTGGGCAGGGGACAGATAATAGGTCTTTGGGGCGGGGATCCCATAGGTCTCTGCAAACTGCATCAGGTTTCTTTTATCCCGGACGAATTCGATCTTCTCCAAATCAGGACTGGGGAAATAGGTATATCGAGAGATCTCCGAACGATATTTCACTAACAAAAGCAAGGTCTCCTCTTCCATCGGGAAGAGACAATCATAAGAGGTCTTCTTAATCTCTCTTAGAAGAAACTCCACAAATTGATCTGGGAATTGTCGGGGAGAGGGATAGATGAGGCGCCGATCACAATATTTAGAAAAAAAGGAGGTATTGAGATATGTCCGTTCCCCAACAGCAACAGAAACCCCTTTACGACCAAGGGAACGAACCACTGCTAATGTTTTTCTGAAATGCCCATCCGTAACCAGAACGCTCATAGCAAATTCGGAGTTCGGAGTTTAGGGTTCGGAGTTAAGAAAACAATTTCTCCGAACTACGAACTAATTACTCCGAATTGATCGTCAGATCAGCCCATCATCCGCTAGGCTACGATAACTTTCCCCTGCCAAGATGATATGATCATAAACTTTGATTCCCAAAAGTCTGCCCGCCTCCACCAATTGTTTGGTAATTCGGAGATCCTCTTCACTTGGACTTGGATTGCCGCTTGGATGATTATGGATCAAAATGACACCGGCCGCAGGTTCTAAGAGGGCTTCATGGAAAACATCCCGGGGATGGACAAGGCTCGCTTCGAGTGTCCCTTCCGAGATCGTAACTTCCTTCGTCAAACGGTTTGCCCGATTAAGAAGAAGGACTTTGAAAACCTCCTTCCTCAAATCCCTCATCAGCGGAAGGTAATGGTGGGCCACCTCTGAAGACCGTTTGAAGGATACCTTGGGAGGGTGGCTTTGGGATTCAATTCTTCTCACCAGTTCAAAGGCTGCGGAAAGTATGGCCGCTTTGGCAGATCCGATGCCCTTTATCCTCATCAACTCGGAGGGAGAGCGAGAGAAGAGCTTTTGAAGAGATTCATAGCGATCTAAAAGTTCCCTCGCCAAATCAATTGCCGTTTTTTTCCTTGTCCCTTTTCCAATTAGAATGCCTAAAAGTTCTGTCTCGGTGAGGGTGTGAGGGCCCTGTTGGAGAAGCCGTTCTCGGGGTCTCTCTTTTTGGGGCCATCGAGTAATTTTATAAGAGGATTCGGTCATGGTCGATTAAGGGGTGGCAGGCGATTTTCCTTTTCCCCCACCTTCTTCGGAAGGAGCGGATATGGATTTTTTCCCAAAAATTTTAGAAAATAAAATGCTTAACTCATAGAGCCCCATGAGAGGGAGGGCCATGAGCACTTGAGAAATGATATCGGGTGGGGTCATCACCGCAGCAAAAATGAAGATGAGGAGAATGGCGTATTTTCTATTCCGGGCCAATGTCTTGGCATCAACCACTCCGATTCTGGCCAGAATGACCAAGACCACTGGAAATTCGAAAACCAGACCAAAGGCTAATAGGAACTTAACGCTGAAAGATAGGTACTCTTTCATGCTCGGCAGAGGCTTGATGAAGTCGGTTGCATAACCTAAAAGAAACTTGAAACCGACGGGAATTGCCACAAAATATCCAAAGAGAACTCCCAAGATAAAAAAGAATGAACCGCTCAGGATAAGAGGGATGACATATTTTTTCTCTTTTTGATAAAGACCCGGTGCCACAAATGCCCATATTTGATAGAGGACGAAGGGAGAGGTCAAGATGATCCCTGCGATGAACGATACCTTCATATAGGTGAAAAAGGCTTCTGCGACGCTGATAAACACCAATGACCCTCCCTGAGGCATCATCGTCATGAGAGGTGCAGCAAGGATATCGAAGAGAAGTTCCTTAAGGGCGTAACAAATGAAAAAACCGATTCCGATCGCGATAAAGGAGAGAATGAGTCGCTTTCTCAACTCCTGGAGGTGAGCGGTGAGGGGAAGTTTCTTCTCATCCATGGGGAGGAATCCCTTCTTTAGCCTCCCCGGATTCTTTTTCCTTCCCCTCTTCCACCCTTTCGCCCTCGATCTGAGTGAAGGTTTCTTCCACGGTTGGACTCTCGGCGGGAGCAAAGGATTCTTGGGGTGGAGATATCTCTTCTGTCTGTGACTCTGGAGAAGAAATCTCTTCAGCTAAATCTGCTAAGAGATTCTCGTCGGTGAGCGTGTGTTTAATTTCTTCCAGGTCTTTTGTCTCCGCTTCAAAACTTTCTTTGACCTCTTCGGTCGCCTTTTTAAACTCCCTCATCGCCCTGCCGAAAGCCTTGGCCAATTCAGGAAGTTTATTGGGGCCAAAGACGATCAGGGCAATGGCCACGATGATTAATAATTCAGGAATTCCGATATTAAACATAAGTCCTCCTGAGAAGATTTATATCATAATTTTTGTCTCGATTTCAATGGGGTTCGAGTCATAGCATCATCGTTCAGTCCACTCCTCGAATAACCTCTATTGGCGATATGCAGAAAGGATGATAAAACTATCGGACGATGAGACGACAAGATCCTTGTCCTAACAAATTCTCAAAAAAATCTTTGAATTTGGGTTATAATCCTCTCTGAGGGTTACCGATGGAACTCGCCTTTCTAAAAACATTAGTCATCATCTTCGGGGTGTCCGCCTTTGTCGTGTTTCTCCTTCAAAAAATCAAGGTGTCCTCGATCGTTGGATTTCTCATTGCCGGGGTCGCTCTGGGACCCCATGGATTTGGGATCGTCCGAGAGGTTCGAGAAGTGGAGCTTCTTGCAGAGGTTGGGGTGATCCTCCTGCTCTTCATGATCGGTCTTGAAATTTCTCTGAAAAGCCTCAAAAGGATTCATTCAACCATCCTTGCAGGAGGTTTCTCACAGGTCTTTCTTACTCTTCTCGTCACGGCAGCCCTCACCTACCCTTTCCTTAGAAAATGGAATGCCTCCTTTTTCATGGGATTTCTCGTCGCCCTCAGTAGTACCGCAATTGTCATGAGGATGCTTTTTGACCGGGCAGAGATGGATTCTCCTCATGGACGACTTTCCATGGGAATCCTGATTTTTCAGGATTTGTGTGTCGTTCCACTCATGCTTCTGATCCCTATCCTAGCCGGCCACCAAGGCAGTTTTACTCAAGTTTCATGGACCCTCTTCAAATCGGCGGCAATCCTTTTTATCGTCATCTTCGGTGCCCGATGGCTGGTCCCCAACCTCCTTCACCAGATCGTCCATACCCGAAGCCGGGAACTCTTCGTCATCACCATCATTCTCCTCTGTCTCGGGACAGCCCTCTTGACCTCTGAGCTCGGACTCTCTTTAGCTCTTGGGGCCTTTTTAGCAGGACTTGTCATCTCTGAGTCCGAATATGCCTATCAAGCGATCTCTGACATCTTGCCCTTCAAGGACAGTTTTAACGGCCTTTTTTTCATCTCCATCGGGATGTTAATGGATTTAACCTTACTCGTCGAAAATCTATTCATCATTCTCTTAGCCGTCCTATTCATTTTACTCATCAAGACCTCCACTGGCTTCTTTTCTGTTCACCTTTTGGGTCACCCCATCCGGGTCTCCCTTCAGACGGGTCTTCATCTGGCCCAGATCGGTGAATTTTCCTTTGTTCTGGCAATGACTGGTAAATCCGCTGGACTTATCACGGAAAGTCTTTACCAACTTTTCCTTTCGGCCTCCGTATGGACAATGGTTCTAACTCCCTTTATCCTTCGAGCTTCTCCAGGAATTTCGAGTTGGATAAGTTCGAAGAAGCTCCTTGAGCGGCTCGACAGAATGCGAAAAAAAGCAGAGAAGGAGGGTTTCCCTGCAAGGAGAGAAGGACATGTCATCATCATTGGATTTGGCTTAAATGGAAGAAATCTCGCAGAAGTGTTGAAAGAATCATCGATTCCCTATGTGATCCTCGAATTAAATAACGATACCGTTATTCAGATGAAAAAGAAAGGGGAACCCATATTCTATGGGGATGGAACCAGTCCGGAGATTCTGCATAAGTTGGGAATCACAGCAGCGAGAATGGTGGTGGTGGCAATTTCGGATCCGGCTTCGACCCGGAGGATTGTCCAGGTGGCCAGGAAGGAAAATGCCAGACTTTATATCATTGTAAGAACCCGTTACACCTCAGAGGTGGAGGATTTGCTCAAACTGGGAGCCAATGAAGTGATCCCGGAAGAGTTTGAGACATCAATCGAAATCTTTGCAAAAGTCCTTCATCACTATCAGGTTCCTAAAAATCTCCTCATTGAACAGATCGAGAAGGTTCGGAGCGGTAGTTACGAAGCCCTGCGAAGGGTTGAACTTCCTGCTAAGGATCTTCCACAGAAATGCGAAATCTTAATAGATGTGGATACGGAAACCTACTTGGTCAGAGATCGTTCTCGTGCCTCAGGTCGTTCCCTCAAAGACCTGATGATACGCTCCACAACAGGTGCCACCGTGATTGCAGTGAAGAGAGGTAATGAAATCATCGCAAGTCCAGGCCTTGAGTTCGTTTTCACACCGGGAGATATCATCTACCTTATTGGGAGCAAGGAGAGCCTTTCAAAAGCCTTTACTTTGTTAGAGTCCTAACCTCCGTGGAAGAGGATCGTCCCACCCGATCGTGGAGGAATTGAGTTTCACCGTCAAGTATGATATAGATTCGTTTGATTCGTTCCTTTTGCCTATAGAAGCCGGAGAATATCCCCATGACCATCATCCATATTAATGTGCCATATTCCATGCTGCTTCAACGTATCGATTTTGCCATTACAAACCGCATCAACCCTGAAATTTATTTCAGTGCGGAGGACTTAGATGCTTGTGATGAGAAAGAGGCTCAACATCTATCCAAGATTCTCCAAGAAAATGATCTGGAGACGACCCTTCACGGTCCGTTCATGGACTTAAGCCCCGGTGGGGTGGACCGAAGGGTGAAGGAAGTCACTTTCGACCGATTTTTAAAAACAATTGAATTGGCACGGTTTTTTAAGCCCAAGATGATCGTCTTTCATCCTGGGTACGAAAGATGGAAATTTGATGGAAATGTAAAGCTTTGGCTCGAAAGCAGCCTCCAAACCTGGAGACCGCTGGTCAAAGAAGCAGAGGAACTGGGGTTGTCCCTTGCGATCGAAAATGTATTTGAGGAAAACCCTGACTCCATTAAGATTTTGCTGGAGGAGATTCATTCTCCTTATTTTCGATTCTGCTTCGACACGGGCCATCATCATGTATTCAGTAAGGCGCCTCTTTCCCAATGGATGGAGGTTATGGAAAGGTTTCTGAGTGAAGTCCATCTCCATGATAATCACAGAGAGATGGATGAACATCTTCCTGTGGGAGAGGGAGGATTCGATTTTAACCAATTCTTTACCCTCCTTTCACAATTGAACCTGAATCCCCTTTATACAATCGAACCTCACGAAGAAGCTCATCTCTGGAGGGGGTTAGAGGCTGTAAAAAAATATATTTCAGATTTAAGATCTTAGATTTCAGATTGGCTGCAAGGCCTATAGTCATGATCTCAAAGATCATTTGCAGAGGTCGTTGAAGGCTTAAATCGATCTCGTCATTCATATGACTTGACAAATAAATAAATCTAATAATAATATTACAGACCTAACCTAATAGGTAGTTACGTTTAGGGTCAAAGTAACTTTTTTTATAAAAGATTTTGAGACATCTCTCAAATAAGGGGGTGATAAGCCTAACTTACGGACAGGCGCCATTTCTCATTTTAAGGAACCTTAAATAATAACTTTGAAAGGAGGAGGTTTGGTATGAAACGTTTTTTGATGATGCTCTTTGTTTTGGTAATGGTTGTAAGCTTCTCTGTAATTTCTGTAACCGCACAAACCAAAGATAAGATCGGCGAAATAAAAATCAAAAAAGGTGAACCTATCCATATCGCCTGTTGGTTTGTCATTGCAGGACCGGACGCCTCGTTAGGGACCGATACCAAACGCGGGGTGGAGATTGCCGCGGAAGATAAAGGGGGCAAATTACTTGGTCATCCCATCAAACTGAGTTTTCAAGATACAGGCTGTAATGCTGAGGGTGGGCAGGCGGCTGCAACCAAACTCGCTGCTGATCCAACCATTGTCGCAGCGATTGGTTCAAATTGCTCCAGTGAAGCTAAACCGGGAGCACCCATTCTTTGGAAAGCGGGCATCGCAACCGTTTCCCCTTCGAATACGGCACCCTATTTAACAGACCCAAAACGTGGGCCAGAATATGATGGTTATCTGCGCACGTGCCATAACGATAAGGTGCAGGGAGCCGTTGCGGCGGAGTTTGCTATTAAGCAACTGAAGGTCAAAAAGGCAGCGACGATCCATGACGGAAGTGTCTATGCTGAACAATTGGCAGCCGTCTTTGCTGAAACCTTTAAGAAGTTGGGGGGAACGATCACGGCTCAGGAGGCCGTTGCTCCTACGGATACGGATATGAGGCCAGTGCTGACCAAGATTGCCACAGGGAAACCTGAATTCATCTATTATCCCATCTTCATCGCCGCGGGGGGACACATTACTCGACAGGTCAAAGAAGTAAAAGGATTAGAGAAAGTTGCTCTGATGGGTGCGGACGGTATTTTCTCCCCAGACTTTTATAAAGCTGCAGGCGAAACCGCTATCGGGATGTACCATTCCAGCCCTGATTTCTCAGCTTTTGCCGGTGGCTATAAAAGCTTCCTGGAAAAACATCAGAAGAAATATGGCGAAAAACCCCTCGCCCCTTTCCATGCCCATGCCTATGATGCAGCGATGATGGTCTTTGCGGCCATTGAAAAGGTCGCCAAGAAAGGGTCTGATGGGTCTCTCACGATCGGCCGTCAGGCACTTCGGGATGCCTTATATGCCACCAAGAATATGAAAGGCTTGACCGGGAATATTTCCTGCGATAAATACGGCGATTGTGCGGATCCGAAGATTGGGGTTTACAAAACCACAGCGGACAATGTTAAAAAATTGGTCATGCCGGATAAACCGATCTGGAAGCCTTAATAATGAACAGAAAGGGCTGGAAATGAAAATCGTTTCCAGCCCTTTCTATCATTCGGACTTCATCTAAAATCTGACTTAATCCTCATTCGGTCGGGAGATCCCTATGTTGAAAAAATGGAGACGATTAAAGGAGAGGATTACCCCTACGGATATCGTCATGTGGGTCATTGGAGGGGCCATCTTAGCTCTAATTATTTGGGGGTCCACCGCTACCATTGCAGCAGGACGATATAATTCTCATCATTGGTTTGATTTCGTCATCTTTGGTTTGGCCCAGGGAAGCATTTATGCACTCATTGCCATGGGATACACCCTGGTTTATGGCGTCTTGAGGATGATTAACTTTGCTCACAGTGAAGTCTTCATGAGTGGCCCCTATACAGCCTATTTCGTTGCAGCAGCCTTTTATCGATCCGATTTCCTGGACCAACATCCCTTCATTAGCCTCTTGGTTATTTTCCTTGTTGCCATGATTACTTCAGCCGGTATCGCTTTTCTTCTTGAGCGAATCGCCTACCGCCCTTTGAGGGCTGCACCCCGACTGATTCCGCTCATTACCGCCATTGGTGCTTCGTTCTTTCTCCAATATGTCTTCCGGGGTCTCTATGGATCAGGTTTTCAGGCCTATCCGGTTGTAAAGATTTTTGAGGGGGAATGGGCCTTTGGGGAATTTCGCATCTTACGCTTTCATGCATTGGTGATTGTGGCGGCAGCCTTATTGTTAGCCGCCCTCTACTCCTTTATTCAACGAACCCGCATCGGGAAGGCCATCCGCGCTGTTTCTGAAGATAAGGAGGCCTCCTACATGATGGGAATCGATGTCGATAAGATGATTTCCACAACCTTTGTGATCGGCGGCTTGGCTGCTGGAGCAGCCGGTGTTCTCTACGCTTTGATGTTCAAGCAAGTTCACTTTTTCATGGGTTTTATTCCGGGCATTAAAGCCTTTACTGCAGCCGTATTGGGTGGGATCGGGAATATCCCAGGGGCCATGTTGGGGGGAATTTTTCTCGGCCTCATTGAGTCGGTGGGTCCCAGCCTTTTCTTGGATGGTTTAGGTATCATTGCTCCTTATCAGTTAAAGGATGCCATCGCTTTTACCATGCTCGTTCTCGTATTAATTTTTAGGCCTACCGGTATATTAGGAGAACGCCTGGCCGTTAAGAAAGCCTAACAGGAAGGGAATAATGTAATGTCAATTACGCACTCCCTTTGGAAAACAGGATTGAAGACTGGTCTCATTGGCGGAGTCGTGAGTGTCCTATTGGCCCTGATCGGAATGGTGGAAGGATTTAGCCAACGTGATATTATCAATGAAGTCATCTCCATGGGCCATACCCTACTGCTTCTGGTCGTCGTCTTTATCACCTATCTCTCAGCGAAACGAACAACCTCACGGACAAAAGTGTTGGCCCTGGTAAATAGCCTCGTTACGGGTATCGTCACAGGAATTTTCTTAGTACTCTTGGTCATTCTGGGAAACGTAGTGAATCTGCGATCGATCTTTGTCAATGCGTCACCTGTCCTTTATAACATCATGACATTTGGTCAGGGCTTAATGAATGGTTCACTCTTGCTTCTTGTGGTGGCGGCATTGATTGGCTTATTGACAGGCCTGGTCTATCTTCTTCCCAACCTCTTGAGACGGGTTCTCGTCACCTCCTTGAGCAGCGTGGTGCTCGCAGGGGTCGTTCAGGATTTATTACGTCCTACATTGGCTGCTTGGGGACCGATTGCGGTTGTCAGCGAATGGATCTTTACAGCAAATGGGCTCTCCCTCCCAGGAGCTATTGTATTAGCTGTCGTCATTGCAATAATACTTCTATTTTGGTCCTTTAAGGGAAAAGCAATTCAGACCGGAGTGAAGAATCTTCCATCCGGACAACAGCGAGTGTTACGCTATATTGGGTTTTCCATTCTCATTTTAGTCTTCCTTATTCTTCCCCAGGTTCTTGGCCTTTTCTTGAGTGAGGTTTTAACCATTGTGGGCCTTTATGTTCTCCTTGGTTTAGGACTGAACATTGTGGTCGGATATGCAGGTCTTTTAGATTTAGGGTATGTTGCCTTTTTCGCAATCGGTGCCTATACCGCAGCCATACTAACCTCCCCTGAATTGGGTTTTTTCCACTTCTCTTTTTGGTCAGCCCTCCCTATTGCCATCATCATGGGGATTATATCAGGAGTGATCTTAGGAATTCCTGTCTTAAAGATGCGTGGGGATTACCTGGCCATTGCCACTCTCGGCTTCGGGGAGATTATTCGCATTCTCGTCCTTTCTGATTTTCTAAGACCCTGGCTGGGCGGGGCCCAAGGGGTTGGTAAAATCCCTAAGGCATCCATCGGAAGCTTTGAGTTTGCAAGACCACAAGAAATCTACTATCTCATTTTGGCAGGGTGTCTGCTTGTCATCTTTATTTCGTTAAGGCTAAGAGATTCCCGTCTTGGCCGCGCTTGGATGGCGATGCGCGAAGACGAAGATGTCGCTCAGGCCATGGGAATCAATCTTGTTGCTACGAAACTATTAGCGTTTGCCACAGGAGCTGGTTTCTCAGCATTGAGCGGGGCCATTTTTGCGAGTAAACTCTCCTCCGTTTATCCCCATAGCTTCAATGTGATGATTTCGATCAACATCATCTGTCTGATCATTGTAGGAGGGATGGGCAGCATCCCCGGTGTGATCGTCGGATCCGTGGCTCTCGTGGGTTTACCGGAGCTGCTCAGGGAATTTGCAGAATATCGTCTTCTCGTCTATGGCGCAGCCTTGGTCGTCATGATGTTATTGAAACCAGAAGGACTTTGGCCAGCAGAAATACGCCGCCGTGAATTACACGAAGGGGAACCCAAGACCACAGAACAAGTGCTTCCTCCGGAAGGAGGTCTCTCTTCAAATGAGGAGGGGGCGTAGATGACCATTCTCCTGGCACAAAAGATGACCAAACGCTTCGGCGGACTTTTAGCAGTGGATGAGTTAGACCTAAACGTCCAAGAAAACAGTATCCACAGCATTATCGGACCGAACGGCGCTGGCAAGACCACTTTTTTTAATTGCGTGACAGGATTTTATCGCCCAGAAGAAGGGGAAATCTCTCTTAATGGACATTCTCTGATAGGCCTGTTGCCTGATCAGATCGTCCGCCTTGGCATCGCCCGCACCTATCAAAATATCCGCCTCTTCCCTAACCTGACGGCTATTGAAAACATCTTGGTCGGTCTTCATTGCCACTTAAAAGCAAATTATTTTGGTATTGTGGTGGGTCTGCCTGCCACACGGTTGGAGGAGAAAGAAGCGTCGGAGGAGGCTAAGCGGCTTCTCAAGTTTGTCAATCTGACAGGAAAGGGGGATTTTCTTGCAAAAAATCTACCCTACGGAGATCAGAGGCGTCTCGAAGTCGCTCGAGCCCTTGCGTCCCGGCCCAAACTACTGCTTTTGGATGAACCCACCGCTGGGATGAATCCGAGTGAAACACAGGCCATGATGGATTTCATTCGACATTTACGTGATGCCCTGGGAATTACCATCCTTCTGATTGAACATCAGATGCGAGTGGTCATGGGGATCTCTGAAACGGTAACCGTTTTAGATTACGGGAAGAAAATTGCGGAGGGGACTCCAGCCGAAATTCAAAAAGATCCAAAAGTGATCGAGGCCTATCTCGGTCGAGGAAGCGCAGCTCAAGTTAGTCAAATAGTCACATAGTCTATTAGTCATATAGTCAAGAAATTAATGAAATTCAAAACCACTTGATTATTCAATTATTCGGCTACAAGACTACAGGACTAATAATGATGGCCATGCTCGAAATCCAACATGTTCATACCTATTATGGAAATATCCATGCCCTCAAAGACATCTCCCTGAACATTGACAAAGGGGAAATTGTAACCCTCATCGGAGCCAATGGGGCAGGCAAAAGCACCACGCTCAAAACGATCAGCGGTTTGTTGCGACCACGACATGGAACCATTCAATTTGAAGGGGAAGACCTGACCCGCTACCTTCCCCACGAGATTGTGGCGAAAGGAGTGGTCCAGGTTCCCGAAGGACGCCGCGTTTTTGGCCGGCTGACCGTGACAGAAAATCTGGAGATGGGAGCTTTCGCCATTACGGATCGTCAAGTGATCAGCAAAAATCTCGAAAGAGTCTTTGCGCTTTTCCCCAGATTGAAAGAGCGCCGTCACCAGGTAGCAGGGACACTGAGTGGTGGGGAGCAACAGATGTTAGCGACCGGTCGTGCACTGATGGCCAATCCTCGCGTGCTGTTAATGGATGAACCCTCCATGGGACTGGCCCCTGTTCTGGTTGATAATATCTTTGATACCATCCGTCAGCTCCATGCTGATGGGACAACCATTTTATTAGTGGAACAGAATGCTCGTATCGCTTTGCAAGTTGCCAGTCGTGGTTATGTGCTTCAATCCGGAGTCATCTTACTGAATGATACCGCTGAAAACCTGCGAATGAATGAAATGGTTCGAAAAGCCTACCTCGGTGAGTCCTAATTGATCATCAAAAGATATGGAAGAGTTTACCCGCTTCAGCTTCTTGCTTCGTGGACTCATTATCGGTTTTTCCATTGCCGCACCAGTAGGGCCCATTGGTGTGCTCTGCATTCGCCGCACCCTGGCCGAGGGTCGCATATCGGGATTTATTACGGGGCTTGGTGCGGCTACTGCTGATGCCATTTACGGTGCCATTGCTGGATTTGGGCTAACCTTTATCTCCAATATCCTGATCAGCCAACAGATTTGGCTTCGTCTCATCGGGGGTGGATTTCTTTGTTATCTTGGCCTAAAGACCTTTTTAACAAGCCCTTCTAAAGAAGCGGCTTCAACAAAAGGAAAGGGGCTCACCCGTGCCTATGTGTCCACTTTTTTCTTAACCCTTACCAATCCGATGACCATTCTCTCTTTTGCGGCGATTTTCGCTGGATTGGGTGTGGGAAGCATGGGCGGGGGCTATATTCCAGCAGGATTATTAGTTGCGGGAGTCTTCATCGGCTCTGCCCTCTGGTGGCTATTATTAAGTAATGGAGTAGGGTTACTAGGAAAGAAATTCAATCTCACTGGACTTCGCTGGACAAACAGGATTTCTGGCATCATCATCATCGCCTTTGGTGTCTTGGCCCTATTGAGCCTAAAAGGATGAAAACCCATGGACATTCCAAAAACAGCAGATGCGGTGATCATAGGCGGTGGAGTGATGGGTGCAAGTACCGCCTATCACTTGGCCCTGAAAGGATGTAAGAAGGTCGTCCTTCTTGAACGCGACCCACTCTTTGGGCAGGAAGCGACTGGGAAATGCGCCGGTGGTATTCGTTACCAATTCGCTACCGAGATCAATATCCGTCTTTCCCTTCTCAGTCTTCCCATGTTGGATCGCTATGAAGAAGAACTTGGCCAAGCCATAGACCTTAGGCGGTGCGGTTATCTTTTCCTTCTCACCAGGGAGGAGGATGTCAGAGCGTTTCGTGCCAGCTTGGCATTGCAACATCGACTTGGAGTCATGACCGAGTGGCTAAAAGGAGAAGAAGTACGGTCTCGCCTACCGCTGATGGAGATTGAGGATGTCTTAGGAGCTACATGGAATCCTCAGGATGGATTGGTTGATCCGAATAGTATTGTGCAGGGCTATATTGTAGGAGCAAAAAGATTAGAAGCAAAGTGTCTGACCGATGTGGAAGTAATCGGCATCACTTTAAAAAAAGGAAGCATCCATGGAGTCCAAACAAGACAGGGTGAGATTGAGACACCCATTGTTGTGAATGCCGCCGGACCTTGGGCTGCTCAAATTGGCAATATGATTGGCGTGGATATCCCTGTTGTCCCTATTCGGCGGCAGATCGCTGTGACCACACCGATTTCCCAACTTCCACCTCATTTTCCTTTTGTTATTGATTTTGCGAAGAATCTCTATTTCCACCGAGAAGGCCCGAGCATTCTCACGGGCATGTCCAACCTTAATGAGCCACCAAGTTTCAACCAAGAGGTGGATCGAGACTGGGAATTCGAACACTTCGATGCAGCCATGGAACGGATGCCACTGCTGGAAAATGTCGGGATTAGCAGCCGTTGGGCAGGTCTCTATGAAGTCACTCCGGATGCCCATCCGATCTTAGGAAAAGTGCCGGAAGTGGATGGTTTTTATTGCATCAATGGTTTCTCAGGCCATGGCTTAATGCACGGACCCATCTGTGGATTGCTTTTGGCTGAAGAAATTATTGATGGCAAAGCTCATACCCTTGATATTACCGCATTAAGGCTCAGCCGTTTCCGTGAAGGTAAACTCATCCAAGAATACAATGTGGTATGACG
>JACAEV010000095.1 GCA_013388645.1 Syntrophaceae bacterium | reverse complement strand
TCAAGGATTTTCAGACGGGTCGGTTGGGCAAGGACCTTTAAAATTTCTGCCTTTAATTCAAGAACCCTTTTCTCCATAAATTCCTCCATGATTATATGATTCATTAATCATATAATCCAAATAGAATATTTTGTCAAGGAAAAAACAAGAGAGAAAGGTCTCCAAGAAGATTTTAGGCGATCAGATTGGGTCTTGGAATTTCGAACTCGCAGGGCACGTCGGTCTGGCAGAGTCCGCAGGAAGGAGGAGGGTTTTGTAATCCGTATTCCAACCGTTTCGCTACCAAAGGTTGGGACCGGAGATAATCGTAGCATTTATCCTTATCATGTCCTTTCTCTGTAATCGCACCGGTGGGACACCTTGAAATGCATTTTCCACATTTCTCAGTCCTAAAATGAAGACAATTTTCTTTATAATGTCGATATTTCTTCTCACTCGGTGTCAATTTTAGGAGAGTGACCACGCTCCCCAGGCGGACAGCCATTCCTTTGGTAGTAATGAAACCGTCGTTAAGACTGAATGTCCCAAGGCCGCAGGCATAAGCAATATGGCGTTCAGACCAGGGAGAGGCCCAGCCCACCTTCTCATCTCGGAAATATTGGAATGTTGGAGAGAGACTCGGTGCAACCGTCACATGTCCTAAATCTTCTAAAAAAGTCACGACGTGTTTCTTGAGGGTACTGTTACAGGCTTCCCCAAAATCTCGTGTATAAGCCCAGAGTTTCGATGGAAATTGTTTCTCCTGACGATTGCTTTTTCGAGTATCTTCAGAAGCAGGAAGGACCCATGAAATGATGCTGATCTGTTCAATTTCGGTGAAGAGAAGGCTTCTCCCCTTCTCTTTGAGGGCGGCTGAAATGATTTCTCTTGGGGTAAGATGGAAGGGGCCAATAAGGGTTTTATATTCGAGAAAGAGAGGATCAACCCCCGAGGTAAATCCGATGAGGGGTTCTTCCCAATAAACTCCGTGATCGACCCGTGTTCTTCGATTCGATTGAGCTTCGTGAATAAAGTTTTTGATAAGTTGTTCGATAACCCTATTTGGATTTTTGAGGAAAACAACCTTTTCCTCTTTGGTCATGAGATGGCCCCTCTTAATCTTTTTCTATCTCTTTCAAATCAAAACCGCCCTTTTCATGAATTCCGGCCCCTTTGCACTGAAATTCCTCGATGGCCAATTTTAAAGCATCGGCCGCCAGGGTGAAACAGGGAACTTTTTCTTTGGGTAATTGGGCAAGGACTTCCTTGGATGTCTCCTCCGATATTTTTATGGCTTCATCCGGAGTCGCTCCGATGATGCGTTCCGTGAGAATAGAACTAGTGGCAATGGCCGCTCCACAGCCAAAGGTTTTGAACTTTGCCTCGGTAATCTTCCCTTTATCAATTTTAATGAACAGTTGCATGATGTCCCCACAGGAGGCATTTCCGACTGTGCCAACACCATCGGGATTAGAAATCTCCCCGACATTTCTTGGGTTTTGGAAGTGTTCCATTAGAAATTTTGGATATTTTGCCATCTTCAATACCTCATTGAGATCGATTTTTTAAATCCTGATTCTCCAAATGTTTGACCCTCTCCTCTAATTTATTGTGAAGTTGGAGAAGCATCTTCATGATGTCGGATAAGGGGTCCGGGAGATTTCCATGTTCGAAGTCAAGTTCCATTTTTTCCGGAGTTAGTGATTCAACAATACGACCCGGAACGCCGACCACCGTCGCACCCGCGGGAACAGCCTTGACCACCACGGAACCTGAACCAATTCGGGCTCCGTCCCCGACGGTGATCGCTCCGAGAATTGTGGAATTGGAACCGACGACGACACGGTTTCCGAGGGTGGGGTGACGCTTCTTCTTTTCAAGGGTTGTTCCTCCGAAGACCACACCCTTATAAATCAGGCAGTCATCCCCGATCTCCGTGGTTTCGCCAATGACCACCCCCATTCCATGGTCGATAAAAAGGCGTCTGCCTATTTTTGCCCCAGGATGGATTTCAATTCCTGTACACCAACGGCTAAAATGCGAAACCAGACGGGCAGTCGTAAAGCATCTCCTTTGATAGAGGAAATGGGCCATGCGATGAAGCCAAATTGCATGGAGCCCCGGATAGCAGAGAAGGATCTCCACATAATTTTTAGCAGCAGGATCTCTCTCTTTGATGGTTCGAATATCTTCCTTCAAACGCTCCCACATGGGTAAATCCACCGGTCATTAAAATTTCATTTTAACCCAAATTTTGAATGAAATAAATGACAAAATCAATAAATTTGTAATCCCTCAGTTACGGGTTTTTAAAAAAGCCCTTGCGTTCTGCTTCTTCATGTGTTAAACATAAATCATGAACGAAGCGATTAAGTATCGAGGTAAGGTCTTTGGCCCCAGAGAGATCGATGAGGTCAGAGAAGTCATTGCGGCCCATCGGGATCGAAGCCGGTGGTTTATTTCCAGAGAGCTATGCCGAAGGTGGGGTTGGAGGCAGCCCAACGGTGTTCTCAAGGATATCCTCTGTCGAGGATTATTGTTGCGCTTAGAGGCTCAAGGGCTGATTGAGCTTCCTCCTCGTGGCAAGATTCCTCCCTATCATTTATCTCCGC
>JACAEV010000139.1 GCA_013388645.1 Syntrophaceae bacterium | reverse complement strand
CCGGCTCTGCCGGGGGGCTCACAGTGTTTGACATTTTCGGGAATATGCATTTCTCTTTGAAAATCCCTCCCAACCTCCCTTTGCCTGTCTTTGACAGGAAAAAGATTACCAAAGGGAGGTGAAAGATTTCCCCCTTTTGACAAAGGGGGATGAAGGGGGATTAGATACTTTTCCGATTGCGGTCAGGCCCCTTTGAGTGGCCAGCAATCGTAAAGCCCCCAGCTTTGCTGGGGGATACTTACTCTCCGTAGGGAGATCTATTCGATGTATCCCAGACCCCTCAGACGTTCTTCGATCTTACGATTCTCCTCCGCATCCAGCTCACCTGCAGAGGTCTTCCATTGAATATCCAGTGGTTCACGATATTGGATGGGGTACCGGTCGAGATGATCTTCCATGAAAATATCGGTCAACACTTTTCCGTCCATATCGTTTGGGATGGGATGATCCTGGAGATAAAGAAGAGTCGGGGTGATATCATAATGGGTGGCCATGGAGAGGCTTTCCCCCTTTTTTATTTGAGGGCCATAGGCCATGAAGATGCCATAAGGTCGATGGGTTCCGGTCCATCCCTGGAAAAACCTCCCACCCTCTGACTGACGAACGGAAACCTCATAACCCGGAGTCGAAGAACTTAAAGCATCTCCAATCGCTTCCGTTTCCCATTCAATAATCAGATCTCCTGTGTGATCTAAGTAGGGCCCATGGAATATATCCTCACGCAGATGAGCCTTTTTGATGAGACGGACACCTGTTGTTGGATCGATTAAGTTTTGGAGGATTCCTTGGATATTTTCTCGAAGAGAAGGATAATCTTCGGAAGAAACGATTCCTTCCGGTTGGCGCCCCTTTAAGTTGATGAATACCTGTCCTCCGTGCGGAGAGGAAAACACTTGGGTTCGAGACCAGTCAATGCCCGAGAACATGCTCTCACTCACGGCCTGAATATGAAGCCTACGAAAGGTTCTCGCCAGAGGATATTGAAGACGATAGGGGAGATAACGCCTCCCGTAAAGAAGAAGACCCTTGAGCAATCTTCCCTGAAGGCGATTCGAGCCCTGCCGAAAATAGAGAAAGCCGAGTTTTGCAAAAAGATGGTTCAGTAACCGGTTTGCCCCCAACATGGAGCCAAAGCCATGATCAGAGACGAAGAGCAAGGTGGTATCTTTATCCATCCGCGTCAATACCTCTCCCAAGAATGAATCGATAAGCCGATAGGTCTCACGGATGGGGGCCCACTCTCGCTTTTCGAGGGAGAATTCCCCTTTTGGCCAATAATAGTGCTGGACTCGATCGGTTGCAACAAAAACGGCCATGAAGGCATCCCATGGTTTTTCCATTAGGTAGAGGATCGTTCGGGACCGAGCCTCCACCATTTTCCTTACCTCTATCGGGAGTTTTTCAGGATGTTTTCGGCTGAGGTCGCCAAGATTGGGGATATCGATGATATAATCAATGCCCTGACGAGTCAGTTCATCGCGCAACTCTGGGGGATAGGCAAATCCGTGACTGGACAGTCCTGGGGTATCCATTCCAGCGAGCATGAACCCATTGATTGGATCTGCAGGATAGCTAATAGGAACATTGATAATGGTGACTCTTTTCCCCTTCGCACTCAGGAGGCGCCAAAAAGGATCCTTCTTTCGATCTAACGCTGTCATCGGATGCCACGTATAACCCCGCTGGGGGGGAGCGCTTCCGAAATCGTGGACCCCGTGCATCCCTGGATTATATCCTGTGACGATTGAACTCCATGCGGCCGCACTATTTAAATTTGGCCATGCTTTCAGAGGTCCATGAACCCCTTGAGAAATTAAATTTGCAAAGGCGGGTAATCGTCCAGCCTGAGCCATGGGTTTGATAATGTCGAAGGTCGCCCCATCCAGGCCGATGATCAATGTGCGGTGTTTATCCAAAGTGACTCCTCCTTAGTTCAAAATTGTTTTTCACCTTACACCGAATCCAGCGAGGAATACTGCATGCCCAAATATACCAGGAAAACCATCTTGTCAACATCAAACGAAACAACCGATCAGATCGGAGATAGTAAGCATCGACCCGTTCGAGGGTATAAAGGGTGCTGTGGGGAGTGACAAAACCCAGCCTATCCGAAGAAGCACAGGTGAAGTGTTGTTGAACGAATTCCCGGACATGCTCATTATATCGGCCGTAAGGATAAGCAAAGCAAAAGACCGGAACGCCTAAAATATTTTCAATAATTTTCTTTGATTCAGAGACTTCCTCTTCCATTTGGTCTCGGGGCAATCGAGTGAGGTCCGGGTGGGTCAGCGTATGGGCACCGAATTCCATCCCTACCTGTTTCATCTCCCGGATTTCATGCCAGTTTAGCATGGAATGGCCTTCAAGGGAGGGGAGCCTTTCTCCCATCTTCTGGTTTCCCTTTTTTCCCACCGTAAGAAAAATAGTCGCACACATACCATAATTCTGCAATATCGGGAATGCCACCTGGTAAACCGTTTCGTATCCATCATCAAACGTCATGACAAACGATTTTTCAGGGAAAGGTTTTTTCATCCGCAAACATTCAACGGCTTCCAATAGGCTCATGGTTCGATATCCGTGCTCATGCAGCATGGATAAACCAAACCGAAACAGCTCGGGTGAAAATGAGGTGACAGAAGGAAGATCATCCAAAGCATGGAAGGTTAAGATCGGTAGGCGTAAGATCATGCTCATATTTCATAAAAACCGGTCAATTTAATCGTCGGATGCCTTCAACATCTGATGCGCATCATCCATTTAGTTGATTTATGGAAAGAAATTATAAGATTGGTCGGGAGTCAAGTCAAGGAAAGGACTGCTTAATTAAATTCTTTGCTCAGTTTTCCAGGGGACGAGATGGATGGCTATACGCTGGAGAAAGAAATTGAAGAAGACGCCCAGCAGGGCGGTCATGACCAGACTGACATAGAGTTCCTCCGTACGGAGAGTCTGCCATGCCAGCCAGATCATCGCTCCTAAACCTTTCTGAGCTGATACTAACTCCACGGCAATAGAGACGAGAAGGGCGAGATTAAGAGAGAGACGCAAACCTGTCAGGATCAGTGGTAAACTCCCGGGAAAGATGACACGTGTAAATATTTTTGTCAGGTTGGCCCCATAATTTTTAGCGACTTCAAAATGGATTGGATTGATCTGCTGAACACCTGCTGCCGTATTGATGAGCAGAGGGAAGAAGGCTGTCAAGGCAATCACGACCACTTTCGAAGATTCACCAATTCCGAAGATGATCATAATTAAGGGAAGTATAGCGATCTTAGGGATTGGATGAGTGGCTGCAATCAAAGGGTTGACGAGACGATACAGTCGATGTGACCAACCCAAGATCAGCCCAAGGATGAGGCCAGGTATTCCGCCTAAGATGAGACCCAGAAAGACACGCCACAAGGTGATTCCTGTATTATCCGTCAGTTTATGATTGGCGATGAGTTTAATAAAAGTTGAAATAATAACGGAGGGGGGCGGAAAGAAAAGGAAAGACACCCAGCCCACAGAAACTCCCCATTCCCAGGCGATGGCGATTAAAAGGATGATAAATACCGTGAACCATCCCTCCCGCATCAACCCAAGAAAGCGTTGTTTTTTTCCCGTCAGGTCATCCACAGCTTTTTCGTACCTCCTCCTCCAGAATCCTCCAGATATGGCCTTTCATTTTTGCAAATTCGGTCAGTTCTTTTATGGATAGATCACGAGGGCGGTCAAAAGGGATAACTATTTCTTCCCGAATATGTCCGGGTCGGGCCGTCATCACCAGCAAGCGATCCCCTAAGAAGATGGCTTCTTCGATATCGTGGGTAATATAAACGACACACTTTTGGTCTTCTTTCCATATCTTTAGGAGTTCCTCCTGGAGGATCAATTTGGTCTGAGCATCCAGGGAGCCAAGCGGTTCATCCATCAACAGAATTTGAGCTTTGGAGACAAAAGCACGAGCAATTCCCACCCGTTGACGCATTCCCATGGAGAGTTCATGGGGATAATTGTTGGTGAATGCTAATAGACCCATTTTTTCGATCAGGGGGCGTGAAAGATCCCTCCGTTCTTTTTTATCTTTCACCCTCATCTCTAACCCAAAAGCCACGTTATCCAGCACGGTCATCCAGGGGAAAAGGCCGTGCTCCTGGAAGACCAGAGCGCTTCTGGGAATACCATCTTGCGGATCCTGACTAAAAAAGATTTGTCCCGAAGTGGGGTGTAGAAGTCCGGCAATGAGTTTCAGGAGCGTGGTCTTGCCGCACCCGCTGGGCCCAACAATACAGATAAATTCATGCTCTTTTACACAGAAGCTAACGTCCTTAATTGCGGAGATCAGGCCGTTCTTCGTCTGATAAGTTTTACAGAGGCCTTGACACGTCAGTCCCAAATTACTCACTGAATTCATCTCTTTGATCCACCTAAAACCTTGTTGGCATATTCGATGAAACCTGGTTCCCAGAACTGGCATGGGGGAACCACCTTATTAAGAAATCCTTTTGAGATCTCTGAAAAAGTTCTTAAATTCCCGAGAAGGGAGAGGACTGATGGAAAAACGTTCGAGCGGATATCTTTTTAAATGTATGGCCCTCCTCTCCAATGTCCTGAAATTCATTCATTTTCAGTATCGCCGATCATCATCCATACATGAAATGACCGCATTCGTAAATTTTGGAATGAGGTCTCTCGATTCTACTTTTTGATTTTTTCAAAGCTCTCCTTTTGCAGGCCCCACGACTGATAGTCAACGATGCTCTCAATATTCATCTGACCATGGTCATGAAAAGCAGGCCGACTTATTTGCTTATTACCGGAGCTTCCCAAAAGGCGATCATTCTCCAGGGGTATCTTTTAAACCTGCACCCTGGAAGAAATCGAGAATAGATATTTTCAAAAGAGTCTCCTGTTAAAAGCTTATGTTTACATACATGTCGAATCCATTGAGGACTTAGCTGAAATGAGAGAATACGCCACATGGTGCGAAATCCATGAGAACGAAGAATAGAGGTGGCTTTTTTGAGTGATCTGATCATATGCCATATTGGATATTTATCCAAGTGAGGGGTTGAGGTGATCTGGTCAAAAACTACCATTCTCCCTCCTGGCCTGACCAGTTGTCGAAGACCGGGCAAGGTGACCTCCAACCGGGTATGGTGAAGCGTCGCCTTACTGACTACGAAGTCGAAAGTTTCCCTTAGGAAAGGAAGATTTTCAAGATCGGCTTTTAAAAAATGGATATTCTTTTTGCCCATCTGGATTTGATGCTCCTTGGCCAATGCAATCATCGATCCAGATAAATCTAACCCGATCACGTGATCGACATGGTCCGCCAACTTCAGGGAAAGGAGTCCTCCACCACATCCAGCATCCAGAGCCAGCTGAGTCGAGTGCGGAAGAAAATTCAATGTCTCTTCATAAACCACCTGTCCGAGTGTCTGCGTGAAAAAATTATATTCTTTCGATAAGATATCAAAGTCCGACATTGTTTGATACTCCGACACTTTCTTCCCATACGTCCCTTTCAATCATCCCTTGCCGAAAGGATGGGGTGTTTTTTTATTTCGATACGGAGCTCAGTATCTTGTTCGCATCTTCAATGAAACTGGGGTCCCAGAACTGATTTTCAGTTGCTGGTCTGTCAAGCAGTCCCTTTTTGATAGACCAATCTTGAAAATCGAGGACGCTCTTCGCGTTGATGCTACCGTCAATGCGTATTGAAGGCCAGCAAATTTTCTTCAGAAATTCAGTGTCCAAGTTTGTATACTTTCTCAGAATGCCTAAATTTCTTCCGCTCTTCCCTTGATGGTATTGCCTAACTGCCTTTAAATAAGCGACGATGAATCGTCTCCCGGCCTCACGATTTTTTTGAAGAATCGAAGGGCCATAGGCTATGACATCAAATTGAAAATCCGGGACGATTTCCTGTACGGGCATCCAGAGAACCCCATGTTTAGACTCCACCATTCGAGTCAGCTTGGGTTCCCCTCCAACGGTGAGATCGATTGTCCCTTTTTTAAAAGCCTCCAGCTCGGCCGTGAAAGGAATATGTTCTTGAATCTCCACTTCATTCAGTTTCACCCCTCCCCGGTTGAGCAGTTTCTCTACGAAATAACCTTCTGAAGTTGCAAACCCTGAAGCGAGACAAATTTTTTTCCCTTTTAGCTGAGAAGGATTTTTCAAATCCCCAGCTTCAACCAAAGCTTGTCTTGCGATAATACCATAGTAAGTACAACCTCCTGCTCCAATGTGTCCTTTATCAGAGACAAATTTAATCTTCCCTTCACGAATAATGGCATTGAGGGTGCTGATCCGGAGGGTTCCGGCAACAATATCCAAGTCTCCCTGGGCCAGGGGAGGAATAGCGGCGGCAGAACTGCTCATCTGGACAAATTCGATTTGAAGCTGTTGCTCAGCAAAGAATCCTTCTTCCTGGGCAATAAAGAATGGGGCATAGGAGAGAAATGGTAGTAGAAGTACTTTCAACCTGACAGGTTCTGATGAGGTTTTTTCACGGGCGAAAACGATATGGCTTGGTAAAATTAAACTCAACACCAAAAGAAAGCAAAAAAAACCTTTCCGAAGATGGAACATCATTTTTTCTCTCCTTTCTCGATCGGGAGTTTTTGACCCTTTGTTAAATGAAGGGGCATCAATTTGCCCCGGAGCGTCCAGAGGGGTTCCATTCGCTTCACTCTTAAGATTTTGGCCTGATTCCAAATCGCCCGTGCCAGGTCAGCTGCGACACTGCTCTGTTTCAGACTTTCCATGACTGTACTGATCAGAGCCTCCTCATCAATGGCACCTAAGCTCGGGCTCACTAAGAGACTTAACCGTGTAAAACCTTGCTCATCCTCTTCTTCCAAAAGTTGATAATTGAGAGGACTTCCACCGAATCGGGCCGGAAGGACTTCTTCAAGAATATGAAGCATCTCGCTTCCGACTAAAGTCACCCCCTCCCCAGTTAACTTGTGAAAACTTCGAACATGACACAAGTGTTCCGTGAACCCATAACCCTCCAAAGGACAGTGGCAGGTCCGTCTCTCAATCATGCCATAGTCATCAATTGCCACATTCAACATGATTTTGGGTGCCGAAGGAAGTAAAGTGGTGAAGCAAAAAGCATCTACAACGATATTAGAACCTGGAACCGGAGAAGGCAATTGAATCAAGGCAAAAGCATCCTTGAAAAAGTGAAGATCGTTTTCGTCGAATGGCTGAGCACAACCGATGCCAACAGCTCCTACTTCTGTGAAGAAATAAGTGGGTATCCATCGTGCACCGATGTGGGTAATATGAGCAATTTTTGCAGGCGTTGGGGGCTCCCCTCCCCCCATAAAAGTTGCTCCTGTTAATTTCAATCCTTCCTCTCTCGCAGCGATACAAATTCGTACGGCTAAACTGACATGGGTCCGGATGAGACAGGTGTTTTTAGTCTCAAGGGTTTTTGCTGCCCAGCGGGCAATCTTAATGGCTTGACTCAAGGGTACCGGTTCAGGCTTCGGAATGGGGACACCCACCCAATTCGAAATTTTAACAATATACTGAGTAGCAAGGCGGTTCTTCAGAGATGGCCGCTAGTCTTCTTTGGTGATGGGGGAGAACCATTTTTTTGCAACCCGACCTGAAAGGGCGTGACGAAGGTTATTGTTGATACCTGTTTGGTCAGGGAGGATCCCATACCAAAAAGCGGTTGGCGAGTCTAAGACCCCATGGGCATCATAAGCAATCATCATACGTGGGGTTTGGTCACTTAAGTGATCCAGGTCTGTCGCCACCCGTGTCCCGGCACCCGTTGTTCCACCTGATTTAGAATAGTAGTAGCAATGAAGATAGGGGTTATCGAAATCGTGATCTTTGACAGGGAACAGCTTTCCATCTCGAATGATCGGCTCTCGCCCCTTAAACTCTTCAAAGGTGACATAGACGCCTGCTTCCCGCAGAGCATGAAGTGTCCCTTCCAACCCTTTGGCCTTTACCATGTTTTCGATATCACCCATCTCGCATTGTGCCAACTTCATCAGAGGAAGATAGGGACTTTTGGGAAATCCGAAGATACCTTTTCTCACCATCCGGAGGAAGTTGGTTTCTCTTTCTTCCATCCGCTTCATAATAATCGCTTTGGCTTCTTCGAGAGTCAGAGTATGTTTTAGAAACCCTCTTAACCCCCACATGAAACGACCATACATTTTTAGATCAGAATAAAATCCCAATTCCTTTTCCCTCCATGAGGATTATATTAATGACTATAATGTTATTCTTCTTTTTTGTGCAATATCCTGGACGAGTCGATGAGGTTGGGATCAAAGGCTTCGAACAGTTCAGGGCATTCTAAATGTCCGACGGATTGATGATGGAAGATATATTCCCCCACAATTGGGGCGAGCTTCGAAACTTGAATGCCACTTTCTCGCTCGATCCCCTGAGAAAGTGGCTTTAGGCTTTGCAATGGGATGCCCGTATCCATTCCCTTCAGATACAAATTCAAAACAATTTGTTCAAGGGAGGTATTCCCCGCCCGGTCTCCTAAACCATTCACCGTCACATCCAGGCCCTCTGCGCCCGCATCGATCGCTGCCAAAGAATTGGCAGTTGCCATTCCCAGATCATTATGTCCATGAAAAAAAAGAGGAATGCTGAGATGATCTTTTAATCGTTTTATTAATTGGTGGATTTCAAAAGGGTTTGATTTTCCGTTGGTGTCATAAATGGTAATGCGCTGGGCGCCCCCTCTCACAGATTTCTCACTGATCTCTAATAAAAAATCGATGTCCGTTTGTGTCGAATTCGGAAAACCCACCCCTGTCTCCGGAAGTTGGTGTAAAGAAAAACTCAGGACTTCCAAAAGATGGCTCACCTTCATGCCTTTCTCATAAGGTTTCCTCTTGGTCGAAACAGACATCAATAGATCAAATCGATCGAGGTACCTGCTGGCCTCCTCGATCTCTTCCCGGCATTTTGGGTGATAGGCATAAATCAGACCGGATGTTTTTATTTTGGCCTTTTTCTGTTTCCACCTTTTCACAAATTCCAAGTCTCTTAAGACGTGACCCGGTGCAACCACTTCCATTTCAGGTATCTGGGCCTGATCTAACCATCTGCCTATCTTTAATTTTTGCTCAAGGGAAAAATTGACTCCGGGGACATCAAGCCCTTCTCTCAGTGTAGAATCTTTAATGACCACTTTCTTGGAAAAAGGATGCATCATTTTTACTCAATCTTGATTTGATTTAATTCCTCTAAGGAGGAGAGGGTCAATTCAGGCTTTGCCTTGCCGTCTGCTTCACTGATCCCGCTCGTTAAACAGCACAGGACCTTACTCCCTTTTGCAATGATCCCCTGATCGATTGCCTTTAACGTTCCTGCCAGGGCGATCAATCCTGTTTTTTCAATGACCTCTCCGTTGTTCAACGAAATTTCAATCCCATGATCTCTAAACCATTCAAGAACATTTTTCCCATCGAAATGCTTCTCTAAGAAATCAGCAAATTCGGCATGATTGATTGTGGTCAGGTCTCCTCCATGACGGACGAGAAGATCCCTCAGCCCGTCATAAGTTCCATAAGTCTGCGGCTTGACGTCATACATCACTTTGGTCAACAATCCTTTTGTGGAATTGACTTGATCCATTTCGGTCGGCACTTTATTTGTTTTCCAGGCTTTATACATGGGGCTATTGGCTTCCTGCTGAATCCCTAAAAATGGCGGGATTTGATGGATTTCTTCTTTTAACCCTCTCAATACCCAATAGATCCCAATGGGTCCAAAGGCGGCACTGATCGTTTGAGTGATCCAATCGAATCCCCCCTTTTCAAGCATATGTTCGAGAATGAAAAAGCCTCTAAACCTGGATGCCTCATAGCGCCAGACCGTTTCCGGGATATGTTGAATGCCATTCAATTTTCCAAAGAGATGAGTCGCCTGTTTAACCATTCCGGGTTTTTTGACGGCGAGGAGGTGGGCCTTTTTAGATTCAAATATTTTACTGTTGAGAAGAGAAAGGTTTTCTTCTGGGAGAAACAGAAAGGTCTCTAATCCTGCCATGATTCCATATTGGGTCAAGGCGGTTCCGGTATTTCCGCCGGATTCGAATTTCACTCTCTCATAGCCATTTAATTTACACTTGGCGATGGTGATGCATCCGTCAATGGACTTTAATGTCCTGGTATGCATCAAGGAGGTTTCGTCTAAGATAAAAATATCCACTCCTCGATAGGTCAGCAAAGGGAAGATCTGTGCCCCTTCCTGGATGCTTATCTTTTGCAGCCAATTCTTAAATGTTAAATCTTCCTCTGGGGTGGCTCCGAACTGGACAGCATTTCGATATCGGAGGACGATGCTCTTCTCGGCATTGTATTCTGGATCGATGGCTCTATCGAAATCTATTTTATTGTTTACAGTAAGTTTCATATGAAATCATTTCCTTTAAAGGTTTTATGTTCTTGGGCTCTGGGATTTCATCCGGATAACCCAAGGGGACGATCGTGATAGGATCCAATTCTTGAGAAATATTCAAAACCTCTCGAATCTCTTCAGAAATTCTTGGCTCCCCATGACGATACGCTGACAGGTATACACTTCCTATCCCCCGACTGTAGGCACCTAACATAAGATTTGCTGTAGCCAATACTCCATTTTCAACTTCTCGTTCGTAGGAGTTTTGTTTATCCACACAAACGACGATGATCACAGGGGCTTTACTCAAGAAATCTGCTCGATAGCTCTGTTTTTCAATCGGGCAATATTTGTTTTTTATCTCGACCAACCGCTTTTTTATTTTATCTTCCCGGATGACAATGAAATGCCATGGTTGCCCATTCATCGAAGAGGGTGCCTGGATCGCCAGGATCAGTAATTCTTCAATCACCGAGTTCGGTATATCACGGTTCAAATACTTTCGAATCGATCTTCTTCCCCTAATGGCTTCCTTGAGTTCCATGGATTTACCATCCTTTGCCAAGAGTGATGAAACAGTTATATTTTACCTAATCTGAGCGATTCAGCATATCTGGATGAAGAGCAGGAATGCCTCAAAGTCTTTTAGAATGCGAATTTTTATTAAGTGAGGTCAATCCCCTTTCATGACACCAAACCGGGGAATGGTTCATCAGCTCTCAATAGTGCTTCGGCATTAAAAGGTGATCGCTCAAAAAGCCTTTTCAGCATCCCTGCTCTCCATAGAAATTTTGAGAATCGCTCAATTTAAGTTTTAGTGTTCAGATCGCTTCGCTAAATAGAGAGGATTGAGTTTGCCCCGAGCCGTCCAGATGGGCTCCATTCTTTTTACTCTCAAGGTTTCAGCCTGGTTCCAGAGAGCTCGAGCCAGATCCGCAGAGGTACTACTCCTCTTTAAGGCATTTAAGAAAACCTCAATCACTTCCCTTTCGTCTCTGATGTTGATCTTGGGGCTGATGATGATACTGAGTTTCGTAAACCCCTGATCATCTTCTTCTTCCATAAGCTGGTAATCGAGAAGACAGCCTCCAAAACGGGAGGGCAATTTTTCTTCCAAGATATGAATGATTTCACTACCGATGAGGGTCACCCCCTCACCCGTGAGTTTTCGAAAACTCCTGACATGACGCAAATGCTCCGTGAAGCCATAGCGTTCCAACGGACAACCGCATTGTCGGTTTTCGATGACTCCATAATCATCACTCTCCACATTTAAAAACAATTTTGGAGTGGTCGGTAGTAGAGTGGTGTAGTGGAAAGCATCTACCTTGATTTCGGTGCCGGGAACATGACGAGGATGTTGAATGAGGGCAAGGCCATCCTTAAAAAAGTGAAGGTCGTTTCCATCCATGGGGTGGCTGCAGCCCAAACCTACGATGCCAGCTTCAGTGATGGTGTAATGGGGGATCCATCGAACTCCGCTGCGGACGATTCCTTTCAATTTGGCTGGCGTGGGAGGTTCGCCGCCACCAATCAGGGTGACCCGGGTGAGGTCCAGTCCCTGTTCCTGGGCAGCAATGGAAATCCTCAAGGCCGTGCTCACTCCAACGCGGATCAGGCAAGCCCCATGAATTTTTGACATTTCAGATGCCCATCGAGCGATGATCGCAGCTTGATCCAGACTGACCGGCTCAGGCGATGGGATGGGCAGGCCAAACCATCGCCCCAAGGTAATAATATAGTAAGTTGCAATACGATTCTTGAGAGCGGGTTTGATATCCTGATTCGTAATAGGGGTGAACCATTTTTGGGGGATCCGTCCGAGCCGACATCCCAGGAGGATGTGCCAGACGCCACTTGTATCTGGCAGTATCCCCCGCCAGAGTGCGATCGGAGCATCGAGAACCTTGTAACCATCATAGGCGACCATCAAATAAGGAGCGTTTTCTGCAATATGCTCCAAATCGACCATCACCCGAGTTCCTGCACCGGTGGTTCCGCCGGTCTTTGCGTAATAATAGGCACTCAGATAAGGGTTGTCAAAATCGTGATCCTCCACAGGGAACAGCTTTCCATCTCGAACAATGGGTTCTCGACCTTTAAACTCTTCAAAGGTGACATAGACGCCTGCTTCCCGCAGAGCATGAAGTGTCCCTTCCAACCCTTTCGCCTTGACCATGTTTTCAATATCACCCATCTCACATCGGGCGAGCTTCATTAAGAAAAGGTAGGGACTTTTGGGATAACCGAAAATTCCTTTTTTGACCATCCGCAGAAAGTTACTCTCCCTCTCCTCCATCCGCTTCATAATAATCTCTTTGGCTTCTTCGAGAGTCAGGGTATGTTTTAAGAATCCCCTTAAACCCCATATGAAGCGACCATACATTTTGAAATCGGATAAGAATGCCAAGCTCTAAGACTCCCCCTTCGAAAAAGGATTTTATTCAATATATCCAAGGCCTCTCAGGCGTTCTTCAATCTTTTGCGTTTCCTCTGTGCCCAGCTCCGTGTGAGATGCCTCCCATTGGAACTCCGGCATTTCACGATACTGGATAGGGTGGTGGCTGAGATAATCTTCATCGAAGATCTCGGTCAGGACTTTTCCATCCATATCATTAGGAATGGGATGATCTTGCAGATAAAGAATGGTGGGGGCGATGTCATAGAGGGTGGCATTGGATACCCTTGATCCCCGTTTGATATCCGGACCACAGACAATAAAGATTCCGTAGGGGCGATGGTCTCCTGTCCAACGCTCACCGGCATCGAAGCGTTTAGGGGGGTGAATGATGAAGGGTTCTTTTTCAGCAGGATAACAGATGGCGCTCCGGGCTACATCATAATTCCATTCGATCACCAAGTCCGGGGCCTTTGCAAGATAGGGGCCCTGAAAGATCTCTTCTCGCAAATGGACAGCCTGAATGATCTTTTGTCCTGAAACAGGGTCGGTGACGTTTAAAAGGATTTCCTGAATCTCCTTGCGCAATGGATTATAGTCTTCGACCGAGACGATCCCCTCTGGTTCTCTGCCCTTGAGGTTGATGGTGAGGGTTCCCATATGAGGACTGTAGAAGACTTTTGTGGTTGACCAATCGATACTCGATAATTCGTGCTCATGAATGGCACGGCGGTGAAGCCCTGGGAAGGTCTTCGCCAGAGACTTTTGGAATGAGAAAGGAATCGTTTTTCGGCCGTAGACCAGGATACGCTCAAGGAGCTTGTTGGTCAGTCGGTCTGCCCCTGACCGATAACTCAGTAACCCCAATTGGGCGAAGAGTTGATTGAGGCAGCGTCTGGCCAGGCGTAACGGCCCGAACCCATGGTCAGAAATAATCAGGACCGTCGTCTTATCATCAATGAGTTCAAGCGCCTTGCCGAGGAACGAATCAATCTGCTGGTAAATGCTGAAGATCGGAGCCCAATCCGGTTGATCAAAAGAGATGCCCTCAGCAGGCCAGCGAAAATGTTGGATCCTATCCGTTACCACCAAGACAGCCATCAGCGTATCCCAGGGCCGATTTTTCATCAGGTGGAGGATGGTACGTGAATGAGTGTCCATCATCCTCTGAATCGCCCGTGGGACTTGATAAGGGTCTCCCTCTTCTGAGAATTGGAGTCTCGGGACATCAATGACATAATCAATGCCTTGGCGTTGAAGTTCATCACATAACTCAGGGGGATGAGCAAACCCCGGGCTATGGATGTCCGGAGTATCCATGCCGCTCAACATAAATCCATGGATAGGGTCAGCCGGATAAGTGATCGGCACATTGATGACTCCGATCCGCTTTCCTGCCGCACTCAAATATCGCCAGAACGGGTCTTTTTTACGAGCCATCGCTGTGCTCGGTTGCCATGTCGTTCCAATCTGGGGAAGGGCATCAACAAAATTGAAGATGCCATGCTGGCCGGGGTTATAACCGGTGACGATCGAACTCCAGGCCGCCGCACTGTTTAAGTTTGGCCATGCTTTCAGAGGGGCATAGACCCCTTGGGACATGAGCTTCGCAAAAGTAGGCAACTGTCCTGCTTGGACCCACGGGTGAATCAAGTCAAAGGTCGCCCCATCGAGGCCGATGATCAGGGTACGATGTGTAGACATAGGGTAAAATTTATCTTGTTCTCAGGTCAACGATCTTATTGTAGATCCAACCGATGGCTGTCCCGCACAGAGTTCCAAGAGCAAATCCATATAAAAAGCCAATGATACTTCCTAAAAAGGAGACTCGATAACCGATGAAGAATTGGCCAAGAAGTTTCAAATGGGGACCCACCAGGTGACGTCCGTCAGGGGTGATGGGCCCTCCCTTGATCAAGAGCCAATTGGTTCCAATAAAGATGATAAGACCCAATACAATTCCGAGAACTAATCCTAAGATCCTTGCATTTAAGCGGATCATTCCTCTTAGCAGTTTTTCTTCATTTGGAATTTTTTCAGCAACCATTTCATCACCCCACAGGTTTATTCCCATTGGATCCATTCTATCAGAAATGATCCAGGAAATCTCTGAATGTCAACAGCTCCACTTTTCTTCTCAAGCGATAGATATAGTAAGCGATCAAAAAGTTCCTGAGGTAGGCGATGAGCCACCCCAATAGGAACCCCCATGAAAACCCGTACGCCAAACCAATCAGAGCTCCCTTCATTGTGACCGTATATCCGAAAAAGTACTGGTTCAGGAGTTTGAAATAAGCACTTGCAGGACCTCCCATTAACACCACCCAGGCCGTTGCGAGGAAAATGAGTAATCCAAGGACCGATCCGATGGCTGTGGCGAGGCCGAATGGATCCAATCGCGAAAAAACGGCCGGGAGAATCTTTTCTAACGCCGCTTCCTCACTCGGCTCAATTTTCATTTCCTCATGATATTCCTGCTCTACATTCACCGCCCAGAGATCGTGGTCCGCCCCCAAAATATTTTCCGCTGACAACATGGCGGTCAGCATGGAGTGGTCCTGATTATTGTATTTGTGCATGCCATTTCGGCCAACCAGCTGAAGGTTGTCAATTCCTCCAAGGAACCGGCGTACCACGTCGAGAGACTGACGGTAGGTGGAGTCGTAAACAGGATAAGCTTTGGGCATTCGCACGACCGTGCCATCTTCTACGTCCTTTCGATCCACCAGACCCAACGATTCCAGTTCTTTTTTCCCGAGTTCAATCAATTCATCATCCGGTAGGTTCCAGAGGTCATCCCCTTCAAAGCAAAAATATTCCAATCCCAAACAGGTCTTATTGGGGTCGGGCACCATGAAGGGACTCCAATTTTTAAAATTCTGAATTCGACCGACTTTCACTTCCGGATCGTGGATATAGACCCAGGTGTCCGGAAACAACATGGGTTTATTGATGATAAGAGCGACGGTGAGAAAATCCCTATACTTCAGTTGATTGGCCGCCTCCAGCACTTCATTCGGCACCCCTGGCTTGAACTTTTGAAGGGCTTCCCGGATGGGCATGCTGCTGATGAAATCCGTCCCATGGATCAAATCGATTTGCCCATTTTGTTTGACTTCAACAGCCTCTACTTTATTCCCGGCCCACCGGATTCCCTCGACCGTCTTCCCGAGACACACCCGAGAACCCTTTTTCTCAATGCTCTCCACCATCGCCTGCCACATCATGCCCGGTCCAAATTTGGGATAATCAAATTCATCGATGAGTGTTTTGATCACGTCCTTTTTGTTTTTTTGAGGGGATTGGCTTTTGAGGATGGCGTTTTTGAGAGCGGTCATGAGGGAGAGCCCCTTTACTCGCTGCCCGGCCCACTCGGCGCTGATCTCGCTGCAGGAGATTCCCCAGACCTTTTCCGTATAGGTTTTAAAGAAGATTTTAAATAGACGCTTTCCGAAACGGTTTGAAACCCACTGTTCGAAGGTGTCCTCCTGCTTGGATGGAAATAACTGAGCTATCAGATAGCTGAAAAAGATGAGGATGCTGTTCCATATCCCCAACCCCAACAGGGCGTTTAAAGGACGAAGGGGATAGTAAAAAAACTTTTTATTGTAATAAATCCGTGAGAGCCGGTTGCGTCGAAGTAAGTTCTCACCAAGAACTTCCTTCCAGATATCTTCTACGGACTTCACCTTGGTGAAGAACCGATGTCCACCGATGTCGAAATAATAACCCTTATAATTCACCGTTCTGGCGATCCCACCGGCGGTTTGATCTTTTTCGAGCACCACCGACCGTATCCCGGCCTTAGAAAGCACATAAGCGGCTGTGAGACCTGCAGGGCCAGCACCGATAATCACTACGGGACCCTTTTCCATCAGCGATTCTCCAAAACGTGAGAAGGGTCAGGAGTTCCTTTTAGGGGGGATGAGACTTTTGGTTTTTGGGATCGATCTCTATAGAAAAGAGAGCGAGCTAACCCTATCGCAAAGGCTAAGCCGCTGTAAAAATAATAAAACCAATGCCATGGGAGGGCCCGGATCAAAAACCATAAGCCACGTTTTTGTAAGAAGAAGCGATAGATCGGTGCATTGAGAATCAGGAGAAGCAGGATCAATATACCGACCACCCAAAAGAGCTTAGGCCACCCAATGCCGCCGACCAAAGTGATCAAAAGACCATAGGTGAAAATCACACTGAGGCGATTAGAGAGTCGAAGGTTCAAATCATTGACGAACCGGCGATCACGTAAGATCAGCTCGGTCCACGGGAGGGCACGATCAAAGAAGTCCGATTTCGTCATGGAAATGATTCCCCATCGCTTCAGATGTTTGACCTGCAAATCTTTCAAAAGTCGAATCCGATAACCGGCCTGTTTGAGCCGGTAACCCAGTTCGATATCTTCGATACAGGGTTTTTTATAAGATTCATCGAAGCCCCCCATTTGTAAAAAAATCTGGCGGCGAATCGCTCCGCAACCAGCCCAAAACGTGGAGGCTTCTTCATTGGATATTTGGTGGACATAATGATGGGAGAGGTTCTTATATTGGGAGAGAAAATTGGACTCGGCGGGTTCCTGATCGTAAGAGCCAAACAGGGCGGCTAACTGGGGATCGTGACGAAACGCTGCCTCGACCTGAGCGATCGCGTCTGGATGGGGAACCACATCGGCATCGATAAAAAAGAGGATGTCTCCCTGGGCCAATTGGGCCCCCAAATTGCGAGCTTTTGCTGGCCCTTGTGAGACAGGGATTCTTAACACCTTCGCCCCGAATTCCTCTGCGACGCGCCAGGAACCGTCTGTATCCCCATCCGCTACGACTACCAGTTCATTTGAAGGAGACATCGTTTGGATGAGGGCTGAGAGGCATTTCCTAAAGCCAGCTCCTCCGTTTTTTACAGGGACAACGACAGAAATGGTCAGGGGGGAAGATGGGAAAATGGTTTGGAAACTCATGGGAGTATCGCTATTCAATATCGATGGCCACTTCTCTTTTTTAAAATTTCTCTATCGTTCGCGATTTAAGAAATATTAAAGAATTCAATAACGAATTATATCTTCAAAGTCAAGACCGTTTGTTCATTTAGTGTCCCCTTCGGGGACGGTGGAAACCTCTCGCCTTCAGGCGAAGCGAAAATAGGCGAAATGTGAACGAAGTGAACATGAGCCAAATACGAGAACGAACCCGACCATTCCGTCATACCCGCGAAAGCGGGTATCCAGGAGGGTCTTTATATGGTTCCCTGCTTTCGCAGGGACAAGTCTGGATTCCTACTTCCGCAGAAATGATGAATAGAGACTTAGGGCCCAAGTCGACTTGAAGTCGACATGTTTTAGAAACCCCTCGTCTTCAAGGCGAGGGTAGTTTAGTTACCTAATCATTAATCGTTTTGACAAAATCTTGATAAGTATGGGCATGAAAATTATAATGATCCTGTGAGCCGGCCACTCCATTTCCTTCATCTCACCACCTTTTACCCACCCTATAGTTTTGGCGGGGATGCGATGTATCTCTATCGCCTATCTCATGCTTTGGGAGAGGCAGGGCACCATGTGGATGTCATCCATTGTATCGATGCTTATGAATTATTACATCCCCATGAACCGGAAATTGAGTTTGAGGGTCATCCGAATGTCATCCCTTATGGCTTAAAAACCGGTTATGGTTGGTTGTCGCCTCTCTTCACCCATCAGACAGGACGCTCTGGTTTTAAGAAAAAACACCTCCTCCACTTATTAAACAGCAAACCCTATGACGTGATACACTACCACAATATCTCTCTCCTCGGTCCAGAGGTCCTGATGTTAGACCCCTCGCAGAACCAGGCGGTGAAGATGTACACTGCCCATGAACATTGGTTGATCTGTCCAATGCATGTGCTCTGGAAATATAACCGGCATCTTTGTGATAAGCCCGATTGTTTTAGCTGTATGATTCTTTCCAAACGTCCCCCACAACTCTGGCGTTATACCCATCTCCTCAAACGTGCCAGTCACCATGTTGACCAGTTTGTCTCGCCCAGCCGGTTTACGGCATTCATACATGGTGAGCGTGGTTTCCCAAGGCCAATGGCCCACCTCCCAGACTTTACCAATCGTGTGGATGAGGATTGGAAAAAGCCCGGTCCCCGTCCTCAGGAAAAGCCTTACTTCCTCTTTGTTGGAAGACTTGAGCCTATCAAGGGTCTACAGACCTTGATTGATCTTTGGCAGCACCTATCGGATTTCGATCTTCTGGTCGCCGGCACAGGCAACCAAGAAAGGGAGCTGCGCGCCCAAGCAAGGTCAAGCCCCTCCATCAAATTTTTAGGGAAACTTCCCCAGCGAGATTTAGGAACTTTCTATTATCATGCCTTAGCATGCATTGTCCCATCGATGACTTACGAGACGTTCGGAATGATTGTCATTGAAGCATTTGCCAGAAAAACACCTGCTATCGTCCGCGACCTCGGAGCGTTGCCTGAAATCATTCATGAGAGTGGCGGGGGGTTCGTTTACCGTACTCAAGAAGAACTGTTGGAGGCCATCCGACGCATCGCCACCTCTCGAACACTCCGTGACGAACTTGGAGAAAAGGGGTACCAAGCCTTTGTTCAAAACTGGTCAACCGAAGCCCACTTAGGACGTTACATTGAACTTCTTCGAAAGATCGCAACCCAAAAGTTTGGTTATGTGCCGTGGGATAAATAAAGATCGAACTCTTGATCTGATTTCTGAATCTGTCCTCACCATTCGTTCTTCAGATCGACTCGAGTGTGAAGTAGCAAAAGCTATGTCCCAGATTGCTGAATGGTCGATTCCCGGATTTGGCTCCAGATTGCCCTTGTCCAACTCACCTCTTTGGAATGACAGAGGATCCTCTTCAATCAAAGAATTTTCAACATTGGCTCGAATATTTCAAAATGGATCAGATTTCCTTTCCCTTGCAAAGAATTCTTTTTTTTGATAGAAAGGTTCCGATGCCAGTGAAGGATAAAGAATTGAGAGAAGCCATTCGTTTGGGACTCAAGACCTTGATTGTCCAAGAAGTCAGGCTTTTAAGACTGGAACGGTCCTTTACCCCTCATATTATTCTTGAAGAAATGCTTCAATCAATCCAAGAGACGAAGAGAGAAATAGTAAGGTTGGCTAACGTGATGGCACAGAAGGAAAGGGGTGTTTTGTTAAAAAGGATGATACATCAAGCTGTGAATGAAGAGATCGACCGGGCGATTGAGTTGAGAAAGACGAAATGCGTCCGCTGCCTTCATGGAAGATTTTATGATGCGGCAGGAAAAGCACACATGGGCTTGCCTGTCAAAACCCGGGCAGAAATCATTGGCTGTGATCAACTTCGGCCGAACCTCAGAAAGAGTTGCAAGAGATTTATTGAGGTGGAGACCGCTTCCACACTGGATCACTACCTCAATGAGATGACCCTCCTTTATGAATTCAGAGAGCTGATGGACCGCATCGATGAAATCTGGAAGGACTACCTGACGAAATAACGCATAGCGCATAGAGCATGGCGCATAGCGGCTAAACTCCAAAATCACAAAGAGGATTTCTGACCAGCAGGACTCAAAGGATATATTTCAAATTGGTAA
Source organism: Syntrophaceae bacterium (assembly GCA_013388645.1). GTDB lineage: Bacteria > Desulfobacterota > BSN033 > BSN033 > UBA1163 > UBA1163. The sequence continues at coordinate 23,370 of JACAEV010000139.1, read as the reverse complement.
ACCCGATGCTCTTTGCCCTATGCGCTATGTGGTTTAGGCGATGGATTCGGCCACTAATTCGGTAATATCCATCACCTTGATTCTACCTTTTTTCTCTTTTCGAAGCCTGGCGGCAGCGACCTGCAGGTTGGACTTACACGAGGGGCAAGCAGAAACCACCACCTCTGCCCCGACCTCGAGGGCCTCTAACATGCGCTTGTAAGCAATTTCCCCTGAAAGGGCGGTGTCAAATGCCTTGAGTCCCCCTCCCCCCCCACAGCATTTGGCTAAAAGCCGATTGTTCTTGAACTCCACCAGTGTCACTCCAGGGATCTTTTTGAGTAGTTCCCTGGGAGGTTCAAAGATATTGAGATGACGGCCCAGGTCACAGGGATCGTGATAGGCTACCTTCATCGAGCTTCCCTCTTTCAATTTTAACTTTCCGCTCTGAATCAATTGATCCAGATATTCAATGGCATGATAGACAGGGGTGTGAAAAGAGAGGTATTGAGGGTAAAGGTTCTTAAATGTTTTATAGCAACCCGCGCAGGTGGTGACGATCTGCTTGGGTTGAATTTTTGAGAAGGCTTCGAGATTCTTCTTTCCCGCCTCCTTAAACTCTTCGGTGCCCACCAGATAGGAAATATACCCACAGCAATTTTCATCTTTTCCCAAGGCGGTATAGGAAACTTCCGCTTTGTCTAAGATGTTCATGATTTGTGGGATGATGTTGACGTCCTGATAAGAGGCAACGCATCCAGGAAAGAGAAGCGTATCTACCGGTCCTTTTTTGGGTTTGAATGTTGAAGGAAATACATCGGTCCTTTTCTCCCTTGGCTCTCCAAAGGGATTGCCAGTGGTTTTCAAGTTCTCGACAAGGGTCTTATGAATTTCAGGGAGGAACCCCGCCTTCACCAGTCGCTCACGACCTGCTTCGACGATCTCAGAGACGACCACCCCAGCAGGGCAAGTGGCTTTGCAATTAAGACAGGTGGTGCAGAGATAAAACTTGTCAGCGACCTCTTTAGAAGGTTCCAATGATCCCTTCAATAGGTTATAAGCTAAGATCACCCGACCTCGGGCATTTTCTGATTCCAGCTCCGTTTGAGCAAAGACGGGACAACCTGCACGACAGAAGCCACAATTGATACACGCAAAAATCTCGTTATCCACCGCTTGACCAAAACTCTGTATCTGATCCGGGTTTTCCAAAAACTCCTTGTAGGTGAAGTGACCAAGGATATCCGTTACGGAATCGTCAAAACCCAATTTGCCGGGGTTCAGGATATTCTTCGGATCCAAAGATTTTTTAATCGTTTTCATGATTTCATGGCTTAATCCCAGTTCTTGTCGAATATAAGGCGCTTTGGCTAACCCGATCCCATGTTCTGCCGTCAAAGTTCCTTTGAATTTCAGGGTGAGGTCAATGAAATCCTGGGCAATTTTTCTCACGGTTTCCCATTCTTTCTTATTTCTTCCATCGAGGATCAAGACGGCATGGAGGTTCCCATCGCCAATGTGACCGAAGATGGGAATGGGGAAGTTATGTTTGTCACGTAGTTTTTGAAGCTCTCGAATGGTCTCCGGAATCTTGGACATGGGAACCCCAAAGTCCTCAACCAGGGGAATCAATTTGGCTCCCCTTCTTATCTTAGAGAGAGAGGGAACCAAGCCCTGTCGACCAGCCCACATTTTTAAGCGTTTCGCAGGATCATCATCCCATTGATTACCCAGCCCATTGCATTGTTTTGAGATTTGGTCGATCTTCTGGATATTTTCTTTGACGGCTTGGCGATTTCCATCGATCTCGATAAAAAGAATGCATCCCACATTGTCTGGAATATTGAGTCCCATGGCCTTATTCACGACATCGATCGAAAATCGATCCAGAATTTCGCATGAAGAAAGAGGGATACCAGAGGTGATGATTTCTTCCGCTGCCTTTCCTGCATCTTCGACCGAAGCAAACCAAGCCTGAGCAAAAGCGATATATTCTGGCATGGGAAGAATTTTCACGGTAATTTCGGTCATGACTCCCAAGGTTCCTTCGGCCCGGCAGAAAAGGTGGGTGAGATCATATCCTGAAGAAGTCTTCGGCACGATGGAACCTGTTCTCATCACCCTTCCATCGGCGAGGACCACCTCCAGGGCCAGGATGTAATCTTTGGTCGCCCCATATTTGATCGCTCGGTTGCCACTGGCATTCGTAGAAACCATCCCGCCGAGGGAGGCCATGGTGGCGCTTCCTGGATCAGGTGGGAAGAAATGGGTAGGGGCCAGAGCATTATTCAATTGCTGACAAATGACCCCAGGTTCGACCACAGCATAGCCGTCTTTAAGATTGATCTCCTTAATTTTATTCATCCGACTCACATCCAGGATAATTCCTCCAAAACAGGGGAGGACGGCGCCGGTGGTGCTCGTCCCGGACCCCCTGGGAGTGATTTTGATTTCACGGTCATTCGCCAATTTGAGAATCTTCGATACTTCATCCGTCGTCTTTGCAAATACGATGGCATCCGCCACGCCTTCATGGACGGACATGTCCCGCGAATAACAGAGTCGTTCGAGACGATCGGTCTTGACATTCTTTTCACCCACGATTTGAATCAAATCTTTAATATAGTCCATCATGCCTCTCCTATTCGATGTCTTAGAATATCTACCGTCTTCTTTCTCGCTTCTGAAAAGATGGAATGCTGGAATGATGGGTTACTTGCCATTCCATTTTTCGACAATTCCAAAATCCCATGATCAATAGTCCTTTGGCAACTTTTCTAATTGGTCGTAACTAAAAACAGGACCATCTTTACAGACATAAAGATGGCCAATATTACATCGGCCACATTTTCCAATTCCACATTTCATCCGTTTCTCCAGAGAAGTGTAGATGCGCTCGTTGGGAAATTGGAGAGCCATCAACTTCGGAAAAGTGAACTTAATCATAATCGGAGGACCGCAGATGACGGCATAAGTATTCTCAGAAGAGGGTGCCACCTCTTCTAAGACATTTGGGACAAGTCCGACCTTGCCGTTCCAGTCTTTATCTCCCCAATCAACCGTGACGACTAATTTAATATCATCTCTCTTTTCCCATTCTTTCAGTTCTTCCTTGTAAAGGAGCAGGCCCGGCATCCGCGCACCATAGATCACCGTGATATCCTTTACTTTATTCCGGTTCTGAGGTTGGAGAAAAAAGGCGATCAAGGACCGCAAAGTGGTAAAGGCAAATCCTCCTCCAATCACCAAAATATTTTTCCCTTCAAAGAGGGTGATCGGATATCCATTTCCCAAAGGGCCTCGCAACCCGACCTCTGCCCCTTCTTCAATATGATGCAAGGCGGTGGTCACCACTCCTGCCTTATTGATCGTAAATTTCAAAGAACCATTTTCAGTCGGAGAAGAGGCAATCCCGAAAGGCGCCTCGCCTTTACCCAGGACAGACAGCTCGCAGAATTGACCAGGAATGAAATGGAATGCTCTTTTATCCTCTTCGTTCAGGAAACTCAACTCAATCGTCCGAAGCATTTGGTCGGTCGTTTCGACAGAGGTTCTTTTAACCCTCATGGGAATAGGGAAATAGGGATTTTTCATTGCCTCGTTAGGTCCACCTCATCTTTGACCTTTTTTATTTCTTTAGGGGAGGTCAATTTAATGGCCTGGCGGATATCGAAATTGACCGGGCAATAGAGGATACATCGACCGCAACCCACACAAGCGACCCGGCCAAAGTTCTTCGGGAAATAATTAAACTTGTGCATTAATCTTTGCCGGGTTCGTTCACGACCTGTCGGTCGTGGATTATGGCCAGAAGTCTCCTGAGAGTATAAGGGAAATAGACAGGAATCCCAATTTCTCACCCGTTGCCCCTTGTCCGTTATGGCTTCATCGACAATATCAAAACAATGGCAGGTGGGGCAAAGAAAGGTGCACACGCCACAGCCGATACATTTCTCATGCATTCGGTCCCAGAAGGGGTTCTCCATCATCAAGTCCGATCTCCTATCGATTCCTCCAATCGGAACTGAAGCATCGGCCTTTGTTGATGCTTTTTCCTCGATCCCTTTGGCCAAACTTATCTCTTTTGTATTCGCCTCTCTAAAGAATTTATTTTTTTGAAACGCCATTCCCTTTTCAGTCAGCAGCTCCACGATAAACATCTCGCCCAAATCGATGAGGAACAGGTCCGAACCCTTTCGCAGAAAAGGACCTCCCCCCGCAGAAGAGCAAAAGCAGGTGGAGAGGGGGTGAGGACAGGCTAAGCCAATGATGGTGGTCGCCTTTCTTTTATTTCCGTAATAAACGTCTTTGTATTCTTTCCCTAAAAAGACATCATCCATCAGGGAGAACGCCTGAATATCGCAGGGTCTTGCCCCGAGGATCACTCTCTCTCTTTCGACCCCTTCGGTGGAGGTCATCTGATATCGTTTTCCGGCTTTTTCATACCGAAACATGGTTTCCGATTGGGGGAAGAACACTTCCTTTGCAGGTTTTTGGGGGTTCTCCGTCGAGAGGTCAACTTCATCGGGGGAATCAATCTTCTTATAAATGGAAACTCCTTCGGCCAACTTTACGGGCGCGAAGAGATCGTATTCCTCCATCAGGGTTTCCAAGAAGGCCTTCAAATCTTTTTTATCCAGCTTCAATGTCATTTGATGAAATCCTGTTTATCCTCAATTTCATAAGTCGAAAGGGGAGGGGGGATATCTGGTTCTATTCCCGTTTCGTAGTTGAAGAGTTCCTTGACGTCCCTATTCAATTTCTGCGTCAGATAGGTCAAGCGAATCTCCATGGGGCAGGCTCGTTCACAGGCTCCACATCCCGAGCACCTGCCTGTCTGATGATAAGCTCTTACGATATGATAGAACTGAATGTCTGAGGGGGAAAGCCCTTTTTCAATCCATTTTGGGTTCGAACTGTCCACAAAACATTCCGTGCAATAGCACATGGGGCAGGCCTCCCGACAGGCGTAACATCGGATGCATCGACTCGTCTCCCTCTCGAAGAAGTTCCACCGCTCTTCAGGAGACATCTGTTCAAACCTTTTCGCCTCATGGTAGGATTCGATTAAAGGTGATTCCTCCACGGGATCTCCCAGCGTCACATTGACATGGATAGGGTTTCGATGCATGCAAGCCTGGCAGGATGGATAAAGGAAATCCTCTCGCTCCAAAGCGATCTCGAATCCATCCCCTTTTACGTGAATGAGATCATTTTCTTCACGCGCCTGAAGGATCTCTCCTTTTACGGCTCGCCCCACCTTTCTCCGATCCACCATCCTCTGGCAAGGGACGCCCATCAAAAACAATTGGTCAGGTTTAAACCTTTTTTCGAGAGAAAGTGCCGTGATAGAACGGGCATCACATCCTTTTACCACGATACCGACCTTCAACTTGCTGAATTTGTGAAGGTAAGTGGCCAGGTTGTTTTCACAAAAAGAATTCCAAATCAAACGGTTCACTTTTTCAGGATCTCGGATAAATCTCGGGGTGGTTCGAAGCGGAAGGGAGCCTTCACCAAACCCGATGATGAGATCCACCGTTTTGTTTGAAAGAAGTTCTCTTGCTTTCTCTCGAATTTTTTCTTGAATCATTACTCACCTAAAGTTCGGAGTCTCTATTTTTTATCTCCGAACTCCGAACCCCGAACTCCAAACTTCTCTTCACCAATCTCTTTGCCGGACCCAATTTTTTAATATCCTGCACGACCTCGTGAACCACCTGAGAAAATTTCACCCCTTCTGCCGCAGAGACCCAGGAGAACTGAACCCTTCCTTCTTCAATTCCAAGGTATTCGAGGAATCGCTTCAGGGTGGCTGATTTTCTTCTTCCGATATAATTGCCGCTGATATAATGGCAGTCCCCTGGATGACATCCTGAAACCAACACACCATCGATCCCGTTTTGAAGGGCCTTGAGGATGAAAAGAGGATTGATCCTTCCTGAGCAGGGAACGCGGATCACCCGTATGTTTGGAGGATACTGAATCCGGGCCGTTCCCGCGAGGTCCGCCCCGGCATAAGAACACCAGTTACAGAGAAAGGCTAAAATTTTGGGTTCCCATTGATCGGTCATTGTTGTCCTGTGGCCAGTTCGGTTATTTGTGCCACCACCTCAGCGTTGGTGAATCCTTTCAAATCGATAGACCCAGAGCGGCAAGAGGCGGTACAAGCGCCGCATCCCTTGCAGAGGGCCTTGTTGATTTGGGCCACCTGTTTTTCCCCTACGATCGTTCTCTTGGTTACGATTTCAATGGCCTTATATGGACAGACGCTCTCGCAGAGGCCACAGCCGATACACTTTCTCTCATCTACTTCAGAGGTGATGCCAACGGTCTCGAGTTCTGTTTTGGAGAGATAAGTGAGAGCACGAGCGACGGCTGCATTCGCTTGCGAAATGCTCTCTTCGATTGACTTCGGGCTATGAGCGAGTCCGGCTAAGAAGATCCCCTCTGTCGCAAAATCGACCGGTCTGAGTTTCATATGGGCTTCGAGGAAAAAACCGTCCTGATTGAGTGGAACTTTTAGCATCTTTGAAAGGTTCTCATTTTCGGAAGGAGGAATGATTCCTGGACTCAGCACCAAAAGATGGGTACGGATCAACAAATCATCGTGGAGAATCGGTTCGTGAACAATGACCCCCAACCCATCTTCTCCTGTTTCTAACTTAGGTTCCCGTTCCGGATCATAGCGGATGAAGAGAACCCCGGCCTCTCGGGCCTTCTCATAATAATCTTCTTTGAATCCATAGGTTCGGATATCACGATAGAGAATATAGATATTGGTTTCAGGATCGAGAGACTTCAGTTTTAGTGCGTTCTTGATCGCTTCAGAGCAACAGATTCGACTGCAATAAGGCCTTTTCTCATTTCTTGAACCCACACATTGAATCATGACCACGTTTTTCACACTTTTTAATTTATCAGGATGGAGGATAATCCATTCCTCCAATTCTTTTTGAGTGATCACCCGGGAATCTTGACCGTAGAAGAATTCTTTGGGACGATATTCCTCTCCCCCGGTGGCGACAATGATGACCCCGTGGCTGATTTCTTTGACCTCATTTCCGTTTCGGACTCTGGTTTTGAAATTTCCTACGAATCCCTCAATCTTCTCGACGATCGTTTCGGTCATCAGGTGAATTCGAGGATCCTTTTTTAACTCTCCACTCAAATGCTCCAGATGGGATTGGACATCCTTGCCTTCAAGAGTGTAATAAATGGATCTTGCCTTTCCACCGAGTTCGGAATCTCTTTCAAGCAACGTGACTTCATAACCTGATTGGGCAATCTTCTGAGCCGCAGTCATTCCCGTTATCCCCCCGCCGATCACCAATGCCTGTTGATTCATTTCAACGGTTTGTGTAGTGAGCGGGTCAAGGAGAGCAGCCTTGGCGACGGCCATTCGAACAAGATCTTTGGCTTTTTCGGTCGCCTCCTTGGGCTGAGTCATGTGAACCCATGAACATTGATCCCGAATATTGGCCATGTCAAAGAGATAGCGATTAAGCCCTGCCTCACGAATGGTGTCCTGGAACAGGGGTTCGTGTGTCCGAGGGGTGCATGAAGCCACGACCACTCGGTTTAATTGGTGTTCCTCAATCATCTTTTTGATCTGTTCTTGAGTGTCTTGAGAACAGGTATATAGATTTCCTTCCACATGAACGACATTGGGAAGCGTTTTGGCATATTCTACCACGGCTGGTACATTGACCACCCCACCGATATTGATTCCACAATGGCAAATGAAAGCCCCGATGCGCGGTCCTTGGTAATTAACATTTTTTTCTGCAATAAATTCCTTCTCGGTAACGAGGGTCCCTCTTGCCTCAGAAAGAAGGGCAGAGGCTTCAGCAGCTGCTGCACTCGCTTGGGCTACGGTTTCAGGAACATCTTTGGGTCCGGAGAAAACCCCGCTGGCCAAGATACCTGGTCTTGAAGTCTGAAGAGGAGAAAAGATAGAGGTTTCCGCAAATCCATAGGGGTTGAGATGAATATCAAAAATGTTCGATATCTCCTGGTGGCTCCGAGTGGGTTCAAGGCCCACGGAAAGGACGACGAGGTCAAATTCCTCTGAAACCATTTCACCCTCTTCTGTCTCATAGTGGATGATCAGGTTTTTTGTCTCTGGGATTTCCTTCAGATGGGAGACGCGGGACCGGACATACCGGACACGGTAATCGTTTTTCGCTCTCTCGATATACTTATCGAAATCTTTTCCATAAGCCCTCATGTCCATGAAGAAGATGGTGGCTTCCATCTCGGGAGTATGCTCTTTTGCGATGACCGCTTCTTTGGTAGCGTACATGCAGCAAACCGAAGAGCAATAGCCCTTCCCAATATGGGGGTCTCTTGAGCCGACGCATTGAATCCATGCGACCCGCTTCGGATGTTGATGGTCTGAGGGTCTTAGAACTTGGCCCTTAAAGGGGCCTGAGGCTGATAAAAACCTTTCGAACTCAATACTTGAAATGACGTTGGGGAATCTTCCGTATCCGTATTCACTTTTTAAAGAAGGTTCGAACTCGTCAAACCCGGGGGAGAGGATGATCGAACCGACCTCAATTTCGAGCTGTTCGTCTTTCATCCAATGATTAATCGCCTTTGCCTCACAGGCCTTGATGCACTCCAAACATTCCGAACAGCCTCCACATTGAAGACAACGTTCTGCTTCCCGAATCACATCCTCTTGCTTCAGGCCCAAATATACTTCATTAAAATTCCTTCTTTCTTTTATGGGGAGTGAGGTCATCGGAGCTCTCTCTCGATACGCCACCCCATCGATATCAATCTTGAGATAGTCTTTTTGGGGCCCTTCTTCCTCTCGACCGATTCTTAGGTCCTCTCCTTTGAGATACCGGTCAATGGAGATGGCCGCCTTTCTTCCTGCTCCCATGGCATCGATATATGTCTGAGGACCGGTCGTCACATCCCCGCCAGCAAAAATACCTCTGACGCTGGTTTCGAGGGTGAGAGGATCTACTTCGATACCTCCCCATCGGGTCGTCTTGATGCCATCTTTTTGGCTAAGGAATGAGAGATCCGAGGCTTGACTGATTGCCGGAATAATGGTATCCGCTTCAATTTTGAATTCTGATCCAGGAATCGGCACAGGTCTGGGCCTCCCCGACTCATCGAGATCACCCAACTGCATCCGGATGCATTCCATCCCTTTGATCTGGTCGTGTTCCGTAAACAAACGAGTTGGAGCAGTGAGGTATTCGATCTTAATTCCCTCCTGCTCTGCTTCTTCGATCTCCTCTTCCTGAGCTGGCATTTCAGCTCGGGTTCGGCGATAAGCGATGGTGATTTCTTTTGCTCCAAGGCGAAAGGCTGTTCTCGCCGCATCAATCGCCGCATTCCCACCTCCAACCACAATGACTTTCTCCCCTATCTGAACCGATTCTCCTAACGCCACCCTCCGCAGAAAATCAACGGCGTGCAGAACCCCCTGGGCGTTTTCTCCATCGAGTCCAAGCTTTCTGCTTTGATGAGCACCGGTTGCAATGAAGATCGCTTCATAACCTTTGGCCTTGAGGTCTTGAAGTGAAAGATTTGGGCCGATCGGCGTATTGAGTTTAATTTCAACCCCCATTTGAAGGAGGTAACCAATCTCTTTATTCAGGACAGTTCGAGGGAGACGATATTCAGGAATTCCGACGGCGAGCATCCCTCCGGCCACCGGCAGGGCCTCAAATAGAGTGACCGCATAGCCCATCTTTTTTAAGTCAAAGGCAGCGAGCAAACCTGCAGGTCCTGAACCGATGATGGCGACTTTTCTTCCTTTTTCTTCAGGGACAGAGAGGTCGGTCTTGTCTTCTTTTTCATGATCTGAGACAAATCGTTTTAACGCATCGATGGCGATCGCACGTTCGACGTCTTTTCTTCGACACACGGATTCACAGGGGTGGGTACAAATACGACCGGTAATCCCTGGGAATGGATTTTTTTGTCTGATGAGTGCCAATGCCTCTTCAAACTTACCGACCGAAATAAGAGCGATATATCCCTGAGCATTGACATGAATCGGACAGGTTGCCCGACAAGGAGGAACTCCTCTTTTGTCAATGCCATAAGCGCTCGGCATGGCCTGAGCAAAAAGTTGATAGATAGCAGCCCGAGTGACAAGACCTTGTTCGTAATCATTCGGAATCTTAACAGGACAAACCTTGACACATTCTCCACAAGCCTTACAGTCCTCCAGGGTCACATAGCGAGCCTTGTTATGAATCTGGACTTTAAAATGTCCAGGGACTCCTTCAACTTTCTCCACGTTCGCGTTGGTGAGGATCTGAATATTTCGGTGTCTCCCTGCATCCACCAATTTGGGAGACATGATACACATCGAACAATCGTTGGTCGGAAAGGTCTTATCCAGCTGTGCCATGGTTCCGCCAATGCTCAAATTCTTTTCTAAGAGATAGACCTTGAAGCCGGATTCAGCGAGGTCCAGAGAGGTTTGGATGCCTCCAATTCCTGCACCGACGACCAAAACCGCTCCGATCGGTTCCTTTAGGGGTTGATCCATCTCAATCAACTCTCCTGTTAATCTTTTTCAATAAATCCGTCGTCTTGACTCGATTCATTTTCATCCCCAACTCATCCGGTTCGATCCCCAAAGCCAAACCCAAAAGCTGAGGATAGTAGAGAATGGGCAATTTGTATTCTTTTTGAAAGACCTTCTCAATCTTTCGCTGATTCCCTTCGTACATGACATTGCAGAAGGGGCAGATCAGCACCATGGCATCCGCTTTTTGCGCCCGGATATGTTCCAACTTTTTCTGGGACATGGCCAGGGCCACCTCCTCATCAATGGCCAACACCCCCCCCCCACAGCATTGGAGCTTGTCTTCGTATTGAATGGAATGAGCTCCCGTAGCCTCAATGAGCTCATCTAAGCTTTCTGGATTTTCAGGGTCTTCCATCTTTCCATAAATCGATGTGGGTTTCGTGTAATGGCAGCCATAATGGGGAGCGACATAAAGGGAGGAGAGATCGGCTCGTCTCTGCTGTGAAATTCTTTTTTCTCCTATTTCCTCTCGAAGGATACGAGTAAAATGGATGACCTGAACTTCCCCTTCATAGCTCATTCCCAGACATTCGGAAAGATCTCTGTTGATCTGTCGTCGAAGTCCGCTGTCTTGTTGAATCTCGTGATTGGCTTCAGATAGGGAACCACAACAAGCGCTGCACAGCGTACAGAGAGGAAGACGTTTCTTTTCAGCAAGCGCCAGATTGCGAGCGGCCATCAGAAGATAACCGTAGTGGTGGATGGATTTGATGGGGTATCCGCAGCAACTGAAGTCAGGGATATCGGAGAGCTGGAGGCCAAGTTTTTCGGCGACTTTCCTCGCCGAGATCTCATAATTCAAAGCCCTGACAGGGACCGTACATCCGAGGAAAAGAGAGTATTTAGTGTTTTGAGGACTATCCTCTGTCCTGTTCTTCACGATGGAGACCCAAACGACTCAAGATCTTTTTCACATCTTCGGTTCGTCTTTGAAACAGGGGGAGCCCTGAATCCCTCCTTTTGTCATTTTCAAAGTCCGTGACCTCCAAGAGACGGCCAAAGGAGGCGAGGAGATTTAGTTGACTCCTCATGGAGGGAGGCAAGTATCCCTCTCTCACTGCAATATTTTTGATGGCATTCATCAGTTCAGGGATTTTGACATCTTGGGGGCATCTTTCAAAACAGGTATAACAAGAGGAACATAACCAGATAAAATCACTGGAGAGGACTTCCTTCTTCATCCCCAAGAGAGCCATCCGAATAATTCGCCTCGGATTGTAACGGTTCGTGACCTCCCTCACCGGGCATCCAGCCGTGCAGGTGCCACAGGAAAAACATCTTTTTATGTTTTCACCTCCTGGCTCTTGAGCGATGAGAAATTTAAAATTGGGATCAAATGTCTTGGAATCAATCATCAACGGCCCATTGGATGGCTATACTTATTTATAAGATAGGCCACCTTATTTTTCAATCAAAGAGGATTATTTTTTATCCCTTTTTGACTCGGATGATTTCAGACTTGATAAATTCGATCAGGCGTTCACCCTGCATCAAATTTTTAAGTTCTTCTTGAAGATTGGATGGGTTGATCTTACATATCCAGCCCTTTTCATAAGGGCTCTCATTGATCAATTCAGGAGTATCTTCAAGCTCTTGATTGGAGGATTCTACTTTTCCAGAAACGGGAGCATAAATCCTTCCCACCCATTTCCCAGATTCCAAAGACCCACAGGGTTTCCCCTGTTCCAGAGTTCTCCCAGTCGAAGGCAACTCGATATAGACAATTTGCCCTGCTAATTTTTGCGCAAAATCACTCGTGCCCATTATCACAATACCATTCGCAACTTTAGCCCAAAAATGCTCTTTATGATAATACAAATCGTCTGGAAAATGATATCCTTCGATTTCCATTTTCGACAATCCTCCTTTCTTTTTTAATAGTTTTTAATTGGCTATATACAATAAATACATTACAATAACAAGACTTTTTTAAACTACTTCTTGACAAAATTTTTTCGAGATGATAATGAATGTTAAAAAAATCACAACCGAAAGCAAATGGAAATAAGAAAGGAGTGATTTTATGACGACCAGTAAATGGATAACAGCCGGAACGGTTCTTAAAATGATGGCCATGCAGTATCCTGATAAACCAGGGGCGGGAGATAAATTTAGAAAGATGACCTTCAAGGAATGGAATGAAAGAAGTTGTCGGTTGGCAAATGCCTTAAACAAAATGGGGTTCAAAAAGGGAGATCGGTTTGCTATCTTGGCGTATAACTGTGTCGAATGGATGGAGATTTATGCGGCCTCTGCAAAAGCAGGGCTTGTCACCGTCCCCATCATGTTTCGTCTTGCGGCTCCAGAGATGGAATATGTGGTGAACCATTCAGAATGTAAAGCCTTTTTAGTCTCAAAGGATTTTGTTCCAATGGTCAATTCCTTTCGAAATAAACTTCCTTCTATCCCACCGGAAAATTATGTTTATTGGGGAGATGAGGCGACTCCGGAGGGTTATCAATCCTATGAAAAACTAATCAGACAGGCTTCGCCAGATGAACCCGATGTGATGGTAGACGGAGATGATGTATGGAATCTCATGTATACTTCTGGGACCACTGGCAAACCCAAGGGGGTGGTCCGAACTCATGAAAACAATCTCGCCCAATATGTTCTCAATGCTATGAATACTGGTATCCGACCAGATGATTGCGTGATGCTGGTCATGCCGATGTGCCACATCAATTCTATCTATTACTCATTTACGTACACTTATTGTAGTGCACGAGTGTTCGTTTACAATATGGTCAGCTTCGATCCGGAAGATCTTTTGAAAACGATTGAGAAAGAAAAGATCACCTTTACCTCCCTGGTTCCTACCCATTACATTATGATCCTCTCACAACCGGATGAGATCAAAAAGAAATATGATGTGAGCTCGATGCGTCAACTCTTGATTTCCTCTGCACCTGCCCGCAAAGATACGAAACTGGCCATCATGGAATATTTTAAGAATGCTGAGCTCTGGGAAGCCTATGGTTCAACCGAAGCAGGGCTGGTGACCCTTCTCAGGCCAGAAGAGCAATTTAAGAAGTTAGGCTCGATTGGCAGGGAGATTTGGGGAACGGATCGAATAAAAATTTTGGATGAAAATGGAAAAGAGGTGCCGGACGGACAGGTGGGAGAACTTTATTCAAGGACGCCTCATGTGTTCAAAGAATATTGGAAAGATCCCGAGAAAACAAAGTCGGTTTTCCAAGGAGAGTGGTTTTCAGCAGGGGACATGGCTTACCGAGACCCGGATGGATACTATGTCCTGGTAGACAGGAAGGCCAATATGATCATCAGTGGAGGCGAAAATATCTTTCCTTCAGAGGTGGAGAACTTATTAGGATCGCATCCTGCAGTGAAATATGTGGCGGTGATTGGGGTGCCTCATGAGAAATGGGGAGAATCGGTGAAAGCCGTCGTCACCCTCCATCAGGGTAAGACGGCGACGGAAAAAGAACTCATTGACCACTGCAGAGGAAAGATCGCTGGATATAAGATTCCCAAATCGGTCGATTTCATTAAAGATGAAGAGATGCCCATGACTCCAACCGGGAAAATCCTCCACCGAATTTTAAGGGAGAAGTATGGGAAATGGAGTGATATAAAATAACTTTATGACCTCAGGATAATAAAGGAAGGCCCGAGTGAATGATCCTTGGGCCTTTTTCTGTCATCACTTGGTTACAGGTATGAAATGTCCAGATCCGTTAGGGATGTCATCGAAAATCTTATCAAGCGGATTTTTTTATAGGGAAGGGTCACCATCGCTATCATCGGTAATTCCTTTATTCTCTCCAAGGGATTTTTGAGGTTTAGAAGAAATGTTGAGGTACCCGCTATAAGATTTTTTCCGACATCCCTGTCGGATCATTGTACGATCGGACCAAGACTGACGGGTTACCTTTTTCTTAAATTTTTTCTTGCAAATTGATATCCCATAGGATATGTTATCATATTACCAAGGGTTCAATCTGCCCTTGGTTTCATTTTGTTAGGCTTACAAAGAGGGACCTTGCATGTTAAAAAGTTTAAAGTGGAGATTGATTCTCTATGCGGCCATTACCCTTTTTGCCATTCTCCTCATTCTCCCGACGGTGATTCCCCTGCTTCCATCTTGGTATACTAAAATTATACCTACGGAAAAAATCCATTTGGGTCTTGATTTGCAGGGAGGAATGCATCTCGTTCTTGAAGCAGAAGCGGATAAAGCTGTTGAGAGCTATGTAGAGAGGATAAAAAATAATCTGAAAGATGATTTGAAAGATAGAGGCATTCCTGCCGGGAAGGTCGAGCGGGAGAAGAGGGATCAGATTATACTGGAGGTCTCCGGGGAAAAAGAGAAGTGGGAGAGGCTTTTAAGAGAACGCTACAGCATCATGCAGGAACTCTCCTCCTCGGAGTCCAGCGGAGGGATATGGAAAATGGTGCTCGTTCTCGACAGCAAGCAAGCGGATCAAATTAAGAAGAGTGCCATTGATCAAGCGTTGGAGACCATCCGAAATCGAATTGATCAATTTGGAGTCTCTGAGCCTGAAATCACGCTTCAGGGGACCGATCGTATCCTGATTCAACTTCCAGGAATCAAAGACCCACAGAGAGCAAAAAGTTTGATCGGCCGAACCGCCCTCTTAGAATTTAAACTGGTAGATGAAGAAGGGGACTTGGAGACGGCCTTAAAAGGCAATATTCCAGAAGGAGATGTCATTCTTTATCAACGGGTGGTGGACCCGAAGACGGGAGGGGTCAGAAAGGTTCCTTATCTTTTAAAAGAAAAGACCTTGATGACCGGTGAGGTATTAAAGGATGCCCGAGTGGCACTCGAATCCCAATTTCATGAACCCTATATCGCTTTGGAATTCGATGATATCGGGGCAAAGTTATTTGAGCAAATCACCGGTGCCAATGTGAAGAAGAGGTTGGCTATCATTTTAGACGATACGGTTTATTCCGCTCCGGTCATTCAAGAGAGGATTCCCGGAGGGAGGGCACAGATCACCGGCCGTTTCACCACGGATGAGGCCAATGAGTTAGCGATCGTCCTGAGGGCTGGGGCCTTACCGGCACCCGTGAAGATCATTGAGGAAAGGACGGTCGGACCTTCTTTAGGGCAGGATTCCATTCGAACGGGAATCATCTCTGTGTTGATCAGTGCAGGATTGGTGGTTTTATTTATGATTTTTTATTACCGTGTTGCAGGGGGCATTGCCGACGTCGCTCTTATTTTAAATACGATTTTCGTTTTTGCCGCCCTCGCACTTCTTCGAGCCACGCTCACTTTACCCGGTATCGCAGGGCTGGTTCTTTCGATTGGAATGGCTGTCGATGCGAATATCTTGATTCACGAACGGATTAAAGAAGAGTTGAGATGGGGGAAGACCCCCCGAGCAGCGATTGATCAAGGGTATCATCGGGCTTTCACTACGATCATCGATTCGAATGTCACCACGCTCATTGCGGCACTCTTTTTATATCAATTTGGAACAGGCCCGGTCAGGGGCTTTGCGGTCACAGTGTTCTGGGGGATCGTAGCCAATATTTTTACTGCGGTTTTTGTGACGAGATGGATTTTTGATTATCTCACATTGAAAGTTAAAGTTAAAAAGCTAAGTATTTAATTCAGTTGAGGGCGTCCTTTTTATGGAACTGATTCGTCCGGGTACCCATTTCAATTTTATTGGCAAAAAGAAATTTACTATTTGGGTTTCCGCTATCGTGATCCTTCTCAGTCTCGGTTCCATCATTTTCCACGGGGGATTGAGGTATGGCGTGGATTTTGCCGGAGGGATACTCCTTCAAATCAAATTTTCAAAGACCATGGATATTTCTGAGGTCAGAAATGCCATGGAGGCGCTTGGATCAAAAGATGCCGTCGTCCAGAAGTTTGGAGGGGAAAATGAATTTTTGATCCGCATCGAAAAAAGCTCCGAAGATTTAGAGGCGATGTCCAAGACGATTCAAACCTCTCTCCAGGATCGATTTAAGGGGCAGACCTTGGAGGTTCGGAGGGCAGAGGTGGTCGGCCCAAAAGTAGGAAAGGATTTAAAGCGGAAAGCCATATGGGCGACGGTGCTATCCTTCATCGCCATATTGATTTATGTGGCCATTCGGTTTCGCCAGGTCTCCTATGGACTGGGGGGAATTGTCGCATTAGTTCATGACATTATTGTTACGTTTGGCGCCATATCGATCTTCGATTTGGAATTCTCATTACCTCTCTTGGCCGTCATCCTGACGATCATCGGATTTTCAATCAATGATACCATTGTTATTTTTGATCGAGTCAGAGAAAATATTAAGAAGATGAGAAAAGAGGATCTTGAGACGATTTTTAATGTCAGTATCAATGAGACCCTTGGTAGAACGATTTTAACTTCAGGGACCGTCATGATGGTCGTCTTGATCCTTTTCTTTTTTGGAGGTCCGGTCATTCACGATTTTACCAGTGCCATGATTGTGGGATTGATCTCAGGAACCTATTCCACTGTTTATATTGCAAGTCCCATTGTGCTCTTATGGCATCGCCATGTTACCTTAAAAAGGAAAAAGTAACAGAGGGGTGGGTGAATTGACAACGCTCAAGTGAATATATTAAATTTAATGCCTGGATGGAATAAGATGAAGACCTATCAAGCCAAAAAGGAAGGGTTAGAACACAAATGGTACCTCATCAATGCTGAGGGGAAGGTGTTAGGGAGACTGGCTACGGAATTGGCAAAGATATTAAAGGGAAAAAACAAACCCCTTTATACACCCCACGTGGATACCGGAGATTTTGTCATCGTGATCAATGCCGGGAAATTGACCTTGACCGGCAAGAAGATGAAAGATAAGGTTTATTATCATCATACGGGCTATCCAGGTGGCATTAAAGAGACGAGTGCGGAAAAGCTTTTAGCTGAGAAGCCCACCGAGATGATCCGGATGGCAGTGAGGGGAATGCTTCCCAAGAACAGCCTGGGTCGGCAGATGCTTAGAAAGCTCAAGGTCTATGCAGGTCCAAATCACCCTCATGAGGCCCAAAAACCTATTTCCATTGAATGATGAAGTTTACGAATAGGCCAAAATGGAATGAATCAAGCGAATATGGAGGATCTTATACTTTATGATTCGTTAAATTCGTTTTCATTCGAGTCAATTATGCTAAAAAGGAGTGAGAGAACGTGACAGAACCGATTTATGCAACTGGCAAAAGAAAAACCTCCATCGCAAGGGTTTGGCTAGAACCAGGAGAGGGGAAGTTTTTGATTAATGAGAGGGCGCTCAAAGAGTATTTTGGAAGAGAGACCTGTGAAATGGTCGCCCTTCAGCCCTTTGATATTACAGGGACTCGTAATCAATTTGACGTGGCCATCAATGTTCATGGTGGAGGGGTCTCAGGACAGTCGATTGCGGTTCGCCATGCCATTGCGAAGGCCCTTCTTCAATACAATCCCGATTTTAAAGAGGCTCTCAAAAAGGCCGGTTTTCTGACAAGAGATTCAAGGGTCAAAGAAAGGAAAAAGTACGGCAGAAGAGGAGCTCGAAGAAGACCGCAATACTCGAAGAGATAATTTGCGGGCCATAGAAGGGGAGGTCAAATGGCCTCCCCTTTTTTATTTGTTACTTCTCAAATCTCCCCTAACCCCTCTTTACAAAAGAGGGGGGGATAAAATTTCCCCCTTGGAAAAGGGGGATTAAGGGGGATTTAAGTATCTTTTTAGAACAAAGGTGACCCATGAAGACGAAAGTGGGAATCATTGGAGCAACGGGATATACAGGGGTGGAACTTCTCCGGATACTCTTACATCATCCTGAGGTGGAGGTCACAGCAGTGACCTCGCAAAAATATGCTGGCCTTCCCATTGACCAAGTCTTCCCATCCCTGATGAAACATCTTCCCTTGGAGTGCGAAGAGCTCGCGATCGGTCCAATTTCAAAAAAAGCAGATTTTATCTTTACGGCCGTTCCCCATAAGACGGCGATGGAAATGGTCCCATCATTTTATCGGCAAGGGAAAAAAGTCGTCGATCTCAGCGCAGACTTTCGATTTAAAGATGCGGGTGTCTATGAAAGATGGTATCAAAAACATACGAGTGCGGATTTGCTTCCGGAATCCGTTTATGGTCTTCCCGAGCTCCATCGAGAGAGGATTCGCCATGCAAAGATTGTTGGAAACCCAGGTTGTTATCCCACCGGGGCCTTGATCGGTTTCATCCCTTTGATGAAGCAGGGGCTGATCTCCCTTGAGAATATCGTCATCGATTCCAAATCCGGTGTCAGCGGTGCCGGTCGGGATGTGGTTTTAGAATCTCTTTTTTGCGAGGTGAATGAGGGGGTGAAGGCTTATAAAATCTTTGCACATCGACACACTCCAGAGATCGATCAGGAGCTGAGCCAGATGGTTCAGAGGGAGGTGAGGGTGACCTTCGTTCCTCATCTCATCCCGATGGATCGCGGAATCTTATCTACCCTTTACGTTCGACTTTTAAAAAAAATGAAGACGGACGAGCTGCTCCACATTTTCAAGGAGGCTTATCAGAAGGAGCCTTTTATTCGAGTTTATCCAAAAGGAAAACTTCCGAGCACCAAGGATGTAAGGGGGTCTAATTTTTGCGATATCGGCGTAATGGTCAGTGAACCCGATGACCGGGCTGTGATCATTACGGCCATTGACAATCTGGTCAAGGGGGCTTCGGGGGAGGCCGTTCAGAACATGAATATCATGTTGGGGTACCCCGAAACCCTGGGCCTTGATGGACTACCGCTCTCGCCCTAAAACGCAAATCGTAAATCGTAAGTCGTAAGGAGTAAGGGATAAATTCAAATTCCATCATTCTTAGCTCTAACCTCATAATTCTTCGCTTTTTACCCCTTACCCCTGACATCTTGCGCCTAACATTTTTTCATTCAAAGAACTTCCATTTTACAACCCCAAAAGATTCTGTTAGATTATTTGAAAAAAGAATTCATTAGTTTTTGGGTAAAGGCGAGGATGTCAGTTTTGTCAATGGGTTAGGTTTTTTGTCTAAAGATTTACACCCCTTACTCTTAGCCTCTAAACCAAACCGGCCTCTAACCCTTACCCTTTTTCCCCAACTTTTAAGATGAAACCTCTCACTCCCATGATCAAGCAATATCTGCAGGTTAAAAGCCAATATCCGGATGCGCTTCTTTTTTTTAGGATGGGGGACTTCTACGAGATGTTTTTTGAAGATGCACGAATCGGTTCTCGAGAACTGGACATTGCATTGACCTCGAGGGACAAAAATCAAAAGGATAGTGTCCCCCTGTGTGGGGTTCCTTATTTTGCGGCGGAAACCTATATCTTGAAGCTTTTACAAAAAGGTTATAAGGTTGCTCTTTGTGACCAGGTCGAAGATCCAAAACTTGCAAAAGGGATCGTCAAAAGAGAAGTGGTCAGGGTTTTTACTCCAGGGTTGGTGATCGATACCATTCAATTGGGATCTGGAGAAAATAATTACCTGATGGGGTTGTATGCAGAGGGAGAGGTTTTCGGTATCGCCTTTTTAGATATTTCGACGGGTGAATTAAAAGCCTGTCAAATCTCTGGATTTGAACCGTTTTTGAGCGAAGCCCTCCGAAACGAGCCCAAAGAAATTTTATTCCTTAAAAGATTTCAAGGGCATCCCTGCTTTGAGGGGTTTAAAAAGAACTTTGAAAATAGTTTGATGACTTATTTAGATGACCCCTTCTCGGACACCCTTCCTCCTTACCAGGGGGTGGGAAAGAATGCCATCTTGGAGAAGTTCCCTCTCGCCCGTCATGCCGTAGCGATGGTCCTCCATTACGCAGAAGAAAATCAAAAAAAGCCCATCTCCCATATCCGTCCACTTACTTTTTACCGTGTGCAGGATTTCATGGTTATCGATGAGGTGACGAAAAGAAATTTAGAATTAACCCACTCCCTATTTGAGCAGGGAAAGAGGGGCTCCCTCTTCTGGGTGTTGGATGAAACCGTCACCCTGATGGGAGGGCGTACATTAAAACAATGGCTCCATTATCCTCTGCTGGATATCCAGGGGATCGAAAACCGTTTGGAGGCGGTCTCCGAGCTGAAGGAAAAAAAGATTGAAAGGAAACAACTAAGGGAATCTTTAAAGGGAATTCAAGATATTGAAAGATTGGTATCGCGGATTTTCTTAGGACATGCAAATGCTCGGGATCTGATCGGATTAAAAAATTCAATTCAACATCTACCCATTCTTAAACAAAATCTCCAACCCTTTCACTCCTCCCTGCTCACTACATGCATAACAGAAATGGAGGATTTTGAGGATCTTTGTCAACTGCTGGAATCCTCTATCGTGGAGAATCCCCCCCTGACGGTTAAAGAGGGAGGGATCATCAAGCCGAATTATGACAAGGAGTTGGATGCATTAAGAGCGATCGGTCGGGAGGGAAAGGGATGGATTCTCCAATTGGAAGCGGAGGAAAGAAAAAAAACAGGGATTTCCTCTTTGAAAGTTCGGTATAACCAAGTCTTCGGATATTATATTGAGGTGACCAAGAGCAACCTTCACCTCGTTCCAGAGCATTATATCAGAAAGCAGACCTTAGTTCATGCAGAACGGTTTATCACTCCAGAGCTCAAGGAATTCGAAACTAAAGTCTTAGGGGCCGAAGAGGCGATCTGTCAGCTCGAATATCGACTCTTCGAGGATATTCGGAAAAAGGTTTCAGAAGAAACGGCAAGACTCCAAAGAACCGCATCTGCCATTGCCATCATCGATGTTCTAAGTTCGATGGCGGAGATCGCCGATCGGTATCATTACGTCCGGCCTGTCGTAGATGAAGGGCACGAGATCATCATTCACGATGGAAGGCATCCTGTCCTGGAGAGGATGGGCCTTTCGGAAAGATTCGTCCCCAATGATACTCACCTGGATCTCCAAGGGCATCAGATTCTGATTATCACTGGGCCCAATATGGCAGGCAAATCCACCTATCTGAGGCAAGTGGCCTTGATCATTTTAATGGCACAGATGGGAAGTTTTGTCCCTGCCGGCGAAGCAACGATTGGGGTGGTGGATCGCATCTTCACACGTATTGGCGCCCTCGACAACATCATGAGGGGGCAAAGCACCTTCATGGTGGAGATGATGGAGACGGCACGGATTTTAAACCAGGCGACTTCAAGAAGTCTGGTCGTTTTGGATGAGATCGGAAGAGGGACCAGCACCTTTGACGGGTTAAGCATTGCCTGGGCTGTTGCAGAATATCTTCATGACCACGCCTCGATCAGGCCGAAGACCCTTTTTGCGACGCACTATCATGAATTAACCGAATTGGCACTCACGAAAGAGAGAGTGAAAAATTACAATGTCGCTGTGAAAGAGTGGGCCGGGGAGATCATCTTTCTCAGAAAAATTGTAGAGGGAGGGACCAATCGAAGTTACGGGATTCAAGTGGCACGGCTGGCAGGTCTTCCGCAAAAGGTGATTGACCGGGCAAAAGAGATCCTTTTGAATCTGGAGAAAGGAGAGCTGGATGCCATGGGCCTGCCGAAAATAGCCACAACGAAAATGCCCACCTCAAGGCCCAATCTTCCCTTCCAGCCCTCCCTCTTTTCAATGGCCGATCCCATCCGTTCCGAGTTGAAAAAGATTGAACCTGAGCGATTAACCCCTCTTGAAGCGTTGAGAATTTTGGATGAACTGAAGAAAAAGGCTGAAAAAGAGGACTGAGTGACTAAAGGGATGAAATTACCTGAAGTGCTTAAAACAGATTTTTAAACTTTGGTCACTTTAGCTCACTTTAAATATTTTAGGCATCGATTCATATGATTGATTTTTCAAAGGCTAGGGTGAAGATGGTGGAAGAGCAGATTGCTTCACGAGGGATCAAAGATGCTAAACTTCTTTCTGCAATGAAGAAAATTCCTCGCCACCTCTTTGTTGAAGAGGCCCTTCAAAGCCAAGCCTATAGCGACCACCCCTTGCCCATCGGAGAGAAGCAGACCATCTCTCAACCGTATATGGTTGCACTGATGACCGAAGCGTTAGGGTTAACGGGGAGGGAGAAGGTCTTAGAGATCGGGACGGGCTCAGGATACCAGACGGCCATTTTGGCGGAATTGTCTGAGAAGGTCTTTTCGATCGAACGCATTCGACCCTTGGCCATTCGTGCCAGGAAATTACTTTACGACCTGGGGTATTTCAATGTCGAAATCAAAATCTTTGACGGGACCTTCGGATGGATGGAGGAAAGTCCTTTCGATGCGATTATCGTCACCGCAGGGTCTCCGAATATTCCTCAACCCTTGATCGATCAGTTGGCAATCGGGGGGAGGCTGGTCATCCCTATCGGAGATGCATTGGTTCAAGATTTGTTTCGTGTGACCAAAACCGAAGAGGGTGTGAAGAAAGAGGACTTGGGGGGGTGCCGTTTTGTTAAACTGATTGGGAAATATGCTTGGGAGAATGAATGACTAAAAAATAGTAAGGGTTGGGGTCGATGAATCATCACTTCTTTTTTCGGCTTTTTGAGGTATCTTTTTCTCAATGAAAATGATGCGAGTATTGGCCATTGAGACCTCTTGCGATGATACAGGAGCAGCGGTCCTTTTAAATGGAAGGGAAATTCTCTCCAATGTCGTTTCTTCTCAAATGGTGAAGAAAGGGGACGTTGGTTCTAAAACAACTTGACGTTTGGGGAAAATGAGAGTAAGATTTCCGTATGCCGAGACAACCCAGACTCGATGCTCCTGGAGCCTTACATCACATCATGGGCCGGGGGAATCGAACGCACACAAATATTCCGCATCGGTCAAG
Organism: Syntrophaceae bacterium; assembly: GCA_013388645.1. Lineage (GTDB taxonomy): Bacteria > Desulfobacterota > BSN033 > BSN033 > UBA1163 > UBA1163. Next base: position 63 of record JACAEV010000139.1, on the reverse strand, counting down.
ACCGGGAAGATTTTTTGAACAGGCTGGCGGATCTATGCTTCGAGGGCAAGGAGAGTGTTTTGT
>JACAEV010000116.1 GCA_013388645.1 Syntrophaceae bacterium | reverse complement strand
TCGTTCTGAAAATCTCCCCTTACCCCTTTTGCCAAAGAGGGGTAATTCCTCCCTTTACAAAAGGGAGGGGAGGAGGGATTTGGTCTTCAATGTCCATACAATTATGGACTGATTAGTAAGTGGGTGATCCAAACAGATGAACAGGTTTCCAATGCCTTAGAAAGCGGTCGATTGATGGGATGGGATCTGCTTTACTCGATTCCAAACTTCTCTTTCAATATGCTTAATGCCTCCTCTCTATTTTTAATCTCCCCCTCGACCTGTTTCTGCCGAATGAAATCCAAAATTTTTCCCACCCTCGGTCCAGAGGAGTATCCCAATGCCATCACATCGTGTCCGGACACTAATGGGGGAGGATAAATGATCTCCTTTTCATTAAATAATTCCAAGATCCGAAGGCAATGCTTTTCCACCACCTCATCCATTTGCACGGATAGAATACCTCGGCTTGCCTCTTTATCGGCCAGGGTCATTAGGATCAGCAATGGAGTGTCCTCTCCCATTTGATTCATCAGTCTTTTTAGAGCGGTCTCTTTGGTTTCCCGGGATAAATTAAGGACTCTCATGTGACTTTTGATGAGACGGAGGATTTTATTTTTCATCAGATTGGAGAAACGAAGTCTTTCCATCATTCCCTCCGCGGCTTGAACCGAGAAGGTCTCGTGGTAATAGAAATGGACCTTTCCTTTTTCATCCCTTGCATAAGTGTCTTGCTTGCCGATATCATGGAAGAGGGCGGCATAATAGAGGGAGAGGCGATCCTCTCGGGTGAGGGAAATCTCGCGATGATGTTGAACCGTCCATTCCAGGGCCCACTCTATTTTTTCAATCATGAGGAGGGTATGATGTAAGACACGGAGATGGTGGTGCTCGTTTTGGCCGAGGTTTTCCAAACCCTTCAACTCTGGGAAGAGGGTGAGAAGGAGGTCGGATTCATAAAGGGTTTTCATTCCCAGAAATGGCTGGGGGGAAAGGAGGATTTGATCCAATTCTGATTTAACCCGTTCTCCAGGGAGGCCAAGGATCTTTTCTTTTTTTAAAGAAATTTCCTCCTTCAAGCCCTTCTCCATTACAAAATCATTCAGGGTGCAAAGATAACGAATGGCACGCAACATCCTGAGCGGGTCCTGATCGATGGAATGTGATGAAACAGGCCGGATCACTTTTTCTTTCAGATCCTCCAGACTTCCTTTGACCCAATGAAAGATTTCATCTTTCAGCGAGAAGGCGATCGCATTAATAGTGAAGTCCCTTTTTTGAAGATCCTCTTCGATCGTTTCCCCCTGGAGGAAGGTGAGATCCATCGAGAGGTCTTCTTTCACAATCCGATACGTGGTCGTATTCCTTTCTTCTTTTCCTACTTTAAAGAAGCGGAGCTGAAGAGTGTCCTCAATCATGGCGATGTGGGATGAAGCTTTTTTCGGTAAAGTAAAGTCATAATCCCGTCCCCCCATTCCAATGAACCGATCCCGAAGGTAACCCCCTACTAAAAAAAGCGACACGTCGTTCTCTTTGGCTACTCTTGATAGTTTGGAGAGAATCGGATCTCGATGGATTTCTTTTTTTATCTGATGAAGATCCACTTCCCGTTACCTTCTAAAGAGATCAATGGGAGTCCGGCCTACTCCAACTAAGCGGTGAAAATATAGGCAACCACCTACTTTTGCCAGGGGATTTGATCCATGGAGGTTGCGTTTGATCAAGCCTATTTTTTATGGTAAGTTGGAATTACTCAAGCATATTCGATTCAGGGGAGGCTTGTCAATTGTCAAAGACGATTCGGGAAGAATTAGAGGAACGGGAAAAGGAGATCCTCTCTCCTTTTGCGGCATTGAGCTCAAAGACCAGGGGCCGTCAAATTGCCGAAGAGGAATGCCCCCTTCGACCTGCTTTTCAGCATGACCGAGATCGGATCGTTCATTCCAAGTCTTTTAGGAGATTGAAACATAAAACCCAGGTCTTTCTCTCCCCCATGGGGGATCATTACCGGACCCGATTGACCCATGCCCTCGAAGTGTCTCAGATCGCCCGAACCATTGCCAAGACCCTCCGTCTCAATGAGGATTTAACAGAAGCCATCTCATTGGCACACGATATCGGACATACCCCCTTTGGCCATGCCGGGGAGGACACCCTCAATGAGATCGTTTCGGGTGGATTTAATCATGCCGACCAAAGTCTCCGGGTCGTTGATCGATTGGAGAGGGAGGGAAGGGGATTGAACCTCACCTTCGAAGTCAGAGATGGTATTGTCAAGCACACCAAAGGGAAGGGAGAAATCCTCAGCGAGAATACGGAGGCGATGGCTTGTACCTTAGAGGGTCAGGTGGTGCGGATTGCTGATATCATCGCCTACGTCAATCATGACATCGATGATGCGATCCGTGGCGGCGTGATTTCCGAGGAAGACCTCCCTGAGGATTGTTTGAAATATTTGGGTCCGACCCATTCCAGGCGAATCAATACCATGGTCAATGATCTCATTCGAGAAAGTCTCCGAGTGGGGGGTGGGAGACTGGCTCTCTCAAAAGAGGTGCTCTCGGCGATTTGGAACCTACGGGAATTTCTCTGGGATCGTGTCTATGAGAATGAAATTGTACATGCCGATTTCCATAAAGCGACGAAGATGTTGAGAGAGCTTTTCTATTATCTGGTGGATCATCCAAATGATTTTTTATCCCTGACCCAAATGGAATCGCTCTATGATCCATTGGAGCGATGCGTATGCGATTTTTTAGCTGGGATGACAGACCGTTACGTCTTTGCTCTTTATGAAAAGCTTTTCCTTCCCCTCCCTCGGCGGATATGGTGATTTTCTTGACATTCATCATTCCTTATGATAGAAAAACATAACTCATTAGAAGGGCCCGTTCTCTCCCATCTTCCAAGGAGACCCAAGTATGGCAAACGAAATTCTAATCGCTGATTCGGATAAGGCCGATCAGGAGGAGTTCCAAAGGATTTTTGAAACCACCCCCTACCACCTGATCTTTTCTGACAGTGGAGAGGAGGTGCTTCTTCGAATAAAACTTTTCAAGCCGGACCTGATCATTGCCTCGGGGATGGGCCTTCGTGAGATGGGGGGTTTGGAATTATGCGGCGTTCTCAAAGGGGATCCCGAGTTCAAACATATTCCGTTCCTTCTCATATCGGACTTGTTCAATGAGATTTCTGAGAAAGATCGCCAGTATGCCCATGCGGATGGAGTCATCTCAAAACCTCTCAATGAAGATGAAGTGCTTCGTCTGGTGGACCAATTGATGGAAGGAGCCTTCAGGAAGAAAGAAGGGGAGAAGAAGGGGATCTCGTTAGAGGAGATGGAAGAGGAAGAGATTATTGATCTGGTGGAGGTCGTTGAGGAGCCCGAAACGAGAATGAGCATCCATGACTTTGTCACCACAGAAAAAATTGAAAAAGAGGAGCCGTTGGGAGAGATCGCTCCACTGGAGGCGTGGGAAAAGTTAGAGCTTGACGAAAAAGTGGTTGGAAAAAGATCAGAGGGTCGTTTGGGGAGAGAGAGAGGAGAGGTCGACCTCGAATACAAAAAAGAGGGAATTCCTCAGGAGCCCTCCCCTGAAGAGGAGCTTTTTAAGAAAATCGAATTGGAAGAAATTCTTGAAAAGGTGGAACAACTCAAACCTTCTATTGAGAGTGAATGGCCCTCTTCAAAGGAGGTAAGAGGGATTGAGGAAGAATCTCTCAAATTGGAGGAGATCGAAGAAAAACCTTTAAATCTTGAAGAATTCGAAGAGGCCATCCAAAAGGAGATGGCGAGCGAATTGCCCGAAGAAGAACTTACGCCTTTTCTGATCGAAGAACCCAAGGAAGAGATTCCTGAAGAAGTCCTCCTTATTGAAGAATCTGTAGAAGAAGAACTGAAGGAGCTCCCAGAAGAGGAGTTCCCAAAGGAATTGCTGGAAGAGATTTTGGGAGAAGAGGAAATCAGTGCCATCGAGGCGCCAAAGGGAGGAAGGGTCGAAGAAGTTAGAAAAAGTCGATTGGAAGGGGTCAAACCCTCTTCGTTAATGGAAGAGGAAATCCGTCCCCTGGTGAGAGCAGTCGATCGACAAATGCAAGAGGTCATCGCTGAAAAAGTTCAGGGAGTCATGGAAGAGATCATCAAAAAACTTGTCCCTGAGATGACTCAGAATGTCGTCAGCTTGACCCTTGATCGTATTGAAAAGATGGTGAGGGAGGTCGTCCCAGATTTGGCAGAGAAGGCGATTCAAGAGGAGATCAAACGACTTCAAAAGGAAGAAAAGGAATAAGGAGGACAAAGGGTGGCTCCATGGTCGCAAATCTTTTGGACAAAATTTATGACCCCCATCAAGTGGAGGACAAGTGGTATCATTATTGGGAGGAACTTGGCTATTTTCGAGCCGATGAGAATTCAGAACAAAAAGCTTATTCCATCGTCATCCCACCCCCGAATGTAACGGGTGTCCTTCATATCGGACACGCACTGAACAATACCCTACAAGACATACTGGTTCGGTTTAAAAGGATGAAGGGCTACAATGTCCTCTGGATGCCAGGGACAGACCATGCGGGCATTGCGACTCAGAACGTCGTGGAAAAACAGCTTTTGGAGGAAGGGCTTGACCGCCATGCTCTTGGAAGAGAAAAATTTATTGAGAGGGTTTGGGAGTGGAAAAGGCAATCAGGGGGGACGATCATCAGCCAGTTAAAGAAGCTGGGGGCTTCTTGTGATTGGAGCCGTGAACGTTTTACCATGGACGAAGGCCTCTCCGAAGCGGTCAAGGAAGTGTTTATTCGTCTTTATCAGGAGGGCTTAATTTATCGCAGTCATTATATCATCAACTGGTGTCCTCGATGCCAAACGGCTTTATCCGATCTCGAAGTGGAACATCAGGAAGAGCCGGGGAAACTTTACCATCTAAAATACCCTTTCAAAGAGAGTGACCGTTTCGTGATTGTCGCGACGACTCGCCCGGAAACCATGTTTGGGGATACGGCCGTAGCAGTCAATCCTGAAGATGAGCGTTATCAGTCTTGGATTGGGGAAAAGATCATCCTCCCTGTCGTTCATCGGGAGATCCCCATTATTGCCGACCACTATGTGGATGTGGAGTTTGGAACAGGATGTCTGAAGATCACCCCTGCCCACGATTTTAATGATTTTGAAATTGGATTGCATCACCATCTTGAACAGATTAAGGTGATCGATGAGGTGGGTCGGATGAATAAAAATGCCGGTCCCTATGATGGGCTGGATCGGTTTGAATGCCGTCGTCAGGTCGTTGAAGATTTTGAGCGAGATGGGGTGCTCCTAAGAGTGGAAGACTATCCCCATATGGTAGGGCATTGTTATCGTTGTAAAACGATCGTCGAACCCAACCTCTCCCTCCAGTGGTTTGTCAAAACCAAACCGTTAGCTGAATCCGCGATTGAATCTGTCCGAGAAGGCCGTACCCGGATTATCCCAGAAATGTGGGAAAAGACCTATTTCGATTGGATGGAAAATATTCGAGATTGGTGCATCTCTCGACAAATCTGGTGGGGACATCGCATCCCGGCCTGGTATTGCGGGCAATGCGAGGAGGTCATTGTCTCCAAAGAGATGCCGGCTTCCTGTCCAGCCTGTGCCTCCAATCGATTGATTCCTGAAACAGACGTTTTAGATACCTGGTTCAGTTCTGCCCTTTGGCCTTTTTCGACCATGGGATGGCCGAAAGAAACGAAGGAGTTGAAGCGGTTCTACCCTACGTCTGTTCTGGTCACCGGCTTCGATATTCTCTTCTTTTGGGTGGCCAGGATGATGATGATGGGCCTAAAATTTATGGGGGATGTTCCTTTTCGGGAAGTTTATATCCATGGGCTGGTCAGGGATGAAAAAGGGGAAAAATATTCAAAAACAAGAGGCAATGTGGTGGACCCCCTTGATCTCATTGACCGTTTCGGGGCAGATGCCTTACGGTTCACCCTTGCTTCGCTGACCATGCCTGGAAGTGATTTAAAACTTTCGGAGTCCAGAACAGAGGGTTATCGACACTTTGCCAATAAGATCTGGAATGCTTCTCGTTTTGCCCTGATGAACCTTGAGCATTTCAATATCAACGAGGTTCCTCAAGACACCCCTCCGGAAGAATTTAACCTCCCTGATCGGTGGATTCGAGGAAGATTGAACCAGACGATACGGGATGTCGAGAAGGCATTAGACAACTATCAATTCAACGAGGCTTCGCACGTCTTATATCAATTCGTATGGCATGAATTCTGCGATTGGTACCTGGAGCTGGCCAAACTGACCCTTTATCAGGAGAAGGAAGGAAAGGGAAAAGCGCTTACCCAGCAGACCCTATTGGAGGTCCTCGAGGCGATTCTCAAATTGCTTCACCCCTTCATGCCATTTATCACCGAAGAGATCTGGCAAAAACTTCCGCAACGAATCGAACGACAATCCATTATGGTTGCTCCCTTTCCAAGACCTGATCGACAATTTGATGACACCATGGCAACAGACCAGATGGATCAGATCATGGAAGTGGTCAACGCCGTTCGCCGCATCAGGGGAGAGATGAATCTTCCTCCGGGAGAGCAAATCGTTGCCCTTTTTCGAACCCAGAAAGAAGAAATAGAGAAGCAGTTACGGACCAATCAATCGTTCATCCAATTGCTCGCCATGGTTAAAGAATTTAGGGTTGGGGAGCATCTGGAGAGGCCCCCTTACAGCGCACTGGCTGTCTGTCAGGATCTTGAGATTTTCGTTCCGATGAATCGATCGCAAATGGAAGAAGAGGCGAGAAGGCTTCAAAAGGAGATCTCGAAACTTGAGAAAGAGAATGTTTTAGTTATGAAAAAACTTTCCAACGAGCAATTCCTATCCAAGGCCCCTCCAGAGATTGTTCAGGAAGTTAAAGAGAGGGCGGCGACATTTTACACCCGACGTGAGAAATTAGAAGAGAGTTTCAAAAAGATAAAGGAGATGATCGGATAATCTCTCGAAGGAAACATTCAGATGAAGATGGACATTGAAAAAGTAGCCAAGTTGGCTCGTTTGGAATTGTCTGAACAGGAACGGGTCACTCTGGGAAGCCAGTTAGAACAGATCCTCAACTATATGGATCAATTGAACCAAATCGACACCACCGGAGTGGAACCCACTTCCCATGCTATCCCCCTCTCGAATGTCTTTAAAGAAGATGAGATCCAACCTTCTTTTCCGAAGGAAGAGGTATTGGCGTTGGCTCCCGATAAGGAGGATGACCATTTTAAAGTACCAAAGATTATTGAGTAAACCAATTAAGATGGAATTATGGAAGAGTGGAATGATGGGTCGAAAAAAAGAATGCTGTTCATCAGGAGAGATACTTAAGGCAACCTCTAAAAATGTCATTCCTGCGGAAGCAGGAATCCATAAACTTTTGAAATTACTGGACTCCCGCTTTCGCGGGAGTGACGAATTAGTAATTATTAGAGGTTCCCTTAATCATTATTCCATTATTCTATTATTCCATCATTCCAATAGTCTGGTTATGTAAAGAAGATGGACCTTTATTCATTGACCATTCATCAATTGCACGATCTCATTGCCCAAAAAGAGGTGACCTCCCGGGAGGCGACCGAAGCCCTCTATCAACGGATTCGAGAGGTAGAGGGAAAGGTCAATGCCTTCCTTCTCTTGACTGAAGAAGAGGCTTTCCATCAGGCCGATCAGGTGGATCGTAAGATTGCCAAGGGTGAAGAGGTGGGTGATCTTGCAGGGATTCCGCTTGGTCTCAAAGACATCCTCTGCACCAAAGGGGTCCGGACAACCTGTGCCTCTAAAATTTTGGAGGGCTATGTCCCTTTTTATGATGGAACGGTGATTCAAAAATTGAGAGAGAGAGAGGCTGTATTTTTAGGGAAACTCAATATGGACGAGTTTGCCATGGGGTCCTCAACCGAAAACTCAGGATTTCAGGTCACGCATAATCCTTGGGATCTTCAACGAATTCCGGGGGGATCCAGTGGCGGCTCGGCCGCTGCTGTGGCTGCGGATGAGTGCATTGCCGCTCTCGGAACAGATACAGGGGGGTCGATTCGCCAGCCGGCCGCTTGTTGCGGAGTGGTTGGGATGAAACCAACTTACGGTCGGGTCTCCAGATATGGACTGGTCGCTTTTGCCTCATCGCTGGATCAAATCGGTCCCATTACCAAAGATGTGGAAGACTGTGCGATCTTAATGAATGCGATTAGTGGTTATGACCCCTACGATTCGACCTCGGTCATGGTGGAAGTCCCGGATTATAAACGATCGTTGAAACGGGACGTTCAAGGGGTTCGAATCGGGATTCCGGATGAATATTTTATAGAGGGAATGGACCCAGAGGTTGATCGAGCGATCCAAGAGGCAATGGAGTTATTTAGAAAATGGGGTGCAGAAATTGAGAGGATTTCCTTACCCCATACCCAATATGCCGTGGCCATCTATTACATCATCGCCACCGCCGAGGCCAGTTCCAATTTAGCCCGTTACGATGGGGTGAAATACGGACTTCGTTCCAAAGGATATCGGGATCTCATGGAGATGTATACCCAGACCCGTGCAAAGGGTTTTGGAGAGGAGGTCAAACGACGAATCATTCTAGGAACGTATGTCCTCTCCGCTGGATATTATGAGGCCTACTATCGAAAGGCTTCTCAAGTGAGGACGCTCATGAGAAAGGATTTTGAGGGTGCCTTCGAGAAAGTGGATGTCATTCTCGCCCCCACTGCACCCACTCCCGCTTTTCGCATCGGTGAAAAAACGGATGATCCCCTCCAGATGTACTTATCCGACATTCACACCATTCCCGTGAATTTAGCAGGGATTCCCGCGATCTCGCTCCCCTGTGGATTCAGCCGGGATGGGCTTCCGATCGGGCTTCAATTGATGGGGAAACACTTTGATGAGGGAATGCTCCTAAGGGTCGCCTACACCTTTGAACAAAACACAGATTTTCATCTTCAAAAACCAAACCTTACTTACTAAGTCCATAATTGTATGGACATTAAAGACCAAATCCCTCCTCCCCTCCCTTTTGTAAAGGGAGGAATTACCCCTCTTTGGCAAAGAGAGGTAAGGGGAGATTTTCAGAACGATATGTCTTTTCAATTATGGACTCCTTAGTAATGGTTCAAGAGCTCGAGGACCTGTATTCTATCTTATCTATTTTGTATAGGTTCTTTTGATCTTCCTCGAACCCTTGAATCTTTGAACCCTTCTTTATTCTGTGCTTTCTCGGAGCCAGTTGAGGTAGGCCAAAGAACCATCTGTGATGGCGAGGCTGATAATTTCAGGAACAGCATAAGAGTGAAGGGATTTCACTCTTTTTTCCAGCTCCTCAAACCTTGGTCTTTGTGTCTTGATGAGGAGCAGCCATTCTTTTTCATCCCAAATCTTTCCCTCCCATCGATAGATGGAACGGATAGGAGAAACCATGTTGACGCAAGCCGCGAGATGTTCTTCCACCAAGGCATTGGCAATCTTCAACGCCTCTTCTTCAGAACCACAGGTGACCAAAACAACAATAGGTTCGGACATAGCCCTGTTAAAATTCGAAACCCTAAGT